>CAZMRK010000273.1:0-4867 GCA_964568355.1 uncultured Solibacteraceae bacterium | reverse complement strand
ATCTTGAGGGTCAGCGGCTTCTCTACGTACACATCCTTCCCGGCGTTGAGCGCGTCGATCGCCGTCCGCGCATGCCAGTGGTCCGGCACGGCGATGAGAACCGCGTCGAGCTCTTTCATCTCCAGCAGCTTCCGGTGGTCGGAGAAGCTCTTGGCGTGAGGCGCCAGTTGGCGCGCCTTATCGATCTGCTCGGCGTAGATGTCACACACCGCCAGCACATCGACATTGGGCCCCTTTTGCAGCGTCGTCATATCGTGGCGGCCGCGCTCTCCCACTCCGATCGCGCCGAGATTGACGCGATCGTTCGCTCCCAGCACGCGGGAGTAAGAAAGAGCTGTCGCCGCCGAGACGCCGCGCAGGAAATTGCGCCGGTCCAGATTCATTTCGGGCATAGGACGATTATATCGGGTTACTAGCGCAAGAGACCCGTCCCGTAGCGCGCGCTTCAGCGTGCAGCGTCGACGCTCCCGTCGACGTCTTCGATGGTTTCAACTCAGTAAGCCAGAATCCGTTCCATCTCCGCCGCCAGATGGTCGACCTGAGGCAGAATTGCGCTTTCCAGATTCGGGTGGTAGCCCACCCACGTGTCGAGCGCGCCGACCCGGCCCACCGGCGCATCCAGGCAATCGAATAGCTCGCCGGCGATGCGGGCCGCCAGTTCCGCTCCATAGCCCCAGGAGAGGCAGTCCTCGTGTGCCACCATCACGCGGTTCGTCTTCTCCACCGACACGCGGATCGCCGTCCAGTCGTAGGGCTGCAAACAACGCAGGTCAATGATTTCAATGCTCGCCTCGGGATGTTTCTTCTCCACCACGACGCTGGCCTGCAGTGCCTTCTGAACCACCGCCCCGTAGGTGATCACGGTGAGCTGCTGTCCCGGTTTCACGATGCGAGCCGAACCGAACGGAATCGTATACTCGCTGCCGGGGTGCGGAGAACGGTTGTAGGGCTCGCGATAGAGCCGCTTATGTTCCAGGAACAGCACCGGGTCGTCGCAGCGAAGCGCCGTTCGCAGCAGTCCGCACGCATCCAGCGCATTCGAGGGCATCACCACCCGCAAACCCGGCAGGTGCGTAAACGCCACCTCTCCGCACTGGCTGTGATAGATGGCGCCCCCGTTGAGATACCCGCCGATGGCCACGCGAATCACCACCGGACAACGATAGGTCCCGTTCGAACGCCAGCGGATGGTCGCCAGCTCATCCCGGATCTGCATCATCGCCGGCCAGATGTAGTCGAAGAACTGGATCTCCGCCACCGGCTTCATGCCGCGTGTCGCCATCCCGATGGCGCGCCCCACAATCGCGGCTTCGGCCAGCGGCGTATTGAACACGCGCCGGGAGCCGAACGCCGCTTGCAGCCCCGCCGTTACCTTGAATACGCCGCCTTTGCCCTTCACCTCGCGTAAATTCTGTTCCCGGCTACAATCCGCCACATCCTCGCCGAACACCACCATGTTCGGATTGCGGCGCATCTCCTCATGTAGCGTCCGGTTGATCTCGTCCACCATTGTGCGAGGCTCGCCCTCCAGCCGCGCCTCGCTGCGAAACTCCTCCGAGGCGGGGTCCACGTCTTCGGAATAGAGATGCAGCAGGGCGCTGGCCGCGTCGGGGGATTCGGCGTGCAGGGCTTCCTGTGTAGCCGCGTGCACCTCCTGGTCCACCTCGTGGAGGATCCGTTGGAGCATGTGCCGGTCGATCACTCCCTCGTCCACGAGGAACTTGGGAAATCGGATCACCGGATCGCGCGCGCTCTCCGCGCTCCGCTCGGCGGCCGTCTTGTACAGCCGCTCGTCGTCGGACAGCGAGTGCGAATAGGGGCGGATCACGTGGGCATGCACCAGTGCCGGTCCTTCACCGGCCCGGCAGTAGGCCGCCGCCTCCTTCAGCGCGCGATAGGATGCCAGAAAATCGGTCCCGTCTACCTGCCGCAGAAGCAGGGCGGGGAAGGCGCCCAGTAGCGCCGAGACATTGCCCCCCACAGTCTGGCATTCCACCGGAACCGAAATCGCGAACCCGTTGTCTTCGATCAAAAACAATACCGGCAGCCGCTTCAGGCACGCGGCGTTGAGCGACTCCCAGAATTCCCCTTCACTGGTGCAGCCGTCGCCGCCGGTCACGAGCGTGATTTCGTCGCTCTCCGGGTTCAGGAAGCGACTGGCTTCCGCGCAGCCTGCCGCCTGCAGAAATTGCGTTCCGGTGGGGGAAGAAGACGTAACGATGTTGTATTGGCGATGGCCCCAATGGGACGGCATCTGCCGTCCACCCGAGGCGGGATCGTCCGCCGCGCCCACGGCCGCCAGCAGCATTTCCCGGGGGGTGACACCCAGCGTCAGGCACAATGCCCGATCCCGATAATAGGGATAGACCCAATCGTGTCCGGAGCGCAGGGCGAGGCCGGCTGCCACTTCGGCGGCCTCGTGTCCGGCTCCGCTGATCTGAAAAAAGATCCGGTTCTGGCGCTTGAGCGCAATCTCCCGATCGTCCAGGCGGCGCGACAGGTGCATGAGCCGGAAGGCCCGGATGAGTTGCTCCGGTTCGAGTCCCTCGAAGCGATCCATGGCGGGCCGCTCACTAGGGGTCGTTGTGGCCACTGTAGACCTCCCTGCCCTAGTGTAGCCTCAGATCGCTGGAGAAATCGCCTGTCCCACGGATTGCACGGCCGTCGAGGGGGCGGGGCGCCGGGCCAGTACTACCACCAGCAGTGCCGCCAGATAGAGACACCCGCCAACCAGGAGCGTCTCCAGCAGGCCCAGATAGATCGCGCAGATCAGCGCGCCAACCGACCCGAGTACGCTCGACGCGGCATTGAGCGACCAGGCCCAGCGGAGCGAGGGCTTGTGCCATTCCTCCAACATGCGCAGGCCGGTCGGAAAGGGCATTCCCATGGCGAAGCCCGCCGGCGCGATCAGCAGCACGGTCACCAGTACTTTGACGGCCAGGGGAAGGCCCACCAGCGGGGTCAGAATGGTGGAGGTCAGCGTCCCGAGCAGGCCCACGGCTACGGCAATCAGTCCCAATACGCGCAGCAGGCTTCCGGAGCGCCCCTTCAGCCACTGGCGGCTGAAGTAGCTTCCCAGGCCGCTCGAAATCAGCAGGGAGAAAATCACAACGGTCAGGGCATAGGTAGGATGCCCCAGGAACAGCACGAATTTTTGAATCAGGGCGACCTCGATCAGAATATAGCCGGCCCCGATAAACAGGAAGAACAGCAGAAAGGCCGGCACGCCTTTCTGCCGCGGCAGCCTCGCTCCCAAAATCACCGGCGGCAGCGCCAGAATGACCAGCGTTGCCACCAGGCTGATCGCCATCAGTCCGAACAGCAGCGGAACGGCCCGATTGATCTTGTAGTCGGCGGAGTCTTGCGATGTGCGATGAAGAAAATCCCAGATGTCGCGCGGCTGCACCGTATAGAAGAAGAACGGACGGTTATCGTTCACCGGCGAAATGTCGAAAGGATAGGATCGCTCGTATTCGCGCGGGTTGGAGCTCCGCAGCAGGGCGGCGAATTCCTGCCCGTCGCCGCCGTCCGGCAGCATTCCGGGGAGGTAGACCGCCTTCATGGAAGAAGCTGCCAGCGCGATACGGGCTCGATCCAGATCGGTGGGGCTGAACGGCTTGCGTGAGATGAGCACGGTGTCGCGTGCTCCCCAGCCTTTCACCGTGCCTTCGCGGCCCACCATGACATGGCGCCAGGGCTCGTTTTCGCCCAGGCTCTTGAGAGCCTCCATCGCCAGGCCCACCAGGCGGAGCGATTCCCGCGGAGGCTCAAAACCCCAGCGCGTGAATGCCGCCACTCCGTCATCGGTAAGATGGCTCAGGTAATCCACAAAAGCATCGGTCGTATAGAGATTGTTTTCGGAAAGCGCAAACGCGCCGGCGGCGGTAGAAGCCCACGTATCCACCAGCGTGGCTTGCAGCACCTGGTATTTCTCGGACGAGCGGCGCACAAAACTTCGTCCGTCCTCCACCACGATATGCACGTCGGGGCGCAGGTACAGACTGTTGCTCAGGGCAGGGAAGCGCTCCCGCATGATCGTGGTGGCGATGATCGGGTTGATCTCCACGCCGGTGATGTCGTGGCTCCCCGAAGCCAGCGCGCGAGCCACATCCCAACCGCCGCCGGGGCCGATGATCAGGGTCTTGGCGCCCGGCCGCAAATCGTAAACCAGTCCCGGGCCTTGCTCCAGCAAATCATGCCGGTCGCGTTCCGGCAGGTTCTCGTAGTTGAATTTGGCGATTCCGGTGGAAGCATCCGCGTCGATGAAGATCATCGGGATGCCGGAGTCTTTTTCCGGAGCCACCGCGATGCGTGAAAAGCTGTTCCACTTGACGAAGCTCTCCGCCCGCAGTTTCTGGCCCTTGGCGTACTTCACATCCAGAACCTTGTTGGCGCCGTTGTAGAACACAAAGGCCACCAGCAGCAGGGAGAGCGCCACCGACCCGGCGCGGCCGTTGATCGATCCCGCCATGCTGTGCCACACCGCTGCTGCCGCGGCAAACAGGACTGCGGCGGAAAGCACCGTGCCGGGTCCGCCCAGATGGTTCAGCAGGGGAATCAGCAGCAGGCACCCGCCCGCGGCGCCCAGCAGGTCGAAGAAATAAACCCGGTCCACCTTCTGAATGGTCTCGGAAATCGCCAGTGAAACGATCGCTCCGGAAAAGAAAAAAGGCAGGGCTGTGGTGAAGTAAATCAGGGCGAGGTGCCAGTTGGTCAGTTGATCGGTCTGGAATAGCACCACGGCCATCGCTGCTACCACCAGCAGGCTGTTGATCGCGCTCAGCCGCCCGAGCTTGCGGAAAAGGCCGCCTTTCCAGCCGCTCACTACGTACGAGAAAACACCTCCGGCGCCCAATCCGAACAAGGC
>CAZMRK010000272.1:0-3197 GCA_964568355.1 uncultured Solibacteraceae bacterium | reverse complement strand
CAGTTTCCCGGGCATACCTGGATCCAGCAGGATACGCAGATCTACGTGCCCATCCTGGAGCATTTGCGGGATCCCTCCGTTTTGAGTAAAGACATGCTGGTGCAGCGCCCGCATGTCACCTTCACACTCTACGACGAGATGGCGCTGGCGCTGCGCCGGGCAACCGGCCTGGGGTTTCGCGACGTGCTCGGCGGAATTCAACTGTTGACACGCGGGCTTGGCATCTGGGGTGTCTATCTGATGGCTGCCGCGATGGGGCTGACGGAGATCCCGGCGCTGCTGGTGGCGGCGATTTTCTCGCTAGGGGCGATGATCATGGGACCGGCGGTGATGACCTTCGAGCTGGAGCCCAATCCCCGCGGGTTCGCTGTGCCGCTGCTGTTGCTGGGGGTAGGCCTGATCAGCCACGCGCGCTATCTGGCGGCCGGCATCGCCGGGGCGGCTGCTTTTCTGCTCCATGCGCCTACGGTGTACCCGTTCTGGGGAGTGTACTTCTGCCTTGCGTTATACCCATCCAAGCCGCAGCAGATGAGACGCCGGCTTTACGCGTTCGCCCCGCTGCTGGTGGCCGTGCTGATTCTGCTGTTCGCCTCGCGGCACCAGGCCGGGGTGGGGGAGGCGCAGCTTTTCCTAGCACGTCTGGATGCCACTCAGGAAGCCTTTCAGCGATGGCGTGCGGCCTATGTGTGGATCTCGATCTGGTGGCGGGATTGGACGCCGCAGTACTTGTTTCTCGCCGCCACGGCTCTCGTTGCCTACCTCCGGGTTCGCCGTGATACACCGCTCGATCTACGTTTTTTCCTGCTCGGCATGCCTTTGGTTGGACTTCTGAGCATACCGGTGTCCTACATTCTGCTGGAGCGCATGAAATGGGCTCTGGTGCCCCAGTTCCAGCCGCTGCGCGCACTGCTGTTCGTCACGTTTGCGGCGGTCTTCCTCGCTTCTATGGCGGGATACCGGGCGATCGGCGCACGCCGGTGGCCGGAGGCATTCCTGTGGTTCGTGCTGGCGTACGTGATTCCAGTTAACACGGCGGTGCTGGCCATACCGGCGGCGAACCGGGTCCTGGTTCTGGTCCTGCTGGCTGCGGGGGCGTGCCTGGCCTGCCGCGCGGCAGAGGAAAAGTGGTGGGCTCTGCCGGCGGCCGCGCTGGTGGCCGTGGGAGCATTTTTTCTCATTCCGACAGTGGGCAAAGTCGTCAGCTATCCGAAGCTACATACTCCGGAGTTGGCGCAGCTCTCGGAGTGGGCGAAGGCCCGCACTCCGGCCGATGCAGTATTCCTATTCCCCCATGCCGGGCGAGACCTCTCCGCCGGCGTCTTTCGCTCTGAGGCTTTGCGCGCGATCTACGTCGACTGGAAGGGTGGTGGACAGGTCAACTATCTGCGCGCGTTAGGCGAAGAGTGGGGACGCCGATGGGAGCAGACCATGACCAAGCCTTTCCGCGCCGAAGATGTCGCCCGCTTCCGGCAGTTGGGAATTGATTATGTGGTGGTGCGATCCGCCGAACGGGTTCCAGGGTTGACGCCCGTCTTTGAGAACCGGCAATTTATTGCTTACCGGCTTGCGGCGTGAAGCGGTTCGCAGATTCTTTCGGGAACTTCCAGATTTTGAGCGCGTTTTTCCCGAGGAGCAGCTCACGGTCGGTATCGCTGTAGAAATCCAGCGCGGAATCTACGAATTCCAATTCTTTGTCCAGCGGTAGTTCCCAGCGCGGGCGTGGATAGCCGGTCCCCCAGATCAGTTGCTTCCCTCCAAATTCCTCGTATACGGCTTTGAAGTAGGGGTAGATATCGCGATAAGGAAATTGTTTGGTCAGGGAGATTTCGTAAGGCTCGGACGCGCTGATCCACACCTGCGGGAATTTCTTAAGCCGGAACATCTTGCGGAATTCTGGCCAGGGGTCCGAAGCCTTGAGGTCCGGCTTGCCCAGATGATCCACCACGATCTTGACTCCCGGGAATCGCCCGGCCATTTCCTCCAGCATAGGCATCTGGTGCGGCAGGATGTAGTAGTTGAATACGGCCCCCAGTTTCTCGGCTTCGCGCCAGAGCGGATATTGCCCCTTGTCGTTTAGCCACGTGGACTTGGGGTGATAGATGGGGCTGAACCGCATCCCCTGAAATCCATGTTCTTTGACCCAGTAGCGGAGCTTATCGGCCACCTGAGGCTCTTCCGGATTAATGAGCCCATGGGCCACGAAGAGGTTGGGATAACGGTGTAAGGAATAACTGATGTAGGAATTGTCCCAGCCGAAGTAGCGCGGATTCACCAGCACGGCGTAGTGGATATCGAACTCGCGCATGTCACCCACCTGGTCCTCGATGGTAGCGGCAATCGAGGGCTTGGCTTCGGGATGCTCGGGATGCCGGAACGGGAAGCGTGGATCGATTGTCCAGACCTCCAGATGCGTGTCGATGACCAGGCGCTTCTTCTTGCTTTTCGCCTGGGCCAGCAGCCCGGCGCCGGCCTGCGCCAGAAAAGTTCGTCGTGTGAAGGGCATAGAAGAAAACGACTATATGACGCCCTCCGTGTGCGAGTCAACGCGCCCGTTAGACGACGACATCGATCCCGATGGCGTCGTGATCCGAGAGAGGAACCGTGCGACCCTCTCTCACGTCATGCACAACGACGGGTTGTTCGGCGCGGACCTGTCTCGTAGCGAACCAATCCAACTTGATGGGGCAATGGCCGCCATGGTGGCGCAGCGCCCACCGGATGAAGGCGAAACACCAGCCAGGTACCCAATCGCCCAGCGCCTGGCGGGTCTTCTGGTCGTCTACGGAATACCAGCCGGTATGCTCGCCCAGGTGGTTGCAGCGCTGGTAATCGAAGCCCCGTTCGATCAGCAACTGGAACAGAGCGCGTTCGAAGCGGCGATCGGGATGGAGGTAGTGGTTGCGGATTACGTTATCGACGCCCATGCACACCCGCAGCCAGAAGCCCAGGATGGCGAAAAAAGCTCGCGATGAATTGTAGGTGCTTGTGTTCCAGTCTCCGCCCAGAATGACCGGTCCCTCCGGCGGCAGGTGATCGAGCACGCGCTCCATCTGATCGCGGCGATGGCGCTGCGCCGACTGGGCGTCCAGGTGGATCGATACGGCGGTGAGAGTATAGTTCGGAAATGCAATCTCCGCGGCTACCGCCGTCTGGCACCCGATGCGCTTCTCGCGGCTGGCCATCTTGTCGATGCCGTT
>CAZMRK010000271.1:0-20749 GCA_964568355.1 uncultured Solibacteraceae bacterium | reverse complement strand
GCGCCCTTGCGGAACTCGGTCATAGTCCCGGCAAGAGACTTTCCGTCCGGTGTGCGCAGACCGGCGAGCAGCACTCCCGTCTCCGGATCCACCACATCGCCGACGGCGTTTACCGCCACCAGGGCGCCGATCACCAGTCCGCCGGGCAGCCGGAGCGAAGCCGTACCGAGTCCTCCCTTCATCGCCCGGCCTCGCCCGTACATTTTCCCCACAGTAGCTCCCGCTCCGGCGCCGACATTCCCCTGTGCCGGCGGGCTGGCGGTAGCGTTTTTCGCTGCCTGATAGCCCGATTCCGCGGTCGGGCGGATGCGAGCATCGCCGACGCCCAGATCGAAGAGGATCGCCGCCGGCACGATCGGAACGCGCACCTGACCGACCGGAAAACCGATTCCGCGCTCTTCGAGATAGCGCATCACCCCGTCGGCGGCGGCCAGCCCGAAGGCACTGCCGCCGGATAACAGAATGGCGTGGACTTTTTGAACCGTATTCACCGGATCGAGCAAATCGGTGTCGCGCGTACCTGGCGCGCCGCCGCGGACATCCACGCCGGCAACCGCCCCGGATTCGGCCAGAACCACCGTGCAGCCAGTGGGACGGCGTGTATCGGTGAAATGGCCGACCTTCAGCCCTTGGACATCGCAGATGGACCCGCTGGGGACGGTACGGTTAGCGGCCGGCTCTGCCGCGACGATGCCCATACCGGCGGTACCCAGCACGAAAGAGCGACGCGACTCGTTCACGGACTTATTATCGATCAGCGCAGGTAGAACAGGCTGAGACGGGGTAGGGCCAGTTTTTCGAGCAGATTGCGCTCCAGGTACTGCTTTTCGAGCAGAGCGATCTGGGAGGCGCTCATTTTGCCGCGATAGGGGCGCAACTGGCGCTCCAACTCCTGGCGAGATTCCAGCAGTTCCTCCTCGCTCCGGGCGCTACGGGCGGCGGCGATCATTTTCTCCTCCAGCACCGTAAGACGCTGTTCCAGGGGTTCCAGATCGGCATGGTGGAGATCGGCCTCCGCAGACAGGCGATCGAGGGCCGCGGCAATTTCCTCGAACGCCGGGTTGCCGGTTTTCCGCAGGGCGGCTGCGTTCCCGGAAAGATAGGCGCGGAGGTCTTCGACAGCGAACGGCGGCGCGGTTTCTTTTCGTGGAGAGGGCTGGCCGGTGGCCGCCATCGTCTGCGCTTCCGTCAGGACGGCCTGGGCGCAGAAGGCCAGAGAGTTGACCATCTGGGTCCTGGACTTCCGGCTGCGCCATTTTTCGAAAGCGGCATCGATGCCCCGCAGCACGGCGGCGAGCGGAATCTCCGAGTTTTTCCAGCTTTCGATGAGGGCCCAATCGAGCGGCGAGAGCAGGAACAGCCCGGTCCCCCGGGCGCGCTGGAAGTGTTCTTCGATCTCGGTGAAGTAGTTGAAGTAGTTATAAACCCAGTCCTGGCCGTCCGTCATACCGCGCGGACCCCTCCGGCAAGCACCAGCGCTTCCGAGCCGTCCTCCCGGCGCACGATCAGAAAGCCCGAGGGATCGAGACCGGCAGTCGTCCCTTCGAGTATCCCTTCCGGGAGAGCGACGCGGACCCGCTTGCCGCGCGCATAGCTGGAGCAGCGACTGAACAGGTCCAGGATCGGTTGCTTGCCGCCTTCCGCCAGCATTTTGGAGAAGCTGTCCACAGCCTGGAGCAGCGCCACCAGAACATCCTCCCGCGACTGGAGGGCGCCGGCAGCGATGCGCAAGGAAGTGGCCTCCCCGGCAATCTCCTCCGGAAAAGCCGCGTGATTGACGTTGATGCCGATGCCGGCGATGGCCACGTTATCGTGAAGCTGGACCAGAATGCCGGCAACCTTCCTGCCCCCGAGCATGACATCGTTGGGCCAGCGCAGATCGGCATCGAGGGCGGTGACGCGGTGAATGGCATCGGCCGCGGCGAGGCCGAGCGCGATCATGAGCACCGGCAGAGAATCGGCCGACAGCCCGGGACGCAGCACGATGGAGACGTAGAGTCCGGCGCCCAGTTCGGAATACCAGGAGTGGCCGTGGCGGCCCAGGCCGGCAGTCTGCTCCTCGGCGACGACGGCGGTGCCCGCGGGGCCTCCCGCGGCGGCTAGCCGTTCGGCCTCATGCATGGTGGAATCGATGGAATCGAACCACTCGACGCGGCGGCCAGGCAGCCGCCGCTGCACGGACTGGATGTCGAGCAGGCTCACAGCAGCTCCAGCCGAAAACTGAGATCCACGGCCGGCGCGGAATGAGTAATCGCCCCGGAGGAGATAAAATCGGCGCCGCTTTCGGCATAGGCCCGCACGTTTTCGAGCGTGATCCCTCCGGAGAGCTCGATCACAACGGGCGGTCCTCCGGGCCGGTAGCCTCGGATGAAGCGCACCTGTTCGGCGGCCTGGGCGGGCGTCAGGTTATCGAGCAGCAGATGGGTGGCCCGGTTTTCGAGCGCCTCCACCAGCTCCGCCTGGGTACGGACCTCAATCTCGATAGGCAGACCCGCGGTACGGGCATTTTCGAGCGCCTGGCGGACGCCACCCGCTGCCGCAATGTGGTTATTCTTGATCAAGATAGCGTCAAACAGGCCGATGCGGTGATTGGTGACGCCGCCGGCCGCGGCCGCCATCTTTTCCAGGCGCCGCAGACCCGGCGTGGTTTTGCGCGTATCGAGGATCCGGCAGCCGGTACCGGCCACCTGCTCGACGTAGCGACGTCCGAGCGTAGCGATGCCGCTGAGCCTTTGGAGAAAATTGAGCGCAGTGCGCTCGCACTCGAGCAGCGTGCGGGCCGGGCCGCGGACGAAGGCGACCCTCTCGCCACCGGCAACCAGATCGCCGTCCTGCCGCTCCAGGCGCAGCTCGTCGACACCGCCGCGCAGGCGGTAGAGCAGAGGCAGCAGGTCCATGCCCGCCAGCACCAGCGGCTCCCGCGCGAGAAAGCGGCCGGCGGCCCGGCGCGATTCCGGTACGCAGGCCCGGCTGGTCACATCGCCGGGACCGATGTCCTCCTCGAGAGCACGGCGCAGCGCTTCCAGGATTTCCGGATGTTCGATCATCCTCTATCCCTCCAGACTGGCCAGGGCCGATTGCACCTTGCCCAGTTGCGCTTCGTAGTCGCCCAGCTTCTGGCGGATGCTGCTCACGACTTTCTCCGGAGCGCGGCTGAGGAAGGTCTGGTCAGACAACTGCCGGTGCGAGTTGGCGATATTTTTCTCCAACTGTTCCTGCTCTTTTTCGAGGCGCTTCCGCTGGGCTTCGACATGAGTCTTGGGAACGTGGAGCAGCAGGTCGAACTCGGTGGTGGAGCGCATGGCCCCGGCGCTCTCGGGCGCCGCTTCGGAACGCAGGGCGAGCTTCACATTGGCCAGGCGCTCGATGGCGGCGGCATGGCGGCCGGCGATCTCGACCGCGGAGCCCTGCGAATACAGCGTGCCTTCGAGCTGCTGCTTGGGATCGAGCTTCATATCGGCGCGCAGCGCGCGGGCCAGCGTGACGATGTCCTGCAGGACGGCGATTTCGTGCTCGGCGGCGGCATCGGCCCGCGCGACGTCAGCCTGCGGATACGGGCAAAGCGAGATTGAGACCGGGCGGTACGGATTGCCTTTGGCCAGGCGCTGCCAGAGCTCTTCGGTCAGAAACGGCATGACCGGGTGTAGCAGGCGGAGCGCGGCCTCGAAAGCGGCCAGCAGGTTGCGCCAGCCGGCATCCAGGCCGGAGTTTTCCTGGAAGCGGAGCTTCTTCAGCTCCAGATACCAGTCGCAGAATTCATCCCAGAAGAAGTGCCAGAGCACCTGGGCGGCCTCATGATAGCGGTATTGGTCGATGGCGCGATTGGCTTGCTCGGCGCAGGCGTTCAGGCGGTTGAAGATCCAGCGATCCTCGACCGAAGCGGCCCCGCCGGGCTCCGGCTTGAGCTGGAAGGTCTCCAGGCTGTCGGGAATCCAGGGCTCGACGGCGCTGCGCTCCATATTCAGAAACAGCAGGCGGGCGGCATTCCAGATCTTGTTGGCGAAGGCACGGGCGCTCTCCATGCGCTCATCGGAGTAGACGATGTCGGTTCCGGGCGCGGCGCCCATGAGCAGGCCCATGCGCACAGCATCGGTGCCGTAGGTCTCGGTGAGCACCAGGGGGTCGATGGTGTTGCCCTTGGTTTTGGACATCTTCTGGCGCTCGGCATCGCGCACCAGGCCGTGGATATAGACCTGGTGGAAGGGCACTTCGCCCATGAACTCGCAGCCCATCATGATCATGCGGGCCACCCAGAAGAACAGGATGTCGAAGCCGGTGATCAGCAGCGAGGTGGGATAGAAGGTCTGGAGATCCTCGGTCTGATCGGGCCAGCCCAGCGTGGAGAAGGGCCAGAGGCCGGAGCTGAACCAGGTATCGAGCACGTCGGGATCCTGCTGGAGCTGGTCCGAGCCGCACTGGGTGCAGGCTGCCGGCGTCTCGCGGGCCACCACGATGTGATGGCACTTCCGGCAATGCCAGGCAGGAATGCGATGCCCCCACCAGAGCTGGCGGGAGATGCACCAGTCGCGGATGTTGTACATCCACTCGTAGTAGGTCTTGGTCCAGTTCTCGGGAATGAAGCGGATCCGGCCGGTCTCGACGACCTCAATGGCCTTTTCGGCGAGCGGCTTGGTCTTGACGAACCACTGGGTGGAGATGAGGGGCTCGACCACCGTGTTGGAGCGGGAGCAGCGGCCCAGGTTGATTTTATAAGGCTCCACCTTTTCGAGCAGGCCAAGCTGATCGAGATCGGCCACCACGCGGCGGCGGGCTTCGAAGCGATCCAGGCCGGCGTAGGCTCCGGCGGCGGCAGCCATATGCCCGGTCTCGTTGATCACCTGGATGACCGGCAGGTTGTGGCGTTTGCCGGCCTCGAAATCGTTGGGGTCGTGCGCAGGGGTGACCTTGACGGCGCCGGTACCGAACTTCGGATCGGCGAGCTCATCGAGGATGATGGGGATCTCCCGATCCATCAGCGGCAGGCGGACGGTCTTGCCGTGAAGATCGAAGTAGCGGGCGTCCTTGGGGTTGATGGCGACGGCGGTATCGCCGAGCATGGTTTCCGGCCGGGTGGTGGCCACGACGATAGAGCGATCCGTACCGGCGACCGGATAGCGAAAATGCCACAGGTTGCCCTCGGTCTCGTGGGCCTTCACTTCCAGGTCCGAGAGGGCCGTCATACAATCGGGGCACCAGTTGACCATGTACTGGCCGCGGTAGATCAGGCCCTTTTCGTAGAGCCGGACGAAAACCTCGCGGACGGCGCGGGAGAGGCCCGGATCCAGGGTGAAGCGCTCCCGGCTCCAGTCGCAACTGGTGCCGGTGCGGATCATCTGGCTCTTGATCCGGTTGCCATACTGGGCTTTCCACTCCCAGACGCGTTTTTCGAACTCCTCGCGGCCGAGATCACGGCGATTGATTCCTTCTTCGGCGAGTTTGCGCTCGACCACCATCTGGGTGGCGATGCCGGCATGGTCCGTGCCGGGCAGCCAGAGGGTACGGTCGCCGATCATCCGGTGCCAGCGGATGGTGACATCGATCTCGGTGTGCTCGAGCATGTGGCCGATATGCAGCGAACCGGTCACGTTGGGCGGAGGGATGACCAGGGAAAAGACACGCGGCTGGCCGTGGTCATCGGCGCGGAAGATGCCGGTGTCAATCCACCACTGTGCCCAATGCGGCTCGAACCGCTGGGGTTCGTAAACTTTCTCAATTTGCATGGGAACTTTTATGATAGCAGGCCGGTTTCCGGGGGGAGCGAAAGGGTGGTGCCGCTTTGGCGGCGGGATAACAGCACGAAATTGCCTTGAGAGATGCCATATCCACAGTCGATGGACGGGCTTGTCCATTCATCCGAGAGATGATGCCAACGGCCTAAAATGAGCGGGAATGCCAATCACTACTGATCCAGGTCGATATCTGGAGACCATCACCTTCTGAACACCAGAGGCTCGAATTCAAGGAAGCGAAGCTCCAGTACGACCACAGGAGGCTTTGCCAGTATTGCGTTGCGATCGAATTGAGTGATACGAGGCGCGACCTCTCGAAACCGGTGGGCTGATCTTGCGGGCCGATCCTGGATAGGCCATAATAACGTTATCATTATTGATAATTACATGGTAAAAGCCGCTACCTTCCTCGCCGCCCTCACTCTGCTGGTCCCGGCGGTTCCCGGTCAGACGACGGCTCTGATTCCTTCCTACAAGTACGTGCAAACGCTGGTGGCTTCGACGCAGTTGGAGGATAAGACCTATCCGATGGTGCCGATCCTGCTGCGTCTGGGGCCGACCGACCTGCTGGTGGGATACAAGCGCGGGTACTCTCACTCGGGCGACCGGGAGGCGGATTTTGAAATCCTGCGGATCAACCCTCTGACCGAGCGTATCGAATCGCCGGCGACCGACCTTCATGCGGCCGGACTCAATTTCCAGGATGGCGAATTTGCACGGTTTGCGAATGGGGAGATTGCCTGTTATGTGGATATTCAGGCACCCGGAGGCCAGGGCGCGAAACGGCAGACGGTGCGGATGGGGCTTCGGGAATATCGCTCGAAAGACGGCGGCCGGAGTTTTCGCGACATGGGGAAGGTCGGCGTCATCGACGGTGTGGAGTATGGCTACGCCTTTGAGGCCGTGACCACGGGGCAGACAACGTACATGCTGGTTATGACGTTCACCAATCTGCCGGGCGGCAAAAAGGTTTCCGCTTCCGCCCCGCAGCATGCCGGTTCGGTCGACGTCATCCGGAGCGACGACAACGGGCGAAGCTGGCACTTCGTCAGAAATCTTTCGCAGGAGTTCGGCGGCCTTCCGATCAACGAGAGCTCGTTTGTGCCCTATGGCGACGGCTTTCTGGTGGCCGCCCGAGGATATGGAAACCACCAGTGGGTGGAGCGGACCGACAGCGCCTTCCGGTTACAGAAGCAGGTCGAACTGAACACCGCCTACCCGTTCATCCGCTCGTACGTGGGCCGCCCCCGCATCTTCGAACATGAGGGAAGCTATTATTTATTGGGCCGCAACTGGCCCCAGGACGGACCCATGAAGCTAAGCCTGTTCCGGCTGGAACCACAGACACTTACCATTACGAAACACGTGATTCTGGATAACGCGGAGAACGAGAAAGTCGTGGACGGGTACTATGCAGTCCCCTATTGGCAGGAGAGGGACGGGCGCTCCTATCTGAATGTCATCACATACAAGCGGATGCTGGGCCGTTTGCCGGATATCATCCGGCTCGAATTCGACTGGAATGAGGTTCGTTAAGATTCTGGCAGCGTCTGCGATGGTGAGCTGCGCATTCGGCGCGACTCCCGTAGAGCATGCCGCGGCGGCGATCCGAGGGCTCGGGGGCGCCTGTGCGCTGGAGGCGGACACCTTCGCGGTATGTTCCCTGTTTTCGCCGGTCCTCGGGCGGGAAGCGGATTTTGCCGTGCATGTGTCGCCGCAGGCCCCCGCGGAAGGGCGCAACCTGGTAGTGTTGCTTCACGGGGCCGGCCGCGACCACAAAACGCTGCTGTCGAAGGACGCCACGGCGGCAGCAATCCGTAGTGCGCGTCCGGTCATCCTATTTCCGAACGGCAAAGCGTCCTGGTGGCTCGATAGCGATTACGGCCGCTATCAGAGCTATGTGATCGAGCTGATGGCGCGGCTCGCCGGACCGCTACATCTGTCGTCGGATCCGCATCATCGCGCGGTTGCCGGCTGGAGTATGGGCGGATTCGGATCGCTGCTGCTGATCGAGCAGCATCCGGAGCTCTTCGGCGCCTGGGCAGGACTCCTGGCGCTGGCAGATTTTCCGAATCCAGTCTATCCGCCGGAGCAGAATCACAGCGTCCCCGCTTTGTTCGGTCCGCCGGAACGCTGGCCCGAGCGGAATCCGCTGCTTCACGTGGAGAAACTCCGCGGCAAGGGCATCTGGTTTGCCACCGGCGCCCAGGCGTTTGACCGGGCGATGAATGAGGCTCTCGACCGCAGGCTCACGGAGTTGCAAATTCCGCACCAGATGCAGGTGGTGCCGGGAGGCCACGAATTCAACGTGGTGGCGGGAAGGCTGCCAGCAATGCTGGATTTTCTCAGCAAAAGCGATCGGAGACGGTGATTTATACTCGATAAAAAGATGCCTCAAAACGTTAGTGAGCGCCTCGTCAAACCGGTGAAAACCGGGTCGTTGCGAGTCAAAATCTACGAAGCCCTGCGGGAGGCGATCTTTTCGGGCAAACTCCAGCCGGGCGATCCAATCCGGGAAGCCCATATGGCACGCGCCCTGCAGGTGAGCCAGCCGACGCTCCGCGAGGCCCTGATCCAGTTGGAACATGCCGGTCTGGTGGTCCGCAATCCGCAGCGCGATACCGTGGTTACACGGCTCACCGAGGAAGACATCCGGGAGCGGAGCCGTCTGCGGGCACTCCTCGAGCCGGAGGCTGCCGTACAGGCAGTGGTTCACATGGGAGATGGTGAGTTCCAGATGCTCGATGAAAACCTGCAAGCCATTCGCAGCAGCCTGGAAGCGGACGACTATCACGCCTTCGCCGGGGCGGATCTCGAATTTCATCGCTTCATCTGGAAGCTTTCCGGCAATCGCATGCTGTACACCGTGCTGGATCTGGTGACGGTGCCGCTGTTCGCCTTCCTGAGCATCCGGCGCAGCCGCACGCTAAAACATCTGTCGAGTTCGGTCCGCTCCCACGATCCAATGGTCGAGGCGTTACGATCCGGCGACGAACAACGGATTCGCGAGGCCTTCCGGCACCACATTGAAAGCTCTTACGAAGGCTTCTCCGCGTAACGGAATCAAGAACCTGCAAATTCCCGCTTGCTCTCCGGGCTGTAGTGGATTATACTCCGAAACGTTAACGTTATTGATAACGTCTGCCGAAAGCTGGAGGCATCTCGATGATGAAATTATTCAGGTTCCTGCTGGTTACTTCTGCTCTGATTGCGGCCATGGTGGGCCAAACGCCGACCGGCCACATCAAGGGGCGGGTCACGGATAAGGCGCAAGCAGTGGTTCCAGGGGCCCGCGTTGAAGCCGTCAATACGGCTACCAACGTCACCACGCGGGTGGAAAGCAATCTCGAAGGTAACTACGAAGTCCCCAATCTGATTCCAGGGATCTACCGGCTGGAGATCCGCAAGGACGGCTTCAAGCAATATGTTCGCGAGCCGATTCAGGTCAGGGTGGGCGACGTTCTGACGATCGATGCATCGCTCGATGTGGGCGATGTGGCGGAGAGCATTGTCGTCAACGCGGAATCGCCGATGCTGCAAGCCGCGACCGCGGGGCTCGATCAGGTCATCGATACCAGGCGCATCGAGGATTTGCCGGCTCCCGGCAACAGCGTCATCTATCTTCTACAAACGGCTCCGGCCATTACGGTGACCACAGCGCCCACGAACCTCTGGCCTCCGGATGCTGTGGGCAGCGCCGGAGGAACGGCGGTTGCGGGTACGGTCGCGACCAGCCAGTATTCCATGGATGGAATCCCGATGATGTCGCGCAACGGTACGTTCACGGTGAACCCGCAACCGGAAATGGTGCAGGAGTTCGCCGTGCAGGTGGCCGCCTACGACGCTTCGCTGGGACGCTTCACCGGCGCCTACGTCAATATGGTCACAAAAAGCGGCGCGAACGATCTGCATGGCTCGCTGGTGTACAGCAACCTCAGCCGGGGCCTGATGGCGCACGATCTGTTTACCAACAATTTCATCAATAACCCGGCAACCGGCCCGATCACCTCGGCAAAGATCGACCAGGCCTGGCCGCCGCAGCGCGACATACGCCTGCGGGGCAATATCGGCGGTCCGGTCTACCTGCCCAAGTTGTACAACGGCCGCAACAAAACGTTCTGGATTTTCGGCGGTGATGGCGTGATTCGCCAGCGGGCATCCCGGAGTTCCTACACCGTGCCCACGCTGGAGCAGAGGGACGGTGACTTTTCCCAACTTCTCCGGCTCGGCTCGCAGTATCAGATTTATGACCCGGCTACGATCCAGCCGGCCGCGAACGGACGCTTCACGCGTCAGCCTTTTCCCGGCAACATCATCCCCGCGAGCCGCCTGAACGCCAATGCCAAGCAGATTCTCAACTACTATCCGCTGCCGAACCAGCCGGGGAATACCGACGGCACCAACAACTACAGCGATCCGAACATGGCCGATTCACCATATATCGGATTCCTGGGCCGCGTGGACCATTCCTTCTCCGATACTCACAGGCTGTTCTTCGCGTTCAACAATACTTCGGCAACGCCGCTGAGCAACAATTATTTCCACAATCCGTCCACGGGAACACTCGGGCCTCACGGCAATACGGGCTTCTCGCTGGATGACACCCTTCTGTTCGGTCCGACCTGGGTGCTCGAACTGCGATATGGGCTGGACCGGTACAACACGGCGAGCTATCCGCCGAGCCGAGGATTCGATCTTTCCACACTCGGCCTGCCGTCCTCGCTGCTGAGTCAACTGGATTCTTCGGTCACCACCCTGCCGGCTATCAGCATTACCGGTCTGACCAGCCTGGGCGGGAATAGCGGAAGCTCCGCCGACACCACCTATCACACGTTCAGCGCCCAGGCGTCCCATCTGTCCGGCAATCACACCTGGCGGTTCGGGGGCGAGTATCGCCTGTTTCGCGAGGGCCAATATAACTACGGCAACGTCTCGCCCGCCTATACGTTCGGCACTACCTGGACCGTCGGACCGCTGGACAACTCCGGAGCGGCGCCGGTGGGCCAGGGACTGGCCTCCTTCCTGCTGGGGCTGCCCAGCGGTGGAAGCATCAATCGCAACGCATCCATCGCCGAGGACTCAGGATATTTCGGGCTCTACGTTCAGGACGATTGGAAGCTGACGCGAAAACTCACCTTGAACCTGGGCCTGCGCTACGAATACGAGACGGCGCTGACAGAGCGCTACAACCGCTCCACGCGCGGATTTGATTTCAACGTCACCAATCCGATCCAGGCCGCGGCGCAGCAGAACCTGGCGCAGAATCCGGTGGCAGGCATCCCGGCCAGTTCCTTTCTGACCCCCGGTGGGCTGCTGTTTGCGGGTGTAGGCGGCGTTCCGCGCGCTCTGTTCGATTCGCAGCCCAAGAACTTCCTGCCGCGCATCGGGCTTGCCTACCAGGTGCTGCCGCGGACCGTTCTGCGAGCCGGCTACGGCATTTATTACGAGGCCTTCGGCGCGGATACCGCAGACGCGCTCCAGCAGGGATTCAGCGCCACGACAGCCCTGGTGCCCAGCCTGGATAACGGCCTGACCTTCCAATCCACGCTTCAGGATCCCTTCCCGAACGGTCTGCTGCAGCCTGCCGGCTCCACGCAGGGCCTGCGCACCTACCTGGGACAATCGCTGACGATCCTCTCGCCGGGCCGCAGCATTCCTTACGTGCAGCGCTGGAGCGTAAACGTGCAGCATGAACTGCCGCACCGTGTCCTGATCGACCTGGGCTATATGGGCAACCGCGGGACGCACCTCTCGTCCACACGGAACCTGAATGCGGTCCCGGCGCAGTATCTCAGCCGGCTCAATCAGCGCGACACGGCGGTGATCAACTATCTCAGCCAGGCAGTTTCCAATCCCTTCTACGGAATCCAGGAGTTCTCCGGAACTTCCTTGCAGACGCGCACCGTGCCACTTTCCCAATTGCTGCGGCCGTACCCGCAGTTTGGCGATATCAATACGACGACCGACCTGGGAGCCTCGTGGTATCACGCGTTGATTATCCGCGCGGAGAAGCGATTCTCGAACGGGTTCAGCGCCCAGGGGAACTACACCTATTCGAAAGCCATGGAGGCGGTTGACTATCTGAATGTCAGCGACGCGCTTCCCACGCACGTCATCTCAGCCAACGATCGCACTCACTCACTGGCTCTCAGCGCCATTGAGGAACTGCCGTTGGGAAAGGGCAAACGGTGGCTGAATTCCAACCGCTGGCTGGACTATGCTGTCGGCGGGTGGTCGATTAATGCCATCTACCAATACGGGAGCGGCTTTCCCCTGAGTTGGGGCAATGTCCTGTTCAACGGAGATATCAAGGACATCGAACTGCCTGCCTCGGAACGTTCGGCCGCCCAATGGCTCAACGTCAACGCCGGCTTTGACCGCAATTCCTCGCACCAGCTTGCCAGCAACATCCGCACCTTCCCGCTGCGATTGAACAGCGTCCGCCAGGCGCCCGTCAATATCCTGAATGTGTCAGTGATGAAAGACTTCCAATTCTTTGAGCGGCTCCGGCTGCAGTTCCGCGGCGAAGTCGTAGATGCGTTGAATCACCCCATCTTTGCCGCGCCGGATATGTCGCCGACCTCCGGGACCTTTGGCCAGGTGACGACACTCGGCGCCGGCAACACGCAGCGCCGCATTTCCCTGGGAGGAAAGCTGATCTGGTAGCATCACCGTGCGGAACCGGCGGCCAGCCGCTGTCGCATCCATGGTGAAACCGGAGGCTTCTTCTTTTTGACACACCATCTCTGGGAGACGGAATTGTGCATCGCGGGCGGCGGTCTGGCTGGTGTCTGCGCGGCGTTGGCCGCGGCCCGCAACGGAACGCGCGTGGTGCTGCTGCAGGACCGGTCGGTGCTCGGCGGCAACGCCTCTTCGGAGGTCCGCATGCACATCGTGGGAGCTTCCTGCTCCGGGAAACGCCCCGGGGCAAGGGAATCCGGGCTGCTCGACGAACTGCGCGTAGAGGACGCTGTGCGAAATCCGCAGCGCAGCCCGTCGATGTTCGACCTTCTGCTATACGACAAAGTCCGGCAGGAACCGAATATTACGCTGCTGCTCGACACCGACTGTACGGGCTGCCGCATGGAAGAGAGCGGCGGGCGGAGACGGATCCTAAGCGTCGATGCCGTGCGGAATCTGACCGAAGAACGATTTGAGATCGCCGCGCGGTATTTTGCCGACTGCACAGGCGACGGCCGTCTGGGCGCGGAGGCCGGCGCCGACTTCCGTATGGGACGCGAGGCGCGGGCCGAATACGGAGAGCGCCACGCACCCGAGGTTGCCGATCGAAAGACGCTCGGCAGCACAATCCTCTTCATGGCGCGCCGCCATGCGCGGCCCATGCCGTTCACGGCCCCGGAATGGGCCCGCCATTTTGACGAGGGGGATCTGCGGCTGCGCAGCCATCGCGAGTTCGAATACGGTTACTGGTGGATGGAATGGGGCGGCGAGCTGGATACGATTCGGGACAACGACCGGATTCGCCACGAGCTGCTGCGGATTGCCCTGGGAGTCTGGGACCACGTCAAGAACCACTGCCAGGATTTCGCTGATACGAACGCCGCAACCTATGACAAATGGTTGGAGGGCGCGGCGCCGGCGGAAGAACGGAGCGTGGCCAACTGGGCGCTCGAGTGGATCGGCATGCTTCCAGGAAAGCGCGAATCGCGACGCTTCCTCGGCCCGTATGTGCTGCGCGAAGGCGACGTTTTGGAGGGACATCTTCCCGAGGACGAGGTCGCCTACGGCGGCTGGTGGATCGATATGCATCCGCCCGCCGGCGTGGACGCGGTAGCTGAATTTCCGTGCGAGCAGGTGGAAGTGCCGCACCTCTATGGGATTCCCCTACGATCGCTCTACTCGCGTAACATCGAGAATCTGTTTTTCGCGGGCCGCAACATCAGCGCCACGCATGTGGCCTTCGCTTCGACGCGCGTTATGGGTACCTGCGCCACGGTGGGTCAGGCCGTAGGCACGGCGGCGGCATACGCATGCCGCACCGGCATCCACACCGCGGCTGCACTGGCCTCAGAACCTCACATCCAGGCCATCCAACAGATGCTGCTGCGGGATGACGCGTTCCTGCCAGGCATCCGCAACGAGGATCCGGAAGATCTGGCGCGGTTCGCCCGCATCCAGGCATCGTCCGAGCAGCCGGATGCCCCGGCCGGCGCGCTCACCGATGGAGTCACTCGCGCGACAAGCGCGCGGATGCATCCTACGCTGGCGGGCGCGGCGCACCAGTGGCGTTCGGTGGGGCTGCCGGCATGGGTAGAACTGGTGTGGCCGCGGCCGCAACGCATCCGCAGCGTTCAGCTTATTTTCGATACCGGGTTCGAACGCGAACTCACGCTCACGATGAGCGATTTGTACAACCGCCGCATGATCCATGGCCCCCAACCGGAGACAGTCGCGGACTATGCGCTGTCTACCCCGGACGGATGGACCGAGGCCGTAACCGGCAATTATCAGCGACGGCGGGTACACGAGTTCCGGGAGCCGCTGATCACCGACCGCCTGCGCGTGACGGTGACTTGCACGCACGGCGATCCGTGCGCCCGGATCTTCGAAATCAGGTCTTACTCATGAAGAACCAATTGCGAAACAATGGATCGCATAATTGCCGCCTGGAAGGCGTAGTGGTCCCGATGGTGACGCCTCTCACCGCGTCCGGCGACGTGGATGGGGCAGGCCTGGATCGCCTGACGGAATTTCTCATCGCTGGGGGAGTCCACGGTCTTTTTGCTCTGGGGTCCACAGGGGAATTCGTTTCCCTGACCTGGGAAAAGCAGCGGCAGGTACTCGAGCGGCTGGTACGCCGCGCAGGCAAGCGCGTAACGGTGTACGCCGGCGTCTCTTCGAACTGTCTGGACGAGATTGTGTCGCGGGCGGCGGAGGCGGCCGAGATCGGAGCCGATGTCGCGGTCGTGCTGCCGCCGTGCTATTACCGGCTGTCGCAGGCCGAGCTGATTCGTTTTTACAGCTACGTTGCGGATCGCAGTCCCCTGCCCGTAGTCATGTACAACATGCCCTTTCGGACGAATAACAACATCGAACCGGCCACGGTGGATGCACTCAGTACGCACCCTCGTATTGTCGGGATCAAAGATACGGTGGGCGACATGGCGCGGACCCTGGAGATCCTGGGGCGGGTGCGGGAACGGGATGATTTCGCCTACCTGCACGGGAACGAACTGCTTTCGCTGCCCGCAATTCTGTACGGCGCTCGCGGCCTGGTGCCGGCGATTGCCAATTTCGAGCCCGCGGACCTGGTGGCGGCCTACGAGGCGGCCCGGCGCCGGGATCTGGCCAACCTGCCGCGGTGGCAGGCGCGTATTCAGGGGTTGATGCGTGTCTTCGGTCTTCTGGAAAGCCGGCCACAGGATTCGACGACCTTGCGCCTGAAAGCGATCAAAGCAGTTCTGGAAATCATGGGCATCTGCGAAAGCCACATGGCCCAACTGGACGAGCCAGCGGATTCGGAGCAGATGGAGAAGATCCGCCAATTCGCCGCAGCGGAGAAACTGGTCCGCGCAGGATAAAAGAGGCCAGACGCCACGGCACACTACATGCAACTCTCCACTCCCAAATGGGCGATTGCCGGAAATCTGGCGTTCTGCGCGGCCATCAACTACGCGGACCGGTCGGCCCTCTCGGCCGTTTTGCCCGCTCTTCACTCGGAGATGGGCCTTTCCGACATGGAACTGGCGGCCCTGGGTTCGGTGTTCCTGTGGAGCTACGCCTTGTTCTCTCCCGTGGCCGGCTTCCTCGCCGACCGTTGGTCACGCAGCCGGCTAATTGTCATCAGCGTGGCCTCCTGGAGCCTGGTTTCGGTCGCCGCCGGATTCTCCGTGAACTATGCGATGCTTCTGACGACACGCATCCTGTTGGGACTCACGGAGAGCCTGTATCTGCCGTCGGCGACCGCGCTGATCGCGGATTACCATGGCACATCGAGCCGGGGCACGGCCATGGCAGTCCACTCGGTCGGCTTGAACCTGGGCGTAGTAGCGGGCGGAGCAGGCGCGGGTTATCTGGCCGACCATTTCGGGTGGCGCATGGGCTTCATTGTGCTCGGCGGGATGGGGCTCCTTATCGCGGGCCTCAGTCTATTTTTTCTGAGAGATTCGGGCGCGGGCCTTCCCCAAAAAGCACAGAAGCATCCGGTACTGGCGAGTGTGGGGGAACTGGCGCGCATCCGATCCTACGTGGTGGTGCTGGCAGAGGTGATGCTGGTGGCGACAGGTGTATGGACGTTCTTCAACTGGCTGCCGCTCTACTTCCGCGACACTTTCCAGATGAGCCTGGGTTCGGCGGGATTCGCGGGCACGTTCACGTTGCAGATCGCGACCGTGGCCGGCATGGTGATGAGCGGCTACTGGTCTGACCGGCTGGCGACGCGCAGCCGACGAAACCGGATGCTGCTCCAATCCATGAGCTTTCTGGCCGCCGCACCCTTCCTGCTGGTATTCCGAACGCAGCCCGGATTTCTGCTGGTGAGCTTCAGCATTTTCCTGTTCGCCCTGCTGCGGGGCATGGGCCAGGCGAACGACAGCCCGGTCCTTTGCGACGTAGTGCCGTCCCGATTGCGCAGCACGGCGATCGGTTTCATGAACACCTGCGCGTCGTTTTCGGGCGGGCTCGGCGTCTTTGCCACCGGGTACCTGAAGAGCAAGTATGGGTTGGCCGGCGTATTTTCCGGGATCTCCATCGCGTTTCTTTCGGCTGGTGTGATTCTGCTGGCCGGGTACCGGTTTTTCAGCGCGCGCGACCTTCTGCGGCAGGGTGAGAAGCAGACGTAGCAGCGGCCGGCGACGGAAAGATGGCGTGATGCGAACGGGCGATCTGGTTTGTCCGCTTGCCGGCGCGCCCTTCGGTGCGGCAAGCTTCACTCTTCGCGCAAGGCCACCATGGGATCGATCCGGGATGCGCGCCTGGCAGGCACCCAACAGGCGGCTGCCGCCACTACAAGAAGAGTGATCGCAACCGCTGCGAGTACGGCGGAGTCGTCCGGCTCGACGCCGAACAGAAGGCTTCTTGCCAACTGTCCCGCTGCCAAGGCACCCGCCACGCCGGCGAGCGCGCCGCCAAGCACCGGCCGCAGACCTTGCCGCAGCACGAGCAGGGAGATTTCTGAAGCTTGTGCGCCCAGGGCAATTCGAATTCCGATTTCGTTGGTGCGCCGCGCCACGCTATAGGAAATAACACCGTAGATCCCGAGACACGCCAGGAGCATGGCTGCAGCGGCAAAAACGGCTATCAGTATTGTCTGAAACCGCCGGCTGCCAATAGAGTTGGAAAAGATCTCCCGCATTGTAAGTACGTTCGCCAGCGGCAACTCGGCGTCCAACTCATGAATTGCCGACCGGAGAGCGGTAGCCATGGATGCCGGATCCTGCGCCGTTCGCAAGGCGTAGGTCATTTCGCCCCAGACTTGTCCTTGCCAATAAACGCCGTCCCAATAAGGGACATAGACCATCATGGACGGCTGCTTCTCCAAGCTCTCCGCCCGGATATCGGCGACAATGCCGATCACCTCCACCTCACCTGCCCTGACGTCGTTGCGGATCCGCTTTCCGACGGGATTCTCTCCCGGCCAGACCTTGCGAGCCGCGCTCTCGGAAATCAGTGCTACGCGATGCGCGCGATCGTGCGACGCCGGGAAGCGTCCTTTGAGGAGAGCGACCCCCATGGTCTGAAAATAGTGCTCACTGACAAATCGATACCCGGCCATGGGCCTTTCCGGCCGGGGACGGGTCTCGCCTTCTTTGGTAATGACATCTCCCCAAGCCTGGGCCTTCAAAGGCAACGAACTGACCAGCCCCGCGGATCGCACACCCGGCAGTGACTCCAGCTTTTCCAGAGCCCGCTGGTGAAACAGGGCTCGCTGCTCATCGGTTTGATAGCGCGAACCGGGCAGCGTCAAATCGGCCGTGAGAACGCGATCCACCACATACCCCCGGTCCACATTAGCAACGCGGAAGAAACTGAGGCCCAGCAGGGTTGCGATAGCCAGCAATACCGTGCTGAGCGCTACTTCCACCCCGACCAGCCATTCGCGCAAGCGCCGGCCGGCACGAGCCGTAGTGGCTGAGCGCGAGCCGGATCGGAGCACATCGGCGGGATCCACGCGCGCGGCGCGGAATGCAGGCCACAAGCCGCAGGCGATGCCACAACCTGCCGAAATGCAGAACGCAAAGACGAACGTCATCAGGTCAGGGCGCACTTCCTCCAGGCGCGGAATATCAATAGGGGCCGTCCTGATCAGGACTTGTACACCGGCATATGCCAGGAGGACTCCCAAGATTCCACCGCCAAGGGAGATCAGAACGCTTTCGGCGAGAACCGGCCGGAAGAGTTGTCCGGCGCCCGCACCCAGAGCCCGGCGAACCGCGACGTCGCGCACGCGTTCGTTGGCGCGCACGAGCATCAGGTTGCCCAGATTCACGCAGACAATCAGCAACACGGCGCCGACTGCCGCGAACAGAAGCAGCAAAGGGCGGCGCGAAGTTCCGGTGACCTGCTCCTGGAGCGGGACCAGACGAGTGCTTACCGGGGTTTTCATCAGACTCCCGGCATCGGCGATAGCGGCGGTCATTTCAGCCTCGGCCCGCGCGGGACTGGCCCCGGGCCGCAGGCGGATCAGCGACGCAAAATTGAACTGGCCGACGCGGCTCAGTTTATTCCAGGTGAACCCCATCGGTTTAAAGATCTCCGCGCGCCTGGGGAATTGATTTAGCGGCCCAAGCCGCTCACCTGATGGAAGATGGAAATCGGGACGAAGAACGCCAACGACGACGTGGGGTTTGCCATTGATTTGGATCGCCTTGCCAATGGCAGCGGGATCGGCCTGGAGCCTGCGGCGCCAAAGCGAGTCGCTGATGACGATGAAGCTGTTTGCGCCGGGCTGATCGTCACTCGCCAGGAAGGTACGGCCCAGTTGGGCTTCGACGCCCAGGACCCGAAACAGCGGCCACGTGCAGGTAGCGCCGTCGATTCGCTCAGGTTCTCCCGCGCCGGTGAGGTTAAATGAAGCAGGGTTCAGTAGCGCGGCGGATTCGCAGGATCGGCACTGCTCCTGCCAGGAACGGAAATGCGATGCGTTTACCGGCAGGCGCGGGTACGCGCGGGCGAGCTTCGGGGCCGACTCCGCGGCGGCATACAGCCGGCCGGGCTCCCGGTACGCGAGCGGCTTTCGCAGCACACCATCCACAACGGAGAAGATGGTCGTCACCGCGCCGATTCCTAACGCCAATGTCGAAATGGCGAATACGGCAAATGCTTTCTCGCGGCCGATGATCCGGAGCGCATATCTCATTCCTATGAATACTCTCCGTAGCCGCTAAAGTTACACGCGCTCGGCTTTTCGTGCAAAAAAAAAGAGGCTAAGGGCTGAATTCCGCATGCAGGCGGTTCAGATAAGCATGGGCGGCCATGCGGAGGTCTCCGCCGTCGCGAAACAGCCAGAGGCGCGTGGCGTACCAATCGATGCGCAGCTCGCGCGAGGCATCGGACCACACCGCACCGTGCTTTTCGAAGATGTCCTGCAGCAAAGCGTGCAGCAGTTCGTGAACGCAGGTATTGACCGAGAGCAGCGGGATCTGGTGGGCGTGTGCATAGGCGAGCGCGATCATGCAGATGTGGTAGCCGTCGTAGCGCGTAGTGACGCCGCATAGGGCCCGACCGCGATCCCATCGCATCGGAAGCTGGGCGGTAAGGATCAGATTGAGGGCCCGTCGATCGAGGCCGACGAAAACCGGCCGGTCTCCGGCAGAGCGCCGGACTTCACCTTCGACGACGTCATTTTTCAGATGGATCCCGCAAGAGGCAAAATCCCGAACCGCCTCAGGCCAGATGCGGGACCAGAAATAGCCGATCTGGCCGGGCTGCGGCTTCATGCGGGAGTCGATCACCTGGTGCACCGGGATAACCAGAGGCGCGGGCGGCGCAGCCACCGCCGCCTGAAACGCCAGTCCTCCAAAGTCTCTCCGGGTCATGCCGCCCTCCCAGTCTCCTATTGTACTATTACACTAGCACATTAGGAAAGCGGGAGGGCATTGAAGCAAGCCGGCTACGGCGTGGTCGAAGCGGGCAGTAGACCAGTCGGGCGGACCGGCGAGCCTCCCAATACGACCGTCGTCCTGCCTGTGCTGCTGTCCACAACCTCGAGGTTGGTCACCAGTGTACAGGTGCTCCGAGGGGTTGGCTGATCCGCCGGTCCGGTGACCGGAAGTACGGCAAGCGCGTAGATCCCGGTGGGATTGCCCGTGGACGGAAACTCGTTCGCATCCAGCAGCAGGGAGCGGCTCTCCCCTGCCTTGAGCGCCACCGTTTCCTGTTTCAGGACTTCCCCGCTGCCGCTGGCAAACGACAGCGTCACGGAACAGGTTGGCGCCACGATTGGAGCCGGCCACGGCGGGTTCAAGGCGTTCCACCTGGCGGATTGGCCGCTGGTGAGGCCGATCGAACCGGACGTGAAGACTTGCGGCAGAGCGATGGCCGGGCTTTGTTGTGCGGCAGCGAACGCCACCGCGAGAATCATCAGCAAACTCGCTGCAAATAGAGATCGCATCGAATTGTTCGTCCTTTCGTTCGGATGATCGTCGTGCACGACCACCCTCATTCGATAGGACTAATGCGCCGGCGTTTTGACGACGCAGCCCGGACAATGTGCGCAAGGGACTGTGAGGCGCCTCACTGCAGCGCCTTCGCCCTCGTTTGGGAGAAGGTCTTTCTTCGTCCGCGTCAGAATTTCTGTAGCGTGGTGTCGGCCCAATACCGCGAGCTTTTCGGGATGTCCTGCCACAGAGGGACGCTCAGACCGTAAGGGTGGTCATACAGGATTTTGCCGCCGAACATGGTCATGACGCACTGGATCTTTTGATTGCCCTCGATCTTCCCGCCGCCGGAACCAAGATAGGCGAACTTCCCCTTCAGGATCTCCAGCACGGCGATATCCGCGGTGGAACCGACACTCAAGTTGCCCAACTCGGGCCGGTGGATCATCTGAGCGGGATTCA
>CAZMRK010000270.1:0-18303 GCA_964568355.1 uncultured Solibacteraceae bacterium | reverse complement strand
TGCTACATTATTTCACCATAACGGAGAGAGCCATCATGAAGGCACGCGCTGTTGCGTTTTTGGCCGTTTGCACTCTCATTTCTGCCCTTCAGGCCAGCACCAACCTGGATCGGGCGCACCAGTTAGAAAGGTCAGGCGACGCGGTCGGGGCGCGTCTGCTGCTGGCCAAGGCTGCCCAGGATCCCGGCGCCGATATTACCGCACTTGCCGAATATGCGGAGTTTCTGGATCATTTCGATGATCCGGACTGCCGTCAGGCCTACCAGAAACTGCTCAACATCCTGGAGAAATCCGGCGATCCCGCAAAACGGCAGGCTGTGGCGCATCGCTTGGTTCTGCTGGATTTACTGGCTGGTGACCATGCCGCCGCGGAGCGTCACGCCGAGGCGTACCGCGCCGCCGGTGGCAAGGAATTGCTGCTGACTTCGCCAGCAAAAAAGGCTCCCGCGGAAGGCAAGGCTTATATCGCGATTCCCGGCCCGCTGCGCTCTTTTGCCCGAATGGCCGCTATCTCCACCGACAATTCGATGGAAGATCTCCTGGCCTCACTGGCGCGCAATGTGGTCACCAACGGCTACCAGGCTTCTCATAGTAACGAAGCCCTGGAGCAAACCGAATATTTGAAACTGGTGCATCGCTATCTGACGCAGGCGCGGGAGTTAGAGAAACTCGCAGGGCCGGAGAAGGTGATCAAAATCGAAAGTTGTGATTCGCCCAAGGCTGGCGACCTCCTGCGGATTCTGGGATATCGGATGCGCGGCGGCTGCGGCAGCGAGGTGGTTCTGGAAACCGTGAATGCGTCGCGAGCGTTTCTGACCACGGACTCGGGATTTCCCTTGCCGGACCTGGAACAAGCCCTCCGCACCAATCGCCCGTTCACCTATGATTTCCACCCCGTCCAGGTACCGGTACTGTTCGGCGCCGAATACTGGCTCTCTTCGCGGGAGAAAGAAGGTGGCGAATTTATCGACATCTTTCTGTCCGATCCAGCTCTGTGCCGCCTCTACCTGGGGCTTTCCAAGCTGGACCGCGGTACGGCCGATACGCTGCGTAAGTCCATAGCTGTCCAGCGTATTCGTGCCTACGCGCACGTGCTCGATTTCTTCGGCGGCATGTTCCAGATCCGCAATGGTAAAGCAGTGATCCCCGGCGGCGCGCGGGCCACTACCGCATGGGCCGACCTGGTGGGTGTGTCGCCCGATAACGGTCCGCTCTTCTTTGAACGTCTGATCGCGCGTGACGACGGATGGATGGCCAGCTACTTCGACGCGCTTTCGCGCATCCAGGGGCCGACTCTCGCCTACCTGACCGATCCAACCCGTCTGAAGCGCTTTTACGGCGCAGTGCGCGGCAAAGTTACCAGCCCGGGGCCGGCACGTCCAGTCTTTCGTTCGAATGCCGACATGATGCTGCTGACTACCCGGCTCCAGATCGATCCGGATGGCAAGGTTCACATTCCGGGCAGCCTGGAAGTCTGGCGTAACCTGTTTGTAAATCACCCCCATGGAAAGTACGACGGCAAGTTGACTAAATCGGCCGCGGGATGGAAGGAGCCGGACGAAGTAGTGGAAGCTCTGTTTGGCCTGTCCCGCAAAGCGGTGGAGAATGAGCCGCTGAAGATCTTCATGGCCTTGACGGACCTGGACCGCAACCGCCCGACTCCGCTGGCTCCCGAGACGGTGGACCGCCTTGCACGGGCCTACCGCCAGTTCGGCAGCCAGTTCCCGATCTTCAACGAGGCCCCCACGCTAAGCGATAAGTCGATCATGCTCTTCCTCGATACGGCGGAGAGCATCAACAAGATGAAGGAGCCGCTGCTGCGCTCCGATACGGCCGGGACCATGCAGGCCCTCGTGGGATTGTGGCAAATCGTGGTGCGCCAGAGAAGTCTTCCGCTGGCGCAGGCGGACGGCACGTTCTCCGATATCGTCGGCCGCTTCGCGCAGATCAAGAATAACCGCGAGCTGTTCGACGCGGGGCGCGATGGCGTGAAAGCGCTGCTCGTCGCCACCGGCGGCAAGGCGGCTCAGCCGCAGGAACGCCTGCTTGATCTGTTGGCCGGAGTCTCGGAGGCGTCCGATGTGGATTCCTACACCCAGGTAGTGCAGGAGATGACGCGGGTGCTGGAGGCACAGCGCATCCTTTCGCTCGATACGCTGTTTGACCTGGCCGACCACCTGCAGGCCGTCGCCAATGGCGAAAAACCCAATTTGGCCCTGCTCAACCGCGTCTCGACCCGAATCAATGAGATCCAGCTTCCCCGAGCCTCGCTTTCGAGCATCGAACGAAATGCTCTGGCGTTCGGATACTGGACCGAGCGGCACGTGGAAAGTCAGCGCCGCGTGAACCTGCGTGCGTTGATCGAGAAGAATACCGACAAACAGAAGTTGGCGGACTCCCGCGGCCTGTTGGCACCCTTCCTGCGCGATACCCTCGTGGCCTATAACTACGCCCACTATGCACCCCCCGGTGCGCAGATTCTCTACACGAATCCGCTGTTCGTGCGCAGCCACGACTTCCTCGGAGTGCAGGGTACGGTACATACCTGGCGGACAACGGAGTTGTTCGGTACAGGCTGGCCGTCGAACGGCGGCGGCCGCCTCGTAGGTTCTCTGGCTGGGCTGCCCTACGCCTTAGCCGAGGCAGAGCAGAATTTCCTGGTTCCGCGGCAGACCCAGGCCCTGATCTGGGGCGATCTGGTGCCGCAAATGATGCTGAGCGCGACGGTCCCGCGATGGTGGAGGGTGACCCCGGCCCAGATGCACTGGGTGGCGCTGCATATGCGCTACACGCAATCGCTCGTCGCCAGCGCTGCGCTCGATGCCGAACTGCGCCAGAGCCTGCACGATGCCCTGGCGACTCAGGCCTCGCCCGCCCGGACCATGCGCATCATGGGGCTGGTGGCGGACGGCGATGTGAAGGGGGCGGTGGAGAGCATTACGCCCTCGGAGATGTTTGCCATCGCCAGGCTCATGGCCGCCAAAGAGACCACTACTCCAGGACCGATGCTGGCCGAGATGCGGCGCCTGGCGAGCGAAATGCCCGAGGAGGTAAACTATCGCGCCATTTCCGAGGCTTTTGGAACTCCCAAGCCCACTCTGGCGAACTCCTATCGTCCCGAGCTGCTGAGCCTGCGGACCTTCCCGACCCTGATGGGCTATTCCAGCAGGATCATGGCGGAGAGCTGGGAATCGAATACACTCTACTGGGCAACACTGGCAGATGAAATGCATGTGCCTCCGTCACAGTTAAACGTACGGATTCCGGAATGGACGGAACGGCTGGTGGAGCGCATCTTTGCTTCGCATCTGGAAGATTGGCCGGCGGTGCTTCGTTCCCTGCGCCTGGTTGGGGATGATGTCAGGGCCAAGGCCCGCACGCCGATGTCCGCGGAGCAGAAGGCTTCTTTGCAGTAACGAACGTTGGGAATTGGGTAGTGGGGAAAATGTGCCGGGTAATGGGGAAAAAGTCATGATACTTTCGCGACGCGGTTTTTTCGGGACGGCAGCCGGGGCTGGGGTGGCCTGGGCGCAGGAGACGCAGCGGCCGCTCTTTCGAGTCAAGGTGGACATGGTGGTGCTCAGCTTTACCGTGACCGATAGCCGCAACCGTTACATCAATGGTTTGAAGCCTAGCGATCTGCGGATCTATGAGGACGGTATCCTGCAAAAGATATCGACCTTTGCGGAAGGAACCAAGACTCCGGTTGCCGTGCTGGAGGGCGGCGCCACTCGTCCGCTGATCGATCATCCCGTCGAAGTCGCCGGCAAGCCCGGGCTCGAAGCGCGGCCCGATGCCTTCGTCGGTACCAACGTCTTTGTCCTCTTCGATACCAGCAATTTCATGTACCGCGGCTTTGTATACGCCGAGGATGCCATCGCCGACTTCATCCGCGGGCTGGACCGCGCCGATTCCGTTGCGGTCTATACGTTCAGCCGCAACCTCTCCCGGGCGGCGGCCCTGACTCGGGACCGGTCGGAAGCCATCGCCGGCTTGCGCAAAGCAGTTGCCGGAGACGACACGGCGCTGTACAACGGCCTGCTCCTGGCGCTTCGGGACGCCGCCAAAGTTCCCGGCAGGAAGGTTGTGATCGTGTTCTCCAACGGCCCGGACAACGCCAGCATGGTCGCCCCGGACGATGTGCGGGCGGTGGCTGAAGACGAGGGCATTCCGATCTACGTCATTTCCACCAATGAGGTCAATAAAGACCCCATCTCGAGCGGCGTCTTCCGGCGTATCGCCACGCGCACCGGCGGCAAAGCTTATTGGGCCAAAACCTGGCAGAAGCAGGTCGAGGCTTTTGAATCGATCCGCGAAGACCTGGGGAATATGTATACGGTGACCTACTACCCGCAGGCCAACCCCAACGAAGGATTCCGGAAAATCTCGGTCGAGATTACCAGTGACGTGGCCAAGAAATACCGCGTGCGTTGCCGTCCAGGCTACCGCCCGCGTGGGGGATTCTGAGAGGCGGGAGGCATCCCACCGATTAGCTCAGCTTCGCCAGCAACTCTTTGATTTTGCCTTCTTCCTCTTTCGAGGGATTGTCCTTCAGCGCCTGCTGCAGGGCCTTTTGAGCCCCGGAACGGTCTCCCTTCTGCTCCAGGGCCATGCCCAGGTGGTAGCGATAGGTCGAATGGGCAGGCTGTTTCTGAACCAGTTCCTTGAAAATATCGACGGCGTTATCGCTCAGATTCTTCTTGAGATAGATCATGCCCAGCGTGTCCGAGATTTCGAACATATTGGGCAGCATCTGCTTGGCTCTTTGGGCGAAGGTGAGCGCCTGATCCAGGTCGCCGCCCGTTTCTGCGATCAGGAACGCTAAGTTGTTGAGAGCAACTCCGTTATTCGGCTCGAACTTAATCGTCTGCTCATACATCTGGCGGGCTGCTGTTTTCTGCCCGGCTGCGTCCAGGGTAAGAGCCAGCGTGCTCATCACCGTTGGATTTTCCGGCAGGACCTTGCGGGCACTGTCCAGGGCGGAGATGGCGTTCGTCAGGTCCCCCTTGCGGCGATAGGTCTCACCCAGGCGGAGATAGATCTCGCCGGCCGATTTGGAGTTCTTGGGGAGCCCGGCAATGACTTTATTGAACTCCGAGACGGCGGCGTCAAACCGGCCGGCGCGCACCGAGGTATTGGCCAATGCCAGCCGGATGTCCAGGCGGTTGGGGAACCGCTCCGCCTCATCCGAGAGGATCTTCAGTGCCTGGTCCGGCTTGTCCTGGGCCATGTAGATTTCTACTACACCCATCAATCCGCGGGGGTTTGCCGGACTCAGTTGGTACGACTTCCGGAAAGCCTCTTCAGCCTGTTTGTAGTTATGTTCCAGCAGGTTTACCGTCCCCAACTGGAAGGTGGCATCTGGAGAGTTCGGGCTGCTCTTGAGCATCCCGTCGAGCAACTGGTGGGCCTCGGCGTACTTCTTCTGTCCCATCAGGGCCGCCGTTTGGATCAGGCGGGCATTGAAATTGTTCGGATCTAGCTGCAAAATCTCGGTGACCGACTTCAGCGCCTGTTCGTTCTCGTTGCGCGAAGCCTGCAACTGGGCCATGGCCAGCCGGGCAGGAAGATAATTCGGGCGCGTACGAATGGCTTCGTTGAAATCTTGGCGGGCCTGTTCCCACTCTCCGCGGGCGACGTGCGCTCGTCCTAAGTTATAGCGGGCTACAAAGTTATCGGGTGCCGTGGTGACGACTGCCTGCAATTCCGAGATTGCTTTCTGCACCTCTCCGCGGTCGAGCAGCAGGGCGGCGGCCAGGCCGCGGGCGTCGTTATCGTTCGGATGCTCCTTGAGGATCTCCGCATTGACCTGGGACGCCTCGTTACGTTTGCCCTGTCGCATCAGGACTTCCACGATCCGCTTCTGATAGTTAAGCTTCCTGGCGGGATCGTTGGTAATGCCCTCTTTGTACTGCCGGATCGCTTCTTCGCCGTCTCCCACCCGCAGGTAGAAATCGCCGACCGTGGCATATGCCTGTGGAAATTCCTTCGCGTGGGTCTTGATTTCCGCCAGCACCTTCGCCATCTCGTCGCGCCGGTTATGGCTGTAATAGTGCCCTGCCAGCATGGTCAGATAGAGATACTGCTTGGGGTTGTTGGCAAAGGCCGTCCGGAGGACATTCTCCGCCTCCGCCACCTTGTTCTGGAAGAGTTCCAACTGGTAAAGCTCGGCGTAAGCCGCCGAAACGGTCTTGTCCTTTTGAATCACCCCGCGATAAAGCCCTTCGGCCTCTGCCAGGTTGCCGTTGGCGGCCAGCGACCGAGCCAGTGAGAGGCTCAGCTTGTTCTGCCCCGGTTTGACCTTTTCAGCTTTGCGGTATTCCTCAATAGCTTTTAGAATCAGTGGCTTGCCGTCCTCCCGGTTTCCGGCGCCGAAGAGTTCGCGCGCCTGCACGAAGTAGAGGTCGCCCAAGAGGCGGTGGCCGTCGTAGGAGTTCGGGTCGTTCTTAAATAAGGCCTTAACGTTGCTCTCCACCTCTTCCAGGTAGCGTTTGTCGCGGGTCATCTCCAGGTAGATTTCCGAGAGACGAACAACAGCGTCGGTGTATTCCGGCCCGCTGGGCGGTAATAGTTCCACTGCGCGGCGCAGTGAGGCCACGGCTCCCGGAATCTCGCCGGTCTTCAGTTGCGTGAGGGCATAGCGGTAGTGCGCTTCGCCGAAGCGCATGTCCTTCTGCAGCGCATTTTTGTACATGATCGCGGCTTCCCGGTACTTGCCGCGTTCAAAGTACTTATTTCCGTTCTCCAGGTAGCGCTTCTTGGCGACGTTCGGGTCGCGATTGCAGGAAACCAGGGTGAACAGAGTCAGCACAACAGCAACAAACTTCATGGGATGCCTCACTGGGATTGATTCTAATATACCGGCCCGGTCTTCGTTCGGCCGCCTGGCCGGAACCGTGCGAGAGAGGACGGTCCTGGATCATTAGACACATGCAGGGTCAGGCCTGATGCTGGGCTCGGGTAAGGCTGACCTGGCGCAAAAGGATGAACTCGGAAAGGTTCTCCGGGGTCAGCAGGCCCAGAAGGCGATCGCCGTCCATGACCAGGGCGCAGGAACCCGGCAGCGACAGGTGCGACATGGCTTCCGAAAGGTCCATATCAGGCGGGACGCGGGGAAAATTCCGGTCCATGACCCCGGCGACATAGGAATCGGGGCCATCGGTCAGCATGGCGCGAACCAAGGCGCTTCGCGACAGGAGACCCACTACCTGGTCGCCGTGCACCACTGGGAAATCGTGCTGGGAGGTGGACAACAGCAGGTTGCCGGCATCGCGAATGGTGTCGCCGTGCGAGAGAGTGCGGAAATCGGTGATCATGGCGGAGCTCACGGGAAAGCCGCTGGTGAGGAGCCGGCCGGTGACCGCAACGCCCTCCTGCGTAGCGCCCAGGTACACGAACAGGGCCACGAAGACCAGCATAAAATTGGCCGAGAGCAGGCCGAACAGGCCTAGGGCGACCGCAAGAAACCGGCCGGCCGCGGCGGCAATTCGGGTGGCTTCTTCCTCCGGACGGCGCAAAGCGAGCAGCGAACGGAGAATACGGCCACCGTCCATCGGATACGCAGGCAGCAGATTGAAAACGAACAGAAGCAAATTGCCGAATGCAATGCGCTGGACGAGATTGGCATCGGTAGGTTCGCGCAGCAGTTCCACCGCGACAAACTTGCCCTGGTGCAACGCTTCCCACGCATAGAGACCAGCCGCGATGCCGGCGTTCACTAGCGGGCCCGCCAAAGCCACCCACAGCTCCTGGCGGGCCTTAGGAGCCCGCTCGGGACGGGAGACACCGCCGATGGGGAACATCACGATTTCGAGCGTGCGAATGCCATAGTGGCGCATCACCAGCGTGTGGCCCAGCTCATGCAGCAGGACCGAGCCAAACAGGGCCAGGACGTAAAGCGCCGTCGTGAGCCCCGACTGCTTGCCTCCGATACCGATGAAGACCAGAAAGATCAAAAGGAGCAGGAACGTGAAGTGAAAGCGTACCGGAACACCGAACATGCGTACGGAGCCCACGGTACCGGACAGCTTATTCGGTTCCGCGGACTGATCGCGCTTTTCGGGCTGGTCCCTTTTTTCATCCGGCGGCGAAGAAGCTTCGGCCATCAGTCCCTCTATTTCATTGTGCGCCAAATCGGTAGCAAGCAGAAGGCCTTGCGTGTCTGAGTTTTGGACGATAGCCGGTTTTGCGGTATACTGACGTTTCAGCCTCCCTGTTTGTCCAAAATGCGCCCGTAGCTCAGTTGGATAGAGCGTCTGGCTACGAACCAGAAGGTCGGGAGTTCGAATCTCTCCGGGCGCACCACTACAAGAAGCGTCAAGTAGACAAAATAGATAAATGTCCGAACTTGGGCTGACCGATGAACCGAGGGGACCTATCGTGACAGTTGCCAACAAGCAAGATCACCCGCACGAAAGGGCTTGGCTGGAGTGGGGGCGGGTGGGCTTCGTCTCGCTCATTTTGAGCCTGGTCTGGCTGCGCCTGGTCCCGCTTGTTCGCGGCATCGATTTCCTCGCGATCGCGGGACTTCTGATCGGTGGCTACCCGATCTTCCGGGAGGCCGTTTCCGACCTCCTGGACCGCCGCATGACGATGGAGCTCTCGATGACGATCGCCCTGATGGCCGCATCCGTCATCGGGGAATTCTTCACAGCTCTGCTGATCGCGTTGTTTGTGCTGATCGCTGAAATCCTGGAAGGAATGACCGTGGGCCGCGGCAGGAGTGCCATTCGAGAACTTCTGGATCTGCTGCCGCAGGTCGCCGAGGTACGTTCCGGCACTGAGGTGTCCACTCGCGACATCGCAGAGGTCGGGCAGGGCGACATCGTCATTGTCCGGCCCGGCGGGAGGATACCGGTAGACGGAACGGTTGCCGCCGGCCATTCCTTTGTTGACCAGTCCACCATCACAGGCGAATCGATGCCGGCCGAGAAGGCAACCGGGACACAGGTTTTCGCCGGAACGATCAATCAATCCGGTGTTCTCGAAGTGCAGGCCGAAAAGGTCGGACGGGACACCGCCTTTGGCCGGATCATTGAGGCGGTGGAGCGTGCCGAACGTTCGCGCGCGCCGATACAGCGAACCGCGGACCGCCTCGCGGGATACCTGGTCTATTTCGCTCTCGCGTGCGCGGTCCTCACCTTCCTGGTCACACGCAATGCCCGGTCCACGATTTCCGTAATCGTGGTTGCAGGAGCCTGCGGAATAGCTGCCGGCACCCCCCTGGCGATTCTCGGCGCCATCGGCCGGGCGGCACGTGCCGGAGCTGTGATCAAGGGCGGGCTGTATCTGGAAATTTTGAGCACGGTGGACACCATCGTGCTCGACAAGACCGGCACGTTGACTCTGGGCACGCCTGAAATCTTCGATGTGCACGCCGTCGACGGCGCAACCGAGCGCGAGGTCATCCGCGTCGCAGCCACGGCAGAGCGCTTTTCCGAACATCCTTTGGCGAGGGCGATCCTCAAGAAGGCCTCCGAACTATCCCTTACCATCGGCGAACCTCGCGGATTCCACTACTCGCCGGGCATGGGGATTCTTTGCGAGGTGGAGGACCGGCGGACACTGGTCGGCACACGCGCTCTCCTCGAGTCGGACGGTGTTCAGGTGCCGGGCGAAGGATCCTCGACCAATCTGTCGGAGGTTTTCGTTGCGATCGAGGGCCGCCTGTTCGGTTCGATCCACGTCGCGGATGTTCTTCGCCAGGAGGCTGCCGCCGCGGTTCACAGGATGAAGGAAATGGGCTATCGCACGCTGCTTCTGACCGGCGACCGTAAGGAAATCGCGAATACGACGGCCAGGAAACTCGGCGTGGACGAGGTTCAGTCTGAGCTGCTCCCCGATCAGAAGGTCGCGCGCGTGCGGGAACTGCGGGAGCAGGGGCATACCGTCGCCATGATTGGGGACGGTGTGAACGATGCGCCGGCCTTGATGGAATCCAACGTTGGGATTGCGATGGGCTCGGGGACCGACGTCGCTCGCGAGAGCGCCTCGGTCGTACTGTTGGGCAATGACCTGTTGCGCTTTGCAGAGGTCCTCGAAATCGCGCGGCGTTGCCGTCGCATCATCATGGCCAACTTCACCGGCACGCTGGCAGTCGACGGCATTGGCGTAGCATTGGCAGCCTTCGGCCTTTTGAATCCGGTCCTGGCCGCCCTGATTCATGTATCTTCAGAGTTGTTCTTTATACTGAATTCTGCCCGTCTCTTGCCGAAACTCGGCGCAGCCCGGGCCTTCGCGGAACGAAATGCATGAGCAAACAGCCTGACGACCACGCGCACCGCGACCGCACCGGTATCTGGATCGCAGCCCTTTGTTTCCTTCACTGTGTCGCCGGTCCGGTTTTGTTATCCGTCGCCGGCCTGGCCTCGCTCACCGGCATTTCGGAGCGGTTTGAACCGGTCTTTCTCCTGGGCTCCCTGGTGATGGGCACAATCACACTGATTCCCGGCTATCGCAAGAAGCATGGACGGATGTCCTGCCTGGCTATGTTCGTGTCAGGCATCCTTTGCCTGATTCTGCGTCATCAGGTCCGATTAACGGCTCTCCCGTTCGAACACATCGGGGCGGCGATTGGAGCGACCCTGGTGATCGGAGCCCATGCCCTGAATCTGAAGTACTCCAGGCGCTGCCGATGCTGTGAGGCCGCCGCCCCGGTCTCACTCCCGTCGCCGCGTGCGACTTGGGATTCGACGACGCAACATAGACCTCCCCTGGACTAATGCGTCAGGCGGAGCCGCAGCCAATCGGCGAATTCCGAATGCTTTCCCGCCGGTATATTCAGATTCCCAGGCGATTTGGAATAGCGAGCATACACGATTGCCAAGGCTTTCCGCATTGTTTTGTCGTCCATTGGCCGGTTCTTCCCGTCAATAGTACCCTGCAACCAAAGGGGGCGTGGGGCAATCGCGGCCATCACGTCCGGAAGATCGCCGGCGTCGGCGATTCCGGGGATGACGACGTCCGCAGGGATGTAGGGGAAAGCGTCTTTCAGGATAGAGGCATAATCGGACAGACCGCCGCGGATCACGACGGCTCTCAGGCTGTTTTCATACAAAGCCGCGAGGATAGCCATCAGCCCGCCCAGGGGTTCTGCGTCGTACTGTATAGTTGGACCTACACGCCAGCCCGCTGTTTCGTCCACCATGCGGGAAGAGGCGTTGGCGGGGGCGAAAGAATCGCCCCACACTGCGATGCGATCAGGGCTCGCTTCGGGTCGTGTTTTCAAGAATGCGATCACGGAGCGCAGATCCTTCAGACGTGCCCCGAGAAGCGTGTTATCGAGCATCTGTTCTGTCGCCGCCAGAGAGATTTCCTGGCTGGATGGATCCCGCCGCGTGTCGGGCGAGGTTTCTCCAGTACCTCGTAAATCGGGGAGAGCAATCTCAAACCCGGCATGGAGCAAAGCTTCGATCTCCCCCGCACGATCATTGAGGAATCCCTCCTTGCCTCGTTCCGCCACTGCGATCACGAGGGGGCGCCGCCCGGGAGGGCCGGATGGGTGCAACAGGATCAAAGGTACCAGGATGCCAGGCTCGGTCTCTAGCGCGAGAGCCTCTGCCGTAGCATTCCGCCACGGCCGTTTCCAGTGTGCGGTGACTTTCGAAGATGGATTTGGCACGATATCGCCGAGCTTCGCTGCCCAGCGCTTTTGCAGCCAGTTGCGCCGCTCCTCGCCAGACATTTTCTCCAAACCGGCCCGTACTTCCGCGATCTTCGCTTCTGCCATTTGTGATGCGAACTCGTGAATGCTACGCATTTTCAGGCTAGCGGCGGTCGCTGGTGTCAGACACTGCAGCTCCGATTCGGGACGCCGGTCGTCCGGTTCCTGCGTGGGAGCAGGAATGTTGAACCAGCGCTTCAGGTAAGGATAGATGGTCTGCCGTTGTGCGGGGCCGATATTGGCGCATTCTCCCGGACCCGGAAAATCTCCGAAACCGTGCGCCTCGCCCAAATTGTTTTCGGCATCAAACAATCGGAAGATTTTCTGGTAGCGCGACCATGCTGTTGTCTCACGAACGTCCCAGCCGAGCTCGTAAGAGTACAGGAAGCGGCGCGGCGCCACGGAAGCGTTGATGATCCACGGCAGGAACTGATGGGCGATGCTGCCCGGAAGGTTCCGGGTCGATTCCCAACTGCCCCACCCGGGGTCGGCGAAGCCGGCCGGCCACGAACTTTTCCCTCCACCCTGCTCCGGGCTGGCCTCGCCAAAATTAAACGGCACCACCGCGGCAACTCGCGAGTCCAGGGCTGCCGTCACCGCCGCAGGATCTCCGCCACCGGCGACGGCGCCAAGTAGAATGATCTGTTCGCGATTCACTACCGGCAGACTGGCCACAAGATCGATGCCTCGCCGGATATCCCGGACCATCCATTTCATCAAGCTCTCACCGGCAATCGACAATTGCATGCCTGTCGTATAGCGGGAGTGATAGGCTTCGCGATTCCATGGATATGTTTCCATCCGCTCGCCATGGCCGATCTGATCCATGACCAATACGGCGCATCCGGCGCGCGCCCAGAGAATGCCCATATCCTGTAACTCGGCCTGGGATTTTGGCCGATGCAGGCTGTGCACGATGACGATTCCGGGAATCGAAGGTTTCGGGGTGCTTGGAAGATAGAGATTGGCCGTGACCCACAGACCCGGACGGCTCTCGTAGACAAGATCCTGGCGCTGATATCCCTCGCCTGCGAATGTCTTCAAGATTCGCGTGTGGAGGGGCGTGCGCTCCGGGACAGGCCCCATGGCACCGGCCAGCGCCCGGATTCGCTCGTCGCGGAATCGCTCCCAATCCTCTCGCGTGCGTATCCCTTCGCGCTCGCGTTTTTCGTCTTCGAGTACCTTCAGGACTCGGCCACGAAGCTGCGCCTGCAACATTCCGGCGAGGTTCAATTCCGCTCGCTGGCTGGCGGAGAACACCCGGGTATCGAATGCACCCGAAACCGGAGAGGCTTCGCCTGTCCCCACAGACTCCCGGTTTGTGAACACGATCCGCCGGTATCGCGCCGGGCACAGCGCCGTCTCGCTGTTGGTAACAGGCAGCTCGCTGATCTCCCGAGGTTCGCCATCCCGTGCGGGACGGTAGCGGAGAAGCAGCACCCGCCACTCGGCGGGGAGTGCCGTTTCGCCGAGCGCTGCGGCGGCAGAGTCGAGTGGAATGTCCAGACGGACATCCCAGGAGCCTGGCCGGCGGTGGACCGAAACCTGCGCACCACTGTTCCAGCTTCGTGCCCGGGACAGGCGCTGGCCACCCGCGAACCCCATAGTGTCCAGCAGGTAGCCGGCGGCATTTGCCGCGTATTGCACATAGGAGGAGCCAGAACTCGAGAGATAGACGTGAAAGCTGTCATCCTGACCGAGGGGGCCATCGTTTTCCGACACTTTGGTCACGATACGGTCCGGCTCGATACACCGGGCAATCACGGCCAAGGTACGGCCGTCCTGCAGCATCTTGACCGACACCGGAAATCGCGCCGGGCGGGGATTCGACTCGTTACGCAGCAGAGGTAAGGACGGAACATCGGTCCATGCGGGATCGTCCCATGGGCTATTGAGTGGCGGCAAGGAAGAGCGGCGGCCAACGGTCAAAGGCGGATCCGGATTGCCGATTTCCGGGGCCTGAAGCAGGGGCGGCGAGGCATCCCAGCGTACATTCTTTGCGACGGAAACCCTGGCGGCAGGGCCGAGCCGGGGCCAATACCATTGCTGTTGGGGAGAACCCACTCGCGGCGCGCGGACACGCTCCACTCGGACGAAAATACGATCAGAACCCGGTGCACTCAGTTGATTCAGAGGGATGGCAACTTCGGCGCGCCACTCTCCGGCGCTACGCGACACGGCGACCAAGAACTTATCGGCGTCCCGATAGAGGACCGCCCGTTCCCACTCGTCCGAATAGGGGAAGACCGGCACGCTCTTGTAGGGCACGTGTACCGCTTTCTCGATCGAGTAAGCGCCCAGGGGGTTGATCTGCACGATCCGGTCGGTGTATCCGATGTTCGCTCCCACCAGAACGCGCAGTCCGTCTTCCTGCTCCCAGTTCGGATTGCGACCGGTCAGCCGAGCGACAAAACGTCCGGTTGGCTCCGGCAGTACAGCGGCGACACAAAGGTACCGCCCTGCCACGATTGCGCGTACCTCTCCCCCGGTGTCGGCCGGAACTCCGTTCTCTTCGGGGACCAACCGCTCCGCGGCCACCTCGCGCCAGAGAGGCTCGGCAAAACTGCCGTCCACGACTACAGGCCGAGTCTGACCGATGAGCGGCGCCACCACGGTTGCCGCAATGAGAGCAATGCGGAACATTTGCTCGATAAACATTTGCTCGATATTTTTCCAGGAATGGTGCCGCATGTCATCAAAACGTCCACTTCAAACCGAACTGCAGAATCCGTGGATCGTCGGCCGTAGTGATCCTGCCGTATGTTCCGGAAGTCAGCGATTCCGAGCGCTTCGCGATGAAGTTCGGGTGATTGGTAGCGTTGAAGAACTCGGCACGGAATTGAATCGAAGATTCGTGGTAGATGATAAAACGCTTGGCGAGTGCTACGTTCGCCACCGCAAGCCCGGGGCCGAGCACGATATTCCGCCCGGATGTCCCAAAGGTTCCCGGGGCATTTTGAACAAAGGCCTGCGTGTTGAACCATTCTCGCAGCGGATCAACGCCGGCGGGACGTGTGACATTGCCAACCAGATCAGCCCGGTCAAGGCCGACTCCCGAAAACGAATTGTCACTTCCACTACGAACCGGGAAGAATGGCCCGGATTGCAGGGTGAGAACGCCAGAAAGTTCCCATCCGCCGGCCACGTTCTTCACCAGCGCACGTTCCCCGGCCAGGCGCGGCATTTGCCAGACACCAGAGGCCACGAAGCGGTGCCGATGGTCAAAGTCGGACAGACCGCGGTCTATGCTGTGATTGGCCGGGTTCGTGAAACTGGGCCACAGCGTTCCCGCACCTGAGCCGTAGTCGATCGACTTCGCCCACGTATAATTTGCCAGCAAAGTGAAACCGCGGCTGAAGCGCTTATCCACCGTCAGTTGGAGGGAGTTAAAGTTAGATCCGCCTACACTGTCGACCACGGTGATTCCGGTGATCGCGGGACCGTACGGGCGGCGGGAATTCGTATTCGCTACCGTAGACATTCCCGGAATATAGACTGCGGCATTTTCCTGCCACCCCTGGAGCAGCCCGGTACCTTTCGAACCGGCATAACTGGCGCGCACAACGAGGTTTTGCAGGATCTCCCGCTCCACAGTCAGGTTCCAGTCCTGGAGGTATGCGGTGCGGAACCGGTCCGGGTAGGTGGCTACCGTCAGGCCGTTCGGGAAAGTTATGTCGCGGGGAGGCGGGTAGGGCATAGGAAACGGGTTGTTCCCGAGATAGGGATCGCTGAACGGACCTGGCGGCGGCGTTAACGTTACGTTGGTGCCGAAGGGTGCGACGTTTTGGAAGACATTGGCAATCGCCGACATCGGCGCCGAATCATAGAAGATGCCATATCCTCCGCGGATGGACGTACGGTTGCCTGCGCCGGGACTCCAGGCAAATCCGAACCGCGGCGCGATGTTGTTCAGGTCTGAATTGGTGCCACCTCTCGGTACACCGGGATCGCCGACAAACAGCAGCCCGGTGGGAGCGTTCGGGAATACCTGGCTTTGCCGGCCGGGACGAAAGACGCTCACCCGGTTTCCCTGATCCACATAGGGAATGAATGGCTCGTAACGAACTCCAAGGTTCAGCACAAGCGATCGCGAGATGCGGATATCGTCCTGGAAGAACGCCGCGTAGGCCGGCATGTGCATTTCGCCGACTTCCCCGTATGCGCTCTGGACGGAACTGAACGGGCGACCCAGGAAAAAATCCGCAACCCCATATCCGGTCGCATAGCCGTTGAAGGAAATCGCCGGATCCAGTTCCCAGCGGTAGTTCTTGTAGAGGGATTGGTGAATATATTCAAAGCCACCACTCACCTGGTGGCGGCCCTTCGTCCATCGCAGGATATCGGAGAAGCTGTAATCGTGCGGCGTGGTCGTATCTTGCTCTGTGGTCTCCACGGAGAATGCTCCGGAGACGCTGAGGATGAATTCCGGCGTCGGCCGATTGCTGAATACATTCTTCATGCCGAGGTCGGCCATGCCCGTTTTCCACACGGGAGCATTTTCGCTGGTTCTCAGATTGGCGGAAAAAATCGCCTGGTTGATGAGGGTGGGACTGAAGATATGGGTCTCATTCAGGCCGACGTTGTGGCTGGGAGTATACGTAAGCGGCTTGGTTGCAAAAACGAGGGAGGAGTCGTTGGCCGGGCTTTCATAATAGTTGTAGAAATACCGTCCGCTGAGTGTATCCTTGCTGCCGATGTGATGGTCCACCTTGGTAATGAGCTGCCGGAAGTTGCTGTTGTTCGGAACGGTATACCAGAGCAGGCCAGTCGAAGGCTCGGTGGGGAGCGGGAGAATCTTGTCGATGATTGCGCCGGTCAGCGGATCCATGCGGCTCAAGGGAATCTGCTTTCCGGGAAAGGGCTGATTGGTCAGCGGATCGATGATCGGCGAACCATAGGCGGAAAAGTCGCCCACCCTCTGCGCCGCTGTAAGTACGGTCGTATTCGAAGTGGAAGGCCGCTGAACCTGCCGTGTTTCCTGATAGGAAACAAAGAAGAAAGTGTGGTCGCGCCCATTGTAGAGCTTGGGAATCCAAACCGGACCTCCGAGTGATCCGCCGAACTGGTTGCGCTTCAGGCCGTCATCACTGGTGGCGAAGAAATTCCAGGCATTGAGCGCATTGTTGCGAACAAATTCGAACAGGTTCCCATGGATGGCATTCGTTCCGGACCGAGTGACGGCACTCACCACGGCGCCTGCGCTACGGCCAAACTCGGAGCTGAAATTGTTAGTTTGAACACTGAACTCCTGAAGAGCGTCGGGATTCGGCATCGGCAGACTGACGTTCGTGTAGGTGTCATTGTGGAAAGCGCCGTCCAGAGAGTAGCTGACCATGTTGCCTCGAGCCCCATTGGATGCCACTCCCGGCTGCACGATGCCGCGCGCGGAGCCGCCCTGCTGCAACCCGGACGTGTCATTTGTGCTGTAGACGCCAGGTAATAGGAAGATGAGCTGATTGGTATCCCGACCGTTCAGCGGCAGTTCGCGCATCCGCATTTCGTCCACCACTTGCTTCAGAGTCGAACTCTGTGTTTCCACCCTCGAGACATTCGAGGTCACTTGCACGGAGTCGGAAACAGCGCCGACTTCCAGTACGAAATCGAGCCGCGCCGTCTGGCTGACCTGTAAAGTGATACCCCGGTGCTCGGCAATCCGGAAGCCTTCTTTCTTCACCGTCAGTCCATAATTCCCGGGCGGCAGAAGCGGGACGACGTATAGGCCCGCCTCGTTCGCTGCGGTCATCCTGCGGATGCCCGTGGCCTCGTTCGTGACCGTAATGGAAGCGCCAGGAAGGACCGCGCCACTGGCATCCGTAATAAGGCCCGTAATCTGAGCCTCGCTGGTCTGAGCCCACATCGAAGGAACAAATGCGATCCCGCAAAGTACGCCCAGCCCTAAAAGAAACGTCCGTTGCATGATACTGCTCCTCTTTCTGAATGTGGGACGAACACGGTCCTCAGCGGCCCCGACTTGGATTGCCGTAGCGCCTCTCAGTGCGGATGGATCACTCCGGGGCGCAGTGCGCACCCCTCTTCGCTTCCGGATGTGGTCACCCGGATCACTTTGTCTCCTTTGCAAAGGCAAACGAGAGTCTTAAGGAGATGAAGTGTATCGCTTATGTTGACAAATTGTCAACAATCTTCTGCGCCACGTGAGAATGTCCTATTTGTGCCAAGTAGAAATGTCCTCTTGACAGGGTCAGGCTGGGGGAGTGGAAGAACCAGGAGCTCTCACCATGACCCAGCGGGAGCGCGACCGACTGGTAGTGCTGAAGAAGGCACAGAAGAAGCTGATCACGCAAGGGCAGGCAGCCGGCGAACTGAAGCTGAGCGAGCGCCAGGTGCGGCGCCTGCTGGTGAAGCTGAGGGAGGTTGGAGATCGCGCGGTGGTGCACGGGCTTCGGCAACGGCCATCCAACCGTCGATTGAGCGAGGAGACTCGCGAAAAGGCGGTGCGGATTCTGTCCCAGGAGGTCTACCGCGGATTTGGTCCGACGTTGGCCAGCGAGTATTTGGCGAAGAAGCACAAGATTGCGATCGGTCGCGAAACCCTGCGGCAGTTGATGCGGCAAGCGGGTCTGTGGCGCAGCCGGAAGCAGCGGATCGAGGAGATCCACGAATGGCGACCGCGCCGGAGTTCG
>CAZMRK010000269.1:0-20367 GCA_964568355.1 uncultured Solibacteraceae bacterium | reverse complement strand
GCCAGCATGAGCGCCATTGCAGCCGAAAAGCCGGCCGTCAGCTTTGTCCCGATCTTCATTTCCTTCCTCCCTGCCCACACGGGCAGCCGCCCGGCGGTTCTATTGCTTGAAATTGAAGCTCAAGGTGGTAATGACCTTGGTGGCCTTATCGCCGTCTTTAAACGGCTTGAACTTCCATCTCTTGACCCCGTCCTGCGCCGCTTTGGCGAGCACGGGATTGCCCCGCACCAGGTCCGTTTTCTCCACCGAACCGGCCTCATCAATCAACACATCCAGCTCCACCGCCCCTTGCAGCTTCAATTGCTTGGCGACCGGCGGCATCTCCGGAGCCGGCCGGCTGACGGCGGCGGCCATCGCCTCCGCGCCCGGGATCCGCCGCGCGTCCTGTCCCCAAGCCGCCGTGCCAAGCAGGATCACACCTGCAAACGCAAGCCGTGTGAACGCTTTACAGCATGAGTCTGTCACTCGCAGATATCCTCCATATTGTCTTTCCCCTCCTCATCGGTAGATTTCGGCGAATGTTCTAAGATTTTGCGGCTTTTTCCTGAAGAGCCGCGGGCATTTTCGTTCACCAGAATCGGGAATTTCCCAGAACCCAACCCTCCGGCCGGCTGGCATACAATAGCAGCCAGCAGGATTCTGGCGTCAGCGCCAGTGCGTGGCGCCCAGGAGGACCAGGATGCAACGCAGAATTTTCGTCGGTGGCGCCTTTGCCGGTCTGCCCGGCGCTGCCTTTGCCCGGCCGGCCAAACTCCGCGCCGGAGATATTCCCACCCGCACCTTCGGCAAGACCGGCGTCAAACTGACCGTCATCGGCCAGGCCGGCGGCCGGTTTCCACTCCTGCCGGACAAGGAAGATGCCCGGAAAATCGTCCGGCGCGCCTATGAACTCGGCATCAATTACTTTGACTGCGCCCATGCCTACTGGGACGGCCGCTCGGAGGAGGTCTATGGCGATGTCCTCCCGCAATGGCGAAAGGAAGTCTTCCTCACCACCAAGTCCGCCAAACGGACCCGCCAGGGCGCCGAAGAAGAGCTGCATCTCTCCCTCAAGCGCCTCAAAACCGACTACATCGATCTCTGGCAGATGCACTCGCTCAACGAAAAGGAAGAGGTAGGCCGCATCTTCGGCCCGGGCGGCGCCATTGAAGCCTTCGAGGCCGCCAAGAAGGCCGGCAAGTGCCGCTTCTTCGGCTTCACCGGCCACCACGACCCGTATGTCCACCAGGCCATGCTCGAGGCCTATCCACACTACGATTCCATTCTGATGCCCCTGAACGCCGCCGACCCGGCCTACCTGAGCTTCGAAAGGCTGGTGCTGCCCACCGCCGTCGAGCGCGGCATCGGCATTCAGGCCATGAAGCCGTTCGCCAATGCCAAGCTGCTCTCGACCCTCAGCGCGCGGGACTGCCTCGAATACGTCCTCAGCCTTCCGGTCCACTGTGTTGCCGTAGGCTGCACCACCATCGGCCAAATCGAAGACGACGTGCGCATCGCACAGTCCTTCCGCCCCCTGGCCGGGGAGCAGATGACTTCGCTGCGAACCCGCGCCGCCCGCATCAAAGGCCCGGCTACGGAGGATTGGAAGCGCAACGTGGAGAACGCCGGCCTCCCGGCCACGCACCGCGACGTATAATCGGTGTTGATTGGATGCGACTCTTTCCTTGCTTTCCCCTGCTATCGGTTTTGGCCGGCGCCTGCCTGGCGCAGGAGCCCGAGCTGTTCGAAGCCGTGCGGCGGGGAGACCTCGCCAGGATCAAAAGTCTGGCCGGCGATAACGCCGGCCTGACCGTGCGGGGCGCCCACGGGAGAACCGCGCTGCATGAGGCGGCTTCCGCTTGCCGCCTAGAGGCAGCCGAGGTCCTGGTGCAGGCGGGCGGCGACCTCTACGCGGCTGACGACCAGGGCCGGACGCCCCTCGCCGGGATGCTGCAATGCCCCAACATGAACCGGCAGGCCCTGGGCAAAATGCTCTCTTCGCGCCAGAACGTCCAGGCTCCTCCTCCCGGCTCGGAAAAGTATCCGTGGTCGCTCCAGTCCGCAGCCGCGCACGGGCAAGCCGGTCTGGTGACCACGCTCTTAGGTATGGGTGTGGATGTCAACGGCGTCAGCCCGGAGGGTAACCGCGCCCTCGACGTCGCCTGTCTCAAAGGCAATGCGCCGATGACCCGCCTTCTGCTGGAGCATGGCGCCGATCCCAGGCTCCGCAATAAAGCCGGATCCACGCCGCTACACGATGCAGCCCTGAGTGGAAATCAAGAGGTCGTGGAGCTGTTGATCGCGCATCGAGCCGAGATCGACGCAATCGATCCGGAAAGCGGCTCAACCCCGCTTCACTACGCCGCCTCCTTTGGCCGCCTTGATGCCGTGAAAACCCTGGTCCGCCACGGCGCGAACCTCGCCGCCAAAACCGGCCAGGGACAGACGGCGCTGGAGCTATCGGTTCATAACCAGCATGAGGAAGTAGCCGCCTTCCTCCGGGCTGCCCTCGCCGCCAGATAAACCGGCTTCCGCAACCCTACCAGCGGGGCAGGATTCGCTTCCATTGCGGGTCGACGTGTTTACGCATCTCGGCTTCGTCGTCTCGCTTGCGGAAGGGAATCTTTTCGTAGCGCTCGCGGCCGCGCGCCAGTTGATCGTAATCGAGACTGACGCCCAGCCCCGGCTTGTCCGGGATGCGCACCGCGCCACCCGCGATCGGAATGCGTCCGCCCTCCGCCACTTCATCCCGTTCGGTCTGCCAGGGGTAATGCGTATCGCAGGCGAAGGTCAGGTTGGGGCAGGCGGCGGCCACATGGGTCATGGCCATCAAACTCACGCCCAGGTGGCTGTTGGAATGCATCGACAGCCCCATCCCCAATACTCCGCTGAGGTGCGACAGATATTGCACCTGGCGCATGCCGCCCCAATAGTGCGGATCCGACAGAACGATCTGCACCGCGTCGAGCCGCGCGGCCCGGGGCACATCGGCAAAGCAGGTCACCGCGACGTTGCTGCCCTGCGGCGTATCGATGCCTTCCGCCAGCAATCTCCGCCGCACCTCGCCCATGCCCTCCAGCGTGGCGCAGGGGTCTTCCAGGTAGCCTCCATCGGCCAGTTCTTCCCGCAAGGCCCGGCCCACCTCCACCGACGTCTCTACCGACCAGGCGCAGTTGGGATCGATGCGCAGGGGATAAGACGGTCCGAATTCTTCACGCAGCGCCCGAATCGTGGCGACCTCGACTTCCGGATCGAGGACTCCGCCTTTCAGCTTGATCTCGTGGAAGCCGTACTTCGCGATCATTTGCCGGCACTCGCGCACCGCGGCCTGCGCGTCGAGCACCTCGCCGTACTCGTCTTCGCGGGCGTCATCTCCCACGCCGCCGCCCCCGCCGTGCTTGTAGAAGAGGTACGCCGAAAACGGCACCGCATCGCGCACCCGGCCTCCGATTACATCGCAGACGGGCTTGCCCACCGCCTTCCCGATCAAATCGAGACAGGCAATCTCGATGGCCGTATAGGTTCGCGTATGGCGATCCAGCGGATTCTCCCCCGGCACCAGATAGGTCTGCGTGCGGCCTCCCGGTGCATCGGCGGTCTGTCGTTCGGCCTCCGCGGCCAGATCCCGATAGAGAGAGGCGAGTTGAAACGGGTCCATCCCGATCACCCGGCCGCGTACGCCTTCCAGACCGGCCAGCGGTCCATCGCCTCCGTAGGTTTCGCTGATGCCGGTCAGCCCGTCATCGGTTTTTAACTCGACGATGGTGCGAAGCGCGAAGGGCGCGTGTAGTCCATAAGAGCTGCGGAGCGGCGGGTCCGCAATGGCGATGGGATGAAGCCGCATGTCCGTAATACGCATGGCAGGTGGATTGCTTCTGGATTGTTGGAGACGGTCCGAATGACAGGCTTGGTGATGGTCGGTGCAGCGTTGCTCGTGAGTTTCGCGGCAGCTTTCGTTTTGCAGAAAGCCGCTTTGGAAGCCCTGTTCCGGGCTCTCGAAGGAGAACGCCGCACCTCCCGGGACTAGGCTATTTCCGCGCCCCGCGCTGCGGATTCCTCAGCTTGCTCTGCCGGGCCTTGGCCCGTTTGCGCTTGGGCTTCGAGATCAGAAACGTCCCGCTCCCCAGATATTCTGCCTTGTAAAGTTTGTCTTCAGCCAAGTGTGAAAAATCTCCCATCCGTGTAGGAATGAATCGACGAGCTTCCATTGTATCCTGAAAACAAACGATGGCGGCTCCGCCCCCCGAACAGGATGGCGACGACACTTCGCTGGTCTTACGGGAGCTGTCCAGCCCCTCCGATCTTGCTTCCTCGGCCGGTGTTCCGCCGGAGAGTTTCCGGCGTGGTCCGCGCCTTACCTTTCGCGCACTCCGGCATCGCAATTTCCGGCTCTTTGTCGCCGGGCAGATCGTCTCCTTGATCGGCACCTGGATGCAGAATGTCGCCCAGAGCTGGCTGGTCTACCGCATGACGCACTCTTCCCTGCTCCTCGGCACCGCCTGGTTCTGCACGCAGATTCCCGTATTCGCCCTCGGACCGTTCGGCGGGCTTGCCGCCGATCGTTTCTCGCGGCACAGGCTGGTCGTGCTGACCCAGACCCTGTCGATGATCCAGGCCCTCCTGCTGGCCGCGCTCACCTTGACCGGAACGGTCCAGGTGTGGCACGTGCTCGCGCTCGCTACCCTGCTCGGCTGCATCAACGCCTTCGATATGCCGGCCCGGCAATCGCTCATCATTCAGATGACCGGCAAAGAGGACCTGTTGTGCGCCATCTCGCTCAACTCCGCCATCTTCAACTCGGCGCGCGTGGTTGGTCCAGGCCTCGCCGGACTGGTGGTCGCGCTGGTGGGCGAAGGAAGCTGTTTCCTGCTGAATGGCATCAGCTTCCTGGCGGTGATCGGATGCCTGCTGGCCATGCGCCTGCCGCCTTTCCAGCCTCCTAAACAGGAGTCTCCCTGGGCGCACCTGGTGGATGGGTTTCGCTACGTCTACCACCATGTTCTGGTGCGGCGGCTGCTGGCGATGATGGCCGCGGTCACGACTGCCGGGATGCCGGCAGTGGTCCTGATGCCCTTCTTCGCCGACGCCATCTTCCATCGCGGCTCCCAGGGCCTGGGCTACCTCATGGGCGCCATGGGCATCGGCGCCGTTGTCGGCACCCTGGTCCTGGCCGGTCACGACCAGGCCTCCGCGCTCGTCAAAGTGATCGTCCTCAGCTCGGCCACCACCGGCCTGGGGTTCATCCTGTTTTCGCTTTCTCCCGCCTTCTGGATCTCGCTGGCCATCATGCCGGTGATCGGCTTCAGCGTCATGCGCCAGATGGCTGCCGCCAACACCCTTATCCAGACCGCGATCCCGGACCAGTATCGCGGCCGGACCATGGCCATGTATTCCATGACCGTGGTCGGCCTGGGTCCGTTCGGCAGCCTCGCGGCCGGGGCCCTCGCCGCCGCTTGGGGAGCTCGCACCACTGTTATGCTGGGAGGAGTGTTGGCCGTTGTGGCGAGCTTTCTCTTTCGCATGTTCATGCTTCGCATCAAAATACCACCCATATCCAATTCACTGGAGAGAACTTAGTGTCGCTAATCCGCGTGCGCTGGGGAGTTCTCGCCCGGCTATTTGCCGGACTGGGTCTGTTCCTGCTCATCGGGCAGCCCTTCGCCGCCCAGGACACGCGTGACACCTCGCGCGAGATCTTTCAGGCGATCGATTCCATTCTGGAAGAGCTGACCCGGATCTCGGGCATGACCATGAAGCACAAGGTGCCCTACGACCTCATCAGCCGCGAGAATGTGAAAGCTTTTCTTGAGAAACGCGTCAAGGAGGTCGCCACGCCCGCCGAAATGCGGGCCGAGGAACTGACCCTCAAGAAGTTCGGCCTGGTGGGACCGGATTTTAACCTGAAAAAGAACACCGTGGACCTGCTGACTGAGCAGGCCGCGGCCTTCTACGACTACAACAAGAAACGGCTTTACATTACCGATTGGACTCCTTCGGATACGCGTGAGGCCGCCCTGGTCCACGAACTGGCTCATGCCCTCGCCGACCAGAATTATCATCTCGACAAATACATCAAGCAGGGGCAAAAGAGCGATGACGGAGCCACGGCTCGCATGGCCGTGATGGAGGGCCAGGCCACCTGGCTGATGTCCGAATATCTTGCCCGGCGCATGGGCAAATCGCTGGCTGATTCTCCCGCCCTGCTGGAGATGATGAGCCGGTCCATGGATCCCGGCGGCGGCCAGTTTCCGGTCTTCGACGGTTCGCCGCTCTATCTGAAAGAAACGCTCGTCTTTCCGTACACCAAGGGGATGCTGTTCCAGCATGCCGTCTTTCGGAAGGATGGGAAAGCGGCGTTCGGCGAGGTCTTTCGCCGGCCCCCGGCCTCGACCCAACAGATCTTACATCCGGAGAAATACTTTGAAGGCGCCCAGCCCACCAATCCGGTATTGCCGGCGCTTCCCGAAAAGAAGGGCTTTCACGGGCTGATCGAAGGCTCCATCGGCGAATTGGACCACAGCATCCTGCTGCAACAGTATCTGGGCAAAGAGGTCGCCGGAGAAGTCGCGCCGCACTGGCGGGGCGGCCACTACGCGTTGTTCGAGCGCAAATCTCCCGAGCGCGTGGTCCTGGCGTACGCCGTACAGTGGGCCTCTCCGGAGATAGCCCAGCGCTACCTGGCGCTCTACCGGCAACTGCTCGGCAAGAAATGGAAGAAGATCTCCGTCACCGGCGAGACCGCCGACCGCGTAACCGGGCAGGGAGACGACGGATATTTCCTCCTGCGCCTGCAAGGGGATCTCGTCACCAGCGTCGAAGGACTCGAAAGTCCCCCGCCCCGGGTGCGGTAAACTGACAACATGCTGACCCGTCGTGTTCTCAGTATGGCTGCCGCCGCATGGATGCTGTTTGGCGTCGCTCAGGCTGCCGAGGTCCCGCGCCACTCGCCCGAATTTGCTATCAGTATGCCGGGAGGCAAGCAGATTCTCCTGAGCCAGTATCGCGGCAAAGTCGTGGCGATGGTGTTCATCCTGACCTATTGCCCGCACTGCCAGAAGACCGTGGGCATTCTGACCAAGCTGCAGAACGAATACGGCCCGCGGGGTCTGCAGGTATTGGCCTGCGCCATCGAAGATATGGCTTCGATGAATATTCCCGATTTCGTCAAACGCTTCCAGCCCAGCTTTCCGGTCGGCTTTGCCGAACGAAACTCGGTGATCGAGTACCTGCAGCATCCCGCCATGTTCAAACTGCTGATGCCGCAGATCGCCTTCATCGACCGGCAGGGCACCATCCGGGCGCAGTATTCCGGCGAAGAGAAGCTGTTCGCCGACGATCAGGAGAAGAACATCCGCGAGCAACTGGAGGGGCTGCTCAAGGAGAATGGGGCCAGGAAGCGCACCACCACCAGCACCAATCGTAATCCCAAGAAGACCAGTTAATCGGAAACCTCTCCCCGACGGTCGCGCAACGGCTATCCTGTAGGGCGGACGCCCTCGTCCGCGCCGGACCCCGGGTCCGGCTTCCCTGATTTGATTTCCGCGGCGAAGGACAACGGGCCTCTACTACACTCAAGACAGTGCCCCAGATCAGCTTCGAAGTTGTTGCCGAGTGCCCCGTCACGCGCGCCCGCGCCGGTCTCCTGCATACCCCGCACGGTACCATCGAAACGCCGGTCTTTATGCCCGTGGGAACGCAGGCTACCGTCAAGGGCCTCTCCCAGCGGGACCTCTCCGATGACCTGGATGTCCGCATCCTTCTGGCCAACACCTATCATCTTTTTCTGAGGCCCGGCCCCGATCTCATCCGGCGTATGGGCGGCTTGCACCAGTTCATGTCCTGGCCCCGCGGGATTCTCACCGATTCGGGCGGTTTCCAGGTTTTCAGCCTCAGCGGCCTGCGGAAGATCAGCGAGGAAGGCGTCGTCTTTCAATCGCACCTGAACGGCGACACCCACGCCTTCACCCCGGAACGCACCGTCGATGTGCAATTGGCCTATGGCAGCGACATCATGATGGTTCTCGACGAGTGCCCCGAATACCCCGTCAGCCACGAATATGCCCGGGAAGCCATGCAGCGGACGGTCCGCTGGGCCCGGGCGGCCTACCGGCACTACGCCCAGCGGCTGCACGAGATCCCCACCCGTCACGCCCTGTTTCCCATCGTGCAAGGTTCCACCTTCCCCGACCTGCGCCGCGAATGCGCCGCCCGGTTGGTCGAACTCGACGCCGACGGCTATGCCATTGGGGGGCTCTCGGTGGGAGAACCGCGCCCGTTGAGCATGGAAATGGTGGAGACCGTCGAACCGCTGCTGCCCCGCCACCGGCCGCGCTATGCCATGGGCGTGGGCATGCCGGGAGAGCTGCCGGAATACGTCGCCCGCGGCGTGGATATGATGGATTGCGTGCTCCCCTCCCGCAACGCCCGAAACGGGTCTTTGTTCACTTCCACCGGCCGCCTGAGTATCAAACAGGCCCGCTACCGGGACGATTCCAGGCCCATCGATGAAAGCTGTTCCTGCTATACTTGTAGCAGCTATAGCAGAGCATACCTGAGGCACCTGTTCCAGGCCGGCGAAATCCTGTACGCCGTGCTGGCTACACGGCACAATATCAAGCGGTACCTTGACATCATGCGTGAGATCAGGCACGCTATTGTGTTGGGAAAATTCCCTGAGTACCTGGGCGCGCAGCGCTCGAGACTGGTCGAAGCCGAATAACCCCCTTTGGTTCCAACGTGGTATTAAGCCTATTGCTCCAATCTTCGTCCCCGAACTCCATGTTGGGGTTCGTGCCCATTCTCCTCATCTTCGCGATCTTTTACTTCCTTCTGTTTCTTCCCATGCAGCGGCAGAAGAAACAACAGCAGAAGATGCTCGCTTCTCTGCAAAATGGAAACGTGGTGCTCACCACTGGCGGGATCGTGGGAACCATCGTCTCCGTCGGCGACGATGACACCTTGGTGTTACGCGTGAAGCCGGACAACATCAAAGTTCAGGTCGCGCGCAGCGCCGTTTCCAGTCTGGTTTCGACCGAAACCAAGAAGTAAGTTTGAAACGGATTTACCTTCCATGCCAAAAAATCTGACGACCAAAACGGTGGTGATCGTCGCCATACTCCTGCTGTGTATCTTTGGAGTGATCGGTTTCCCGAAGTCCAGGCAGCAGTTGCTGGACAATATGCGGCGGAACATCCGCCTGGGACTCGACTTGAAGGGCGGAAGCCACCTGGTGCTGCAAGTCCAGATTCAGGACGCCGTCAAAGCCGAAGCCGATCAGGCGATCGAACGCCTGAAAGAAGACCTGCGCAAGCAGAACATCGATTACGCGGCGCTGGATCGCAACGACCCGGCCCGTGTCGAGGACACGGACCAGATCGAAGTCAATATCAAAGGCGTACCCGCCCAGAAGACCAGCGCCTTGCGCAGCATGATTGCGGATCAGTACGCTCAGTGGGTGCTCACCCCGGTCAATTCCACCGACTATCGCCTGAACCTGCGGCCCTCCGAACTGCTGGCCATCAAGCACGACACCGTGGAGCGTTCCATCCAGACCATCGGAAGACGCATCAACGACCTGGGCTTGACCGAGCCGGTGGTCCAGCAATACGGTAGCTCCGGCGACCAGTATCAGATCCTGGTGCAATTGCCTGGCGTCGACGACCCGGCCCGCGTGAAGGACATCATGCAGACCACGGCGCAACTGGAAATCGACGACGTCAAGGACGGTCCGTTTGCTTCCAGGGAAGCCGCCCAGGCGCAGCATGGCGGAGTGCTGCCTCTGAACACCAAGCTGGTCAAGATGGCGCCCCGCGGGGAGAGCAGCGACAGTTGGTACCTGGTGAGCCGGGTACCGGTGGTCCGCGGCACGGACCTGCGCAATGCCCGTCCCGGTCAGGATGAGTTCCGCAAGTGGGAGGCAAACTTCACGCTGACCCAGGATGCCGGCAAGCGCTTCGGACGCTATACGGAGGCCAATATCGGCAATCGCCTGGCCGTGGTTCTGGATAACCAGATCCGCAGCGTCGCCACCATCCAGAGCCGCATCGAGGACAGCGGCCGGATCACCGGTCTTTCGAGCGAGCAGGAGGCCTCCGACCTGGCCCTGGTGCTGCGCGCCGGCGCCCTGCCGGCCGGCATCCAGTTCCTCGAAGAGCGATCTATCGGCCCCTCGCTGGGCGCCGACTCCGTGCATCAGGGCATCGTCGCCGGCTTGTGCGGCCTGGCGGCGGTGATCATCGCCATGCTGGTCTACTACCGCCGCGCCGGCGTGAACGCGGTCATCGCGCTGATCCTGAACACCGTCGTCCTCATGGCGGCGCTTTCTTACTTCCACGCGGTATTGACCCTCCCCGGCATCGCGGGAATCATCCTCACTATTGGTATGGCGGTGGATAGCAACGTGCTGATCTTTGAAAGGATCCGGGAGGAACTAAAAGCCGGAAAGGCGATCATTTCCGCCGTCGACGCCGGTTTCTCCAAGGCCTGGTGGACCATTGTCGATACGCACGTGACCACGGTGGTCTCCTGCGCCTTCCTGTTTATCTTCGGAGAAGGCCCGGTGCGGGGATTCGCCGTCACCCTGGTAATCGGCCTGGTAGCCAATGTCTTTACGGCGGTCTTCGTTTCCAAGGTGATCTTTGATTACGAGCTGTCCGGGCGGCGGCAGGTCGCCGAGCTGAGCATCTAGTGATGAAACGACGCTGCAAACCGGGGACTGGCATGAACTTCGCCGCATTTGCGAAATTCGTTGCCTCTAGCCGATTTGCCAGCCGGGCTGGGTCTGGCAGCGGCCACTGCCCCAAAGGTGGTGGTCCTGGAGTACGAACGGGAACAATTCGAACGGAGCCGGTGTCCAACTAAACAGCGCCGGTCAGGCATGCTTCGATGGAGATATTCAGAAACACAAATTTCGATTTCCTGGGCAAAAAATGGCCCTTCATCATTGCCTCCCTGGTGCTGACCGTAGCCGGGATCGGTAGCATTGTCGCCAAAGGCGGCCTCCGCTATGGCATCGATTTCCGGGGGGGTGCGCTCATGACCGTAAAATGGGCCACCAATCCGCCTGAGGATAAGATCCGGGCGGCTCTGGCGAAAAAGATCACCGGCGAGGTGACTGTCCAGCCGTTCACAGATCTTTCGGTGAAGAACGAGGTGGCGATCAGCACCGAGATCACCAACGAAAAAGAGCTCAACTCCAACCTCCGCGCCATGCAGGAGGTATTGGAACAGACTTTCGGCCATCCCCAGAGCGGAAAGAAAGATTTTAATAACGCCGGGACCGAGGAGATCGTGAGCGGCCTGCGCGAACCATTACAGCAATCCGGCGCGCAGCTTTCCGATCAGCAGCTTCGCCAGTTGGTGGCGGATATCCTCGCCTTTCGAGACAGCCCGCCGCGTTCCGGGCTGCTCGCCGGTTTTGACCAGCTCTCCGGCGTTGCGGGCGTAAATTCTGGTATCATCAACGCTCTCAAGCAGCAGTTTTACCTCTCGCCGTTCCACGTGGCGGATCGAGCACTGGTTGGACCGAAGGTGGGAGCGGAGCTCCGAAAAAAAGCAGTGCTCGCGACCCTTTACGCGCTGGGGGGAATGCTGGTATATATAGCCTTTCGATTCGAGTGGATCTATGGTGTAGCGGCGGTAGTCGCTGTGTTTCATGACACGATCATTACGATCGGCTTGTTCTCATTGTTTAACAAAGAGATCTCGCTGACGGTGATTGCGGCGCTGCTCACACTTGTGGGCTACTCGATGAATGATACGATTGTGATCTTCGATCGGATTCGAGAGAATCTGAAGATCCTGCGGAGAGAACCACTGGAATCGCTCATCAACAAGAGTATCAATCAGACCTTGAGCCGGACCATCATGACCTCGGGCCTGACCTTTTTGACGGTGATTGCGCTGTTTCTCTTCGGCGGCCCGGTACTACATGGTTTTTCGTTCGCGCTCGTGGCGGGAATCATCGTCGGCACCTATTCGTCGGTTTTCATCGCGAGCCCGATCGTCCTGTTCTGGCATAATTTTGTGGATAGCCGGCGGCAGTCCGCGCCGGCGCCGGCCCCGGTGGTGAAGTCCCAACCGGCCCGGAAGAGTCCGACCAGGGCGGCTAAATGAAGTAGCGCAGACAACGCGGCGGGCGATCCGGCTTAGCCGGCAACGCGCATCGCGAATTGTGAAGAGGACACATTATGTTCGAGCAAACATTTGTTGAGGGTGTCGGCAAGACGAACAAGACTTGGACAGTGATGGTCTCGTTCATCGGCCAGATCATCCTGATCATCATCGCGGTGATCATTCCGATGGTTTACTTCGATGCCCTGCCCAAGAGCCAGTTGACCAGCTTCCTGGTGGCGCCTCCCCCACCGCCACCGCCTCCTCCCCCGCCGGCTGCAGCCCCCGTTAAGGTGGTCAAAGTCATTCCGCGGCAGTTCGACGCTGGCAAGCTGATGGCACCCAAGCAGGTTCCGAAAGAAATTCACATGATTAAGGAAGAGGAGCTGCCTCCTCCCTCCGCCGGTGTGGCGGGCGTGGTTGGCGGCGTGCCCGGTGGTGTGGCTGGTGGCACGGCCGGTGGCGTGATCGGCGGCATCATCGGCTCCATTCCGAGCGCGGCCCCGCCTCCTCCGCCGCCCCCGGTGAAGCAGGAAGTCAAGCCGGCCACTCCGCAGCGCATCCGCGTAGGCGGCAATGTGCAGCAGGCCAAACTGGTGCGGCAGCCCAAGCCGGTCTATCCCCCCTTGGCCAAGCAGGCTCGCATCCAGGGTACGGTCCGTCTCAACGCCATTATCGGCAAAGACGGAACCATTCAGAATCTCACGGTCATCAGCGGGCATCCCCTGCTGGTTCCGTCCGCTATGGAAGCGGTGAAACAGTGGGTGTACGCTCCGACGCTCCTGAACGGAGAGCCGGTTGAGGTCGTAACTCAGATCGACGTGAACTTTACGTTGAGCCAGTAAGATCGCGGAAGGAGCGGGCCCACCCGCTCCGACCAGTGAATAAATTCAACTCGCAGGAGAGAAAACACAATGCTTTTGCAAATGCAAGTTTGGGCGTTCTTTTTGCTCCAGGAAGGGGCTACCGTAGGTTGGGATCCCCGCTCCCTGTGGGCACAGATGGGCATACCGGCCAAGTTGGTTGTCATCGGCCTCTTCCTTATGTCCGCCTACTCGATCGGCGTCATGATCGATCGTCTTCTCGCCTATAGCGCGGCTCGGAAGCAGTCGCGCGCGTTCGCTCCGGCGGTTGCCGGCGCGCTCCGCGAAGGCAAGCTGGATGAAGCGGTCAAGATTGCGGATCGTTACAAGAAGAGCCACCTCGCCAAGGTCGTCGTTGCCGGTCTGCAGGAATTTCAGGCCCATCAGCTAAGCACCGATATTCCGGGTGAAGAGATCGAAGCTTCCAAGCGCGCCCTCGAACGTGCCGAAGCCATTGTCCACGCGGAACTGAAGCGCGGAACCTCCGGTCTCGCCACAATCGGCTCCACCGCCCCCTTCGTGGGTCTGTTCGGAACCGTCGTCGGCATCATCAACGCGTTCAAAGGTATTTCGACCGAGAAGTCGACCGGTCTGGGCGCCGTCGCCGGCGGTATTTCCGAAGCCCTGGTGACCACCGCTATCGGTCTGTTCGTCGCGATCCCTGCCGTGTGGATGTTCAACTACTTCACCGGCAAGATCGAGGCCTTCGACGTCGAGATGGGCAACTCCAGCTCCGAGCTGATCGACTATTTCCTGAAGCGGTCTCAGAAGGGCGCGGGCGCCCGTAAGTAGTTCTCGGGCAGAAAACGTATAACGGATCCGGCGAGTTGAAGGGAGGCTCCCCAGCGGGGGCCTCCTCTACCGGCCGAGTTCCCCAAGGAGACTGACAATGAAAGCAGCCAAAGCTCCACCACCCGTCGCCGACATCAACGTCACTCCCATGGTCGACGTGATGCTGGTGCTCCTGATCATCTTCATGGTCATTACGCCTATGTTGTCCAAGGGCGTGAGCGTGGACTTGGTGAAGACCAAGAATCCCATCCCCATGCAGGCGGCCGACAAAAGTGATGCCATCGTAGTCGCCGTCACCCGCGACGGAAAGACGTATCTGACCACTACCCAGGTCCCTCCGGATCAGTTGCCGCCCAAAGTCAAAGACCTGCTGACGAATCGCCTCGACAAGATGGTCTTCGTCAAGGCCGACTCGCGGGCCCGGTATGAGCGCGTCGTGGATGTCGTGGATAACCTCCGCGCCGCCGGCGTCGATCAGTTGGGACTTCTGACCGAACAGGTCAACGAAAAGAAGGGCGGCGCCGGTGGAACGGGCACCGAAACGGCGGCTCCTCCTTCCGGTCAGTAAGCAGTATTATCTTTAAGCGAGGCAGTACTAAAGGAGCAATATTATGTCAATGGCAGTGGGCGGACCCGCGGGCGGTCCGAAAGCTGACATCAATATGACGCCGATGATTGACGTGTTATTGGTATTGATCATCATCTTTATGGTGATCACGCCGTTAACACCCAAGGGACTGGAGGCTCTGGTCCCGCAGCCGCCGCCCCCCAACCAGCAGCAGCAACCGTCGGATCAGCGTACCATCGTCATCGTGGTCAACAGGGACAAGTCCATGATGATCAACCAGGAACCGACCGACGAAGCCAAGCTGGGACCGCGCCTGGAAGAGATCTTCAAGACGCGCGCGGAGCGTGTGGTCTTTGTGAAGGGCGACCCGGATCTGGAATTCCAGACGGTTGCCAAGGCGATCGATATCGCCCACGGAGCGGGCATCGACAAAGTCGGGCTCATGACCGCTAAAGTGGAGGCCGGACAGTAATGAGGAACCTGATTCTTGTTCTGGCCGTCGCCGTTGCGGCCTTCACCGCTACGGGCTGCCGTCAGCTCAAGGCGCGTGATCAGCTCAACAAGGGCGTCCAGTCCTACAAGAACGCCCAGTATCCCGAAGCAGTCGAGCACTTCAAAACAGCGGTGGAACTGGATCCGAACTTCCCCACCGCCCGCTTGTATCTGGCGACTGCTTATATGAGCCAGTACATCCCCGGTGCCGACTCTCCGGAGAATCTGCAAATGGCGCAGGCCGCGCACGACCAGTTCCAAAAGGTCCTCGACCAGGACCCCAAGAACGAAGTCGCCTTGGCTTCCATCGCGTCCCTCTACTTCAACCAGAAGAAGCTGGACGAGGCCAAGCAGTGGTACGAACGCCTGATCGCAGTCAATTCGCAGAATAAGGAAGCCTTCTACACCCTGGGTGTGGTGGCCTGGACGAAGACGTTCCAGCCCCGCATGGAAGCCAGGGCCAAGATGGGTATGAAGCCGGAAGATCCTGGCCCCCTGAAGGATAAGAAGGTCCGTGATGAACTCCGCGCCAAGAACCTGCCGATCGTGGATGAAGGCATCAAGAATCTCGAAAAGGCGCTCCAGATCGATCCTGAGTACGACGATGCGATGGCCTATGTGAACCTTCTGTATCGCGAAAAGGCCGACCTGGAAGATTCGCCTGATGAGTATAAGAAGGACACCGATACAGCGGATAGCTTCGTCCAAAAAGCCCTGCAAACCAAGAAGATCAAAGCAGAACGCAAACCCGCCGGCGGCGGTATCACCGCTGAAGGCGAGGGTAAGTAGTTCCCTCCTCTCCCCACTGGCTGCGCGGTTCGGCATCCGCTCCGGGCCGCCTGCCAGACGGGTTTCTCCCCATTTCGGTACAATTTAAGAAGTGCTTCCCGATACGACTAACGTTCCTTCTGTTGTACCGGCCTCCCCTGCTCCTGCGGTAAATCCCATCGATGTGCTCTTTGAGGAGCTGGAAGCCAAGATCCGCCAGTACCGGCCGCGCGACGACCTGAGCCTGGTCGAAAAGGCCTACCAGTTAGCCTCCACCATGCACAAGGGCCAGAACCGGGATTCGGGCGAGCCCTACATGGTCCATCCCCTGATGGTCGCGCACATCCTGGCGGAGATGAAGATGGATACCATCACCATCGCCACCGGGCTGCTGCATGATGTCGTGGAAGATACCAGCGTCACCACCGAAGAGATCCGTAAGGAGTTCGGCGACGACGTGGCCCGCTGCGTCAACGGCGTCACCAAGCTGACCAAGCTGGATTTTTTCTCCGCTGAGGAGCGCCAGGCTGAGAGCTTCCGCAAGATGCTTCTGGCCATGGTGGAGGATATCCGCGTCATCATCGTCAAGCTGGCCGACCGCCTGCACAACATGCGCACGCTCGGCTATCTCGGCCCGGAGCGCCGCGAGCGCATCGCCCGCGAAACGATCGAGATCTACGCCGCCATTGCCCACCGCCTTGGGATGGGCAAAATCCGCGGTGAGCTGGAAGACCTGGCGTTCCGCTACCTGGATCCTGACGCCTACGACGAAATCACCTCGGCCATCGAGTCCAAGCGGCATTCCAATGAGGAATTTCTCAACGAAATCCGCCAGACCGTGGAGAGCGAACTGCGCGCCGAAGGGATCCCCGCACGCGTCGAAGGGCGCATCAAGCGGCCCTATTCGGTCTACCAGAAGATGAAGCGCCAGAAGATCGGCATCGACCAGGTCTATGACCTGATGGCCCTGCGGATCATTACGGATTCGGTCAAGAACTGCTACGCGGCGCTCGGCGTCATTCACAACGAGTGGCGTCCCATTCCCGGCCGCATCAAGGACTTCATCGCCATCCCCCGCCCCAACCTCTATCAGTCGCTGCACACCTCGGTCGTCGGTCCTCACGGCCAGCACTTCGAGGTGCAGATCCGCACCGACGAGATGCACCGCATCGCCGAGGAGGGCATCGCCGCGCATTGGAAATACAAGGAGGGCAAACGCGGGCCGGCGCCCGACGATCAGCGCATCGCCTGGCTGCGGCACCTGGTCGAATGGCAGCGTGAAATGCAGGATCCCGGCGAGTTCATGTCCACCCTGAAAGTGGACCTGTACCCGGAAGAGGTTTACACCTTCACCCCCCGCGGCAAGGTGATCGTCCTGCCCCGCGAAGCCACTCCCATCGATTTCGCCTACGCCATTCACTCCGACGTGGGCCACACCTGCGTGGGAGCCAAGGTCAACGGCCGCATCGTGCCCCTGCGCTACAGCCTGCGCAACGGCGACATCGTCGAGATCATGACCCAGCCGGGCCACCTGCCCAGCAAGGACTGGCTCTCGCTGGTCAAGACCTCGCGCGCCCGGAACAAGATCAAGCACGTCATCAACGCCAACGAGCGGCTGAAGGCGATTGAAATCGGGGAGAAGTATTTCGATAAGGAAGCTAGACGCTTGGGCGTCTCGCTGAGCCGGATCAGCAAGTCCGACCTGGAACGGGTAGCTCAGGATTACGGCTACGGCAAGATCGAGGATCTCTACGCCGGGCTCGGCTACGGCAAATATTCCGCCCGGCAGTTGCTGCAAAAGGTCGCTCCCAGCCAGTTCAAAGAGGAACCGGCCGAAGCGCCGAAGCCCGCTGCCCCGCCAGCTCCCGAGACCGGAGCCCCCAGCGTCCCTGGCGGCCACCACGCCGGCGAAGATGACGTCATCAAGGTAAAGGGCCTCGACGATCTGCTGGTTTACCGCGCCAAGTGCTGCAACCCGATCCGCGGGGAAACCATCGTCGGCTACGTGACCCGCGGCAAGGGCGTGGCCGTCCACGCCAAGCAATGCCCCAACGTGCAGAGCCTCATGTACGACGTGGAGCGCAAAATCGAGGTCGAGTGGGCTCGCAGCAGCAGTGACGCATTTCCCGTCAAAATCGTCGTCCACACCGACGACCGTCCCGGCCTGCTGGCGCAATTGACCTCCGTGCTTTCCACCGAGAACGCCAACATCCGCAGCCTGGAAGCGAAAACCGAGGTCGACCACGACGGGGCCCTGGTCGAAATGACCGTGGATGTGAAGGACAAGAAACAGCTCGAAAAACTGGTAGCCGCTATGCGGCGCATCTCCGGCGTGCGGGATGTCGAGCGGCTTTTTAACTGAAACAGATTATGGCGACCCTGGTAAGCGATCCCGAACACATTGCGATTTCCAAGTCCAAGGGGATCAAGATCGATTGGAAGGATGGACACCACAGCGAGTACGGCTTGACCTATCTGCGCGACAAGTGCCCCTGCGCTACCTGCACCGGCGCGCATGGGACCCCGCCCCGAAAGCCGGAGGCGGACAATCCCTTTCCGATGTACAAGCCCACGCTGAAGATGTTAGGGGTGGAACCGGTCGGAAACTATGCCATCCGGATCAACTGGAACGATGGGCATAATTCGGGGATCTATTCCTGGGAGCACTTTCGCCTGATTTGCCCCTGCCCCGAATGCAAATCCCTGCTGGGTTAGGGCTGCTGAGTTTTCCTACAGAAGCCGGAAATTGACTTCGATGGTAGCCGCCACGGTCACCGGGTGGCCGTCCTTGTAGCCGGGACGGAATTTCCACTTGTTGACCGCCTCGATGGCCTTCTCGTCCAACCCCAGGCCCAGGCTGCGAACCACTCGCAGATTGCGCGCCTTGCCGGTCGGATCCACTTCCACATAAAGCACCACCGTGCCCTGATACTTGGCTTTGCGGGCTTCTTCGGAGTATTCGGGCTCGACCTTATAGAGCAACTGCGGAGAAGTCACGCCGCCGCCGACCCGGAACACGCCGCCGCCGACACCGCCGCCTTCACCAGGACCAAATCCGCCGCCCTTTCCGGAGCCAACGCCGCCGCCGGAACCGGATCCGATGCCGCCGCCCGAACCAGGACCGTTCGAGGGGGGCCCGACCTTCGCCAGCGGATCGCCGTACTGCGCCATATTAACCTGCGGCAGCGGAACGTCCGGCGGAGCGATGATCGTCGGCTCCATCGGCAGCTTGGGATTGGGATTATTCAGGACCGCCATCGGGGGGGTGAACTGCTTGAGCGAAGCCCGAGGCAGCCGGCCTTTGCTGGCAGGAAGGGGCGACCGGTCTCCGCCGCCTCCGCCACCGCCCATGGCCTGCTTTTGCGGAGCCATCTTCGGCACGTAGGGCGCGACATCCGCCGGCGCGATCAGCGTGGTGACTTCCTTGACCTTGTTCTGCACGGCCTTGCTGGAGGCAACCGTAAACAACAGCGCGATGACGGCCAGGTGCGCCGTCAGCGAGTACAGGTTGGACTTTTTGTCTTTTCCGTAAAGACCCCAGATGTCCTTGACCGCTACCGGCTTAGAGGTGACCTCCAACGGCGGAAGCGGAGTGGGGTGAATGAGTTCTCGAACGCTCGCGATAAGAGAGCGATACCATGGGATTTCCAGCTCCGGCGCAAGCAGCCGGTTGAGATTGAAATCATCGGAACTCTGCGTTAGGTCAGCCATTTTGCTCGGAAGGCCCTCCCCAGAATCTAGAGCCGTCGCTCACAAACTCTACGACGCGGCATCCTCCCGCGCCGTTACAGGTTTTGGAAGCCTCTTTCTCAGTGCCTCACTCTTAGTCTAGCACATCCTTCGGATTTTCAATCCAATAGGCCTGCTGTGGCGCCGGATTGTAACAACTGGCGAGGGTTACAGCACTTCCAATTTTGGAATCACACAGTTGTTTTGCTCTAAATCGCTTCAGGTATTTGCCTTACCGGCCATGAGCTCTTCAATGTTCACCAGTTCGGTCGGATAGTTCCCCGTATAGCACGCATAGCAGTACTCGTGCCGCTGGTCGTCACCTACCGCCTGGCGCAAGGAGGCGATCGAAAGGTACCCCAACGAATCGGCTTCCACAAACTTGCGGATCTCTTCCACGCTGTTGTGGGAAGCGATGAGCTCGTTGCGGGTCGGCGTATCGACCCCATAGAAGCACGGCGAGATGGTGGGCGGGCAGGAGATCCGGAGGTGCACCGCGCGGGCGCCGGCCTGGCGCACCATGCGGACCAACTTCCGGCTGGTGGTTCCCCGGACGATGGAATCGTCCACCAGGACCACGCTCTTGCCTTCCAGCAAGTGCCGCACCGGGTTCAGTTTGAGCTTCACGCCAAAATCCCGGATCGCCTGCGACGGCTCGATGAAGGTCCGCCCTACGTAGTGATTCCGGATCAATCCATGGCGGAAAGGCAGCCCCGATTCGGCCGCGTAGCCGATCGCTGCGGTTACCCCGGAATCGGGCACCGGCACCACGATATCGGCATCCGCCGGACATTCGCGGGCCAGCAGGCGCCCCAGCATCTCGCGCGATTCCTGCACCGGACGCCCGAACACGATCGAGTCCGGGCGCGCAAAGTAAACGTGCTCAAACACACACTGCGCGGAAGGCTGAACCGGGGCGTATTGCTCCCGGGTTACCCCTTCCGGACCGACGATCATCATCTCGCCCGGCTTCACATCGTGCAGGTAAACCGCCCCGATCAGATCAAACGCGCAGGTTTCGGAAGCAAAGACGGAGCAGACCCGCCCGCCGGAAAACTCCATCTG
>CAZMRK010000268.1:0-7596 GCA_964568355.1 uncultured Solibacteraceae bacterium | reverse complement strand
TGGATCAAGCTTTCGGCGGAGAAGGACGGCAGCTTTACGGTAACCAACAGCCGGAACAAGTACAGCAAGACCTACAAGCCGCGCAGCTAATGCCGGGAAAGGGGCGCGATTTCGATGGCGGAGCGGAGCCACGTGTATCTGCAAGTGCTGCGTTAGTAGGATAAACTTACACTAGCTGGCGAGGCGGGACCGCAATTACGGTCTCTTCTCGCAGTTCAGCCGCGATGGACACGGAAGCAGGCCGCGGAGCGGGAGCGCCGCGGCGGCGTTCCGGGAAGCCTCTGAAGTCTATCGCCGCACAAAGGAAGTTGAATGGAAGAAAAACTGAAACTGGCCGTGTTTATCGATTTCGATAACATCGAAATCGGTGTAAAATCCACGCTGCATCGGGAATTCGATGTAGCGGCGGTGCTGGATGCACTGAAGGAACGCGGCGAAATCGTTACCAAGATCGCGTATGCCAACTGGAGCCGCCAGGAGGGCGCCACCCGGGCTCTGACCGAGCACGCTGTGCAGATGGTGCAGCGCGATCCATCTCCCCGCGGAGACAAGAACGGGGCGGACATCAACCTGGCGCTGGACGCGCTGGAGATGGCGTTCACCCACGACCACATCAATGCCTTCGCCATTGTCAGCGGCGACAGCGACTTCATCGCCCTGCTGAACAAGCTGAAGCAGTACGACAAGCGGGTGCTGGTGATCGGAGGACGCGCGTTCACCAGCACGATTCTGCAGAAAAACTGTCACGAGTTTATCTCCTATGAATCGCTGCTGGACGAGCCGAAGGCGTCCCGCTCTCATGCGCACACGCACCAGCCGCCGCAGCCGCAACAGGCCCAGCAGCATCCCCAGCAACAGCAGCGCCAGGCGCAGCGCCGCCCGGCTCCGCTCGACCTGGCGCAGGCTATGCCGCTGGTGGAGCGCGCCTTGCAGGTGCTCGAACGGCGGGAAGTACGCCCGCAACTGGGCCTGCTGAAATCCACCATGCTGCAACTGGACTCGACCTTTAATGAGAAGCAGTACGGGGCCAGTTCCTTCACCGATTTCGTGGAGAAGTTGCAGAAGGCGAATTACGTTCAGGTCACCGGGGGCGAAGGCCGCTACATGATTAAGCGGATCGTTTCGGTTCCCGAGACGCCGCAAGCCAAGCCGGAAGAAGCGCTGCCCGTCCTGCGGGATGTTCTGGAGACGCATCGCATGGACGTGGATGGCGGGTCCGTGGCCGATGAGTTGGCGGAATGGGTCAAGTCAGAGCAGCCAAACTTCGACTGGAAGCAGTATGGATTCCAGGAGTTCAGCGAGTTCCTCAACTACGCCCAGGATAAGGGCGTGGTGCGCATCACGCCGGACGAAGAACGCGGATTGATGGTGTATCTGGGGGCGGAGTTCCATCCCCCCGCGCTGCCCGAGCCGGAACCGGAGCGTATTGCCGAGCCCGAGGACGAGCCGCAGCCGATTGTGGTGGGGCAGCCAGTAGCCCGCGAAGAAAAACCGGCTGCGAACCCGACCCGGCGCCGCACTACCCGGACTCCTCGCAAGACGGCTGCGAAGACCGCTGAAGGTACCACGTCCACGGCCCGGAAACGGACTACGACGCGGTCGCGCAAGAAGCCCGCCGCCGAAGAGGCGCCTTCGGAATAGCCTGTTCGAACGCACCTCCTGATTGTTATCCAGTTCACCAAAATACCGGCGGCGCCCCGCCGCCGGATTCCTGCCGGCTGCCGTGTTCAGCCTTTTGGACGGGCGGCCGGTGCGCAGGAACTTTGCTGAGCATCATCCACTACGCTCCCATATACTGAGGCCATCCATTCAACCCGTTGTGGAGGGCGACGCAAGACGTGAGAGGGATATTCCGGGCTATTGCTGTTTGCGCGCTGCTGGCGGCCATGCCGGTGGCAGCACAATTGATTGTCTCTACGATTCGCGGTTCGGTGACCGATCCTTCCGGGACGCCGATTGCCGGCGCCGAGATCACCGTACTCAATTTAGGCACCAACATTCAGCGCTCCGTTCCGAGCAACGAGAGCGGCGACTTCGAGGTCTCGGATCTGCCTAGAGGATCCTATCGGGTGACCGCCAAGCGGGCTGGCTTTAAAACGTTCGTCGCCGACAATGTGATCCTCGAAAGCACACAAATCCGGCGCATCGATATCGCGCTCGAACTGGGCGCGGTCACCTCGGAGGTGACCGTGCAGGCCGATGCCGCCGTGATCACCACGGATACGGCCAAGATCCAGGGCAGCTTCACCAACAAACGCTTCGATGACGCCCCATGGGTGGGCGACGGCCGCAACCCGCAGGCCATCATGACCACCTTGCCGCTCGTGCAGGCGACCAGCGGGATCTACGGCATTCAACTCGCGGGGCAGCCGGACAAGCAGGTGCAGACCGCCATTGACGGCATTCCCGGCGATGGCAGCTCGCTGCAGGCGTCCAATGTGCACGCTATGCAGGAAGTGGATATCGTTACGGGCAATAACTCCGCCGAGTTTTCGCGGCCCGCCTATATCAGCATGGCCACCAAGGGAGGCACGAACCAGTTTCACGGCCGGGCCGCCTACTGGCACCAGAATTCGGCGCTCTCCGCGCGCAATTTCTTCGACGCCAAAAAGCCTAAGAATCTCTTCCACACCATGAACGCGGAGATTTCGGGGCCGGTGATTCGCAACCGCACCTTCTTTTTCTTTTCCTGGAGCGGCCAGCGCTGGCCCAGTTCTACTTTTAATCTATTGAGCGTCCCGACCGACAGAATGAGGCAGGGCGACTTCTCCGAACTGCTGGGTACCGCCAGGCCGGTCACCATCAAAGATCCCACCACCAACGCGCCGTTCCCTAACAACGTGATCCCCACCGCGCGTCTGAACTCGACTTCTACGCAGGTTCTGCAGCAATACCTGCCGGCTCCCAATCTGGGCGCAAGCGGAGCTCTCTCCAACAACTTCGGGTTTTTGTTTCCCTATCCGGGCGACCTGTTCCGCTGGGATAGCTACGACTATCGCGTGGACCACAAGCTGACTGAAAAAAATACGATATGGGGGCGCTTGCTGACCAGCAAGCCTCTCTACGTGCTGGCCGGAACCTATCCGGCCTTCACCTGGACGCGTGTACGGGACAGCATGACGCTGGTATTCGAGGATACCCATATCTTTTCCGCGGGGCTCGTCAATACCGCGCGCTTCGGACTTTACAAGCCCAACGTTTACGATGGCGACGAAGTGCACGGCATTACCCCAATCAAGGGCGATGACGCGGTCAAGAACCTGGGGATTCAGGGCGTCAACCCGCAGAACCTGAGCGCGATGGGCTTTCCCCGCATCGATATCAGCGGCTACAGTAGCCTCCGCGAGCAGCCCGGAGGGGTCAACCAGATTAATAAGAACTGGGATGTCACCGATGCGCTCACCTGGGCGCGCGGCCGCCACGTGGTCAAGTTCGGCGGCGAGTTCCGGTATCTGAGCAACTTCAGCGGGCTGGTCCCGGAAGGAAGCTATGGCTACTTCACGTTCAACGGCAACTTTAGCGGATATGGCTTCTCGGATTTTCTGCTGGGCTTGCCGTATTCGAGCCAGCGCCTGAATCCGCTCACCAATCGCACCCAGCTCGACAACGAGACCGGGCTCTATGTGCAGGACACCTTTAAAGTGTCCAGCCGCGTCACGCTCGACCTCGGCCTGCGCTGGCAGCGCTTCGGCTCCGCCAGCTATGACGATGGGCGGGTCTACAACTGGGATCCGGCCACAGGTAACGTGCTGGTGCCGGGCGGCGCGTTGCAGGCGGTGAGCCCGCTCTATCCCAAGACGATCAACGTAGTGGCGGGTCAGGCCGTGCAGAACCCGTCGCTCCACAATTTCGCTCCGCGCATCGGCGTCGCGTGGCGGCCCTATGGCGACAAGTTTGTGGTGCGCGGCGGATACGGCATCTACACCGAAACGCTCGGTCCCTACGCGCGCGCTCAAGGTGGGGGACCGTTCCAGTTGACCGAAACATTCTTCAACTCGGTGCAGAACGCACAGGCGCTGTTCGCGTTTCCGAATCCTTTTCCGGGCGGCGGCGGTACCGTGCCTTCGCAAAGCGTGGCCGGCTTCGACCCCAGTACGAAGAACGGCCAGGTTCACCAGTTCAGTGCGACGGTGGAGCGCCAGGTGCGCGATATCGGACTCCGGCTCTCCTATCTCGGCATTCGCTCCCGCAACCTGAACTACACCATCGAAATCAACAAGCCGGAAGCGAGCCTGGTGCCGTTTACCGCCGGCCGCCGCCCCTATTCCCAGTTTGTCAGCACCACCCTGGCCCGCGACGACGGCTCGTCCAACTTTAATGCCCTCACCCTGGAGGCACAGCGCAAAGTGGGCCAGGTCACTTTCGACGCGCACTGGACGCTGGCTTCGAACTACAACAACATGGGCGATCTGGAAAATCCCTATGCTCCGCTACTCTGGGGCCGCGACCCCAACACGGTTCGCCAGCGCATGGTGGTCAACGCGATCTGGAATCTGCCGGTCGGCCACGGTCACCGCCTTCTCGGCAATGCCCCGGGAGTCGTGAACCAGATGGTGGGAGGATGGCAGCTCTACTGGATCGCCTATTTCCAGACGGGACAATTTTTCTCCCCCGGCTTCTCCGGCTCGGATCCATCAAACACGAACACCTCCGGCGGGCTGCCCAACCGGGTGTGCAATGGAAATCTGCCGTCCGATCAGCGCAGCATCGGCCGCTGGTTCGATGCTTCCTGCTTCACCGTGCCCTCTCCCGGTACGTTCGGCAACAGTGGGGTGAATGTTCTGGAGGGGCCCGGGCTGCAACTGAATAACCTGACCATCGGGAAGACCTTCCCGATCCGGGAGCGCCTGCGCTTCACGTTCCTGGTGGCGGCGCAGAATGCGCTGAACCACCCCAACTTCGCCAATCCCGGCACCTCCAATACCAATATTTCGGCGCCGGGCTCGGTGGGCGTCATTAGTGCGGTGAACGCCTTTGCGTCGGGACGGCAGATCATGCTGCGCGGACGCGTCGAATTTTGAGGGATCGGGATCATCATGAACGAGTACGGGATTACGCGTCGCGGCATCCTGAAGGCGGGTGCGGTGCCGCTGGCCGCACGGGCCGCCCGCCACTCTCCCATCACGCTGGAGAACCAGAAGCCCGGTACGCTCGCCTGGCAGCTCAAGCACTATGCTTTTGATGCCAGTTCCGGCTCCGGCTTGCGCTCGCCGCGCCTGGAAGGCTACTGTTCGGAGGCCAGTCTCTATCCGGGCGAGAAGATCCGGTTTATGGTCAGTGCGAATCCGGCTGGCAAGTTTACGCTGGATCTGTATCGCTCGGGCTACTATGGCGGCAAAGGCGGCCGGCACATGGCGCGCCTGGGACCGTTTTCGGGCGAGCCGCAGCCCGTGCCGCTGATGGGAATGGAGCGCGTGCGCGAATGCGCCTGGCAGCCGGCCGCCGAGTTCGAGATCCCGTCAGATTGGCCGAGCGGTGTCTATTTGGGTAAGCTGGCACTGGTCGGTCAGCCCATCGAAAGCTATGTCGTCTTCATCGTCAAGAGCAGACGGCCCGCGGAACTGCTGTTTCAATGCTCCGATTTCACCTGGCAGGCTTACAACAAGTGGCCCGGCTGGGACTCCCTCTACGACGATGGCACGCCGAAGCACACGAACAGCTACAGCTACACGGGCGATAACGTACGGGTGAGCTTCGACCGCCCCTATGCGCAATACGGGCAGGTCCATGAGGTGGCTCAATCGCTCGGCTCCGGAGAGTACCTTCTTTGGGAGCATCCGCTTTCGTTCTGGCTCGAGCAGCAGGGCTACGACGTTATTTATTGTTCGAACCTGGATACCGAGCGAGACCCGGACCTGTTGCGGCGTGTCAAGGTGTTTCTCTCAGTGGCGCACGATGAATACTGGACCCGGGCGATGTACGATAATCTCTGGTCGGCTCGCGAAAACGGCCTGAACATCGCCTTCCTCAGCGGCAACGCCATCCGGCGCCGCATCGTCACCTATCCGAGCAGCGTGACCCGTACTCCGCTGCGTGCTTTTGCCCGGCAGGGCCGCTTCCCCAACGAGCACCTGTTGATGGGCACGCATTCCTTCGGCCCCGGATACGGCGATTGGGTGGTGACGAACGAGAAGCATTGGCTATTCGAAGGCACGGGCATGCGCAACGGCGATGGGTTCGAGGGCCTGGTGGGCTGGGAATATCACGGCAAACCCGCCGATTTGCCCGGGCTGGAGGTGGTGGCGCAGGCTCCTTTGGCTCCCTTCAGCCGCGAACCCGATGGCGGCACCTTCGCCGCGGTGGTGTTTCCCGGTCCGAAAAACAACTGGGTGTTCAACGCCGGCACCATCTGGTGGCCCGAGGCCCTGAGCTGTCCGCCGGGACATGCGCCGGCCGCTTCCCGCCTGGGACGGCCTGCCGGTCCGGATGAGCGCGCGCGGAAGATCACGGAAAATTTCCTGGCGCGCTGCCTGCGGAACGCGTAGTCTGCCTGGGCGCCGCCGGGCGTATGACGACGGGTCAGGCCAGGCGCCGGGCGCCCGCCCTCGAGTCGACGGCGGAGAGAATGGCGTGCGCAATCCGCTGGAGCGGCGCCACCTGATCAGCCGCTCCCAGTTTGATCGCTTCCCGCGGCATTCCGAACACCACGCAACTGGCTTCGTCCTGGGCGATGGTCCAGGCGCCGGTCCGGTGCATTTCGAGCAGCCCCTGAGCTCCGTCGGCGCCCATGCCGGTTAGAATGGCTCCGATCGCCCGCGGGCCCGCGACTTCGGCGACCGACCGGAACAGGACGTCGACCGAGGGCCTCTGATAACAGACGCGCGGGCCGGTCTTCACTTCCACGCGATAAACGGACCCGGAGCGGCGCAGCAGCATGTGCAGGTTGCCTGGCGCGACCAACGCGCGTCCCCCGGTGAGCAGGTCGCCGTTTTCCGCCTCTTTGACCTCCATGCGGCAGATCTGATTCAGCCGCATGGCGAAGGCGTTGGAAAACCCGGCGGGGATGTGCTGCGCGATGACGATGGGCGGGCAATCCGGAGGCATCTGCGTCAGTACGGCCTCGATGGCCTGGGTACCGCCGGTCGAGGCGCCGATCGCGACCAGTTCGCCTTCCACAGATGCCCTGGTTCGCTGTACGGGCTCTGTCCATACCGGGGCTGGAGCCAGGGGCGCCGGAGCGGCAGGTGTGTCGGACTTGGGGATCCGCAGCCGCGCGGCCGCGGCGGCGCGAATGCGAGACGCCAGGTCGATTCGCAATTCTCCCACCGAGTAAGGGCCTCCCGGTTTCGCTAGCACTTCCACTGCTCCCGAAGCCAGAGCCTGCAGGGCCGCCTGGCAGGAGGCCTGCCCCAGCGAACTGATGACAATCACCGGCAAGGGATGATAGCGCATCAGCTTGCGCAGGAAGGTCAGCCCGTCCATCCGCGGCATTTCGATGTCGAGCGTGAGGACATCGGGTTGGAGGGCCAGGATTTTGTCGCGCGCCACGTAGGGGTCTGGCGCCGTGCCGACAACTTCCAGGTCCGGCTCTCCGGCCAGCGCCTCGCTCAAAATCTTGCGTACGATGGCCGAGTCATCGACAATCAGCACCTTGAT
>CAZMRK010000267.1:0-3237 GCA_964568355.1 uncultured Solibacteraceae bacterium | reverse complement strand
CGCCATATTCCCAGCGGTGTGCACAACCAGTGCACCGTAATGACCAGCCGGGGAGTCGCCATCCTCGGAGACCGGCTCTATCTGGGGACCCTCGATGCACATCTGGTCGCGCTCGATGCCAAGACCGGCAACGTGATCTGGGATGTCCCCGTCGACGACTACGCGACGGGCTACTCTATCACCCACGCCCCGCTTGCCATCGATGGCAAGATCATCGTGGGTATCACCGCGGGCGAATGCGCGCTTACCGGATTCGTCGACGCCTATGATGCGGCCACCGGAAAGCGCCTCTGGCGCACGCACTCCGTCGCGCAGCCCGGCGATCCGAACCGTCAGTCCTGGGCGGGCAACTCCGCCCAATTCGGCGGCGCACCCACCTGGATGACCGGCACCTACGATCCGGAAAGCCGCACCATCTACTGGCCTACCGGCAACCCCGGAGCCGACTACGATGGATCGCCGCGCAAGGGCGACAACCTCTACGCCTGCAGTGTGCTCGCGCTCGATCCGGAAACCGGGCGGATGAAATGGTATTTCCAGTTCACCCCTCACGACACCCACGACTGGGATGCCAACGAAACCCCCGTCCTCATCGACGCAAACCTCCAGGGACAGCCGCGCAAACTGCTCATCCAGGCTAACCGCAACGCATTTTTCTACGTGCTCAACCGGGAGAATGGCAAATTTCTCCTCGGCAAACCGTTCGCCCGGCAAACCTGGGCCAAGGGCCTCGACGATCAGGGACGCCCCATCGTCCTCCCCAACACCGACCCCACCCCGCAAGGCAACTACGTTTGTCCCGACGCCTCGGGCGGCACCAATTGGGCTTCGCCCTCCTATGACCGCGGTACCGGACTTTTCTTCGTGGCTGTGCGCGAGGCCTGCGCCGTCTACACCAGCCACACCATCACTCCGCATCCGGGCGAGCCGTTTGTCGGCGGCGGCCAGGAAGAAGATCGGAAAGTCGGCGCGCCCGGCGCCATTCGCGCCATCGATCCGCTCACCGGCGACATCAAGTGGGATTTTCCGCTGTACCGGGGTTCGCCTGCTGCCGGCGTGCTGAGCACTGCCGGAGGCCTGGTCTTCGCGGCCACCCAGGACGGCTACCTGATCGCCCTCGATGCCCGCACCGGCAAACTGCTCTGGAACTACCAGACCGGCGCCGAAATCCACTCTTCGCCGATCTCCTACGCCGTCGACGGCAAACAATACATCGCCATTTCCAGCGATTCGACGCTATTTACGTTCGCCCTGCCGTAGAGCGGCGGCGCCTATCCCTTGCAGATCCTCTCGGCGATCTCCGCGCCGATCGCCAGCGAAGCCGTCGCACCCGGGCTCGGCGCGTTCAGCACGTGCAGCGCCTTATAGCCGTCTACAAATTGAAAATCCTGCACCAGCTCCCCCGCCGGACCGATCGCCTGCGCCCGCACGCCTGCCCCGCCGGTATCCAGATCCTGTTCGCGAATCTCCGGCACCAGTCGTTGCAGCGATTCGCAGAATAGCCTCCGGCTCAGCGACCGCTTCCACTCACTCCAGCACATGCTCGGATAGCGCGCCAGAAAGCGCCAGAACCCCGCATACGTGAATGTATCCAGCATGTCCCACAAATTGATATCGGTCTTCCGGTAGCCTTCACGCGCCAGTGCCAGCACCGCGTTCGGACCTGCCTCGATCCCGCCGTGGATCAGCCGTGTAAAATGCACCCCCAGAAACGGAAACTTCGGATCCGGCACCGGATAGATCAGATGCCGGACCAGCGACTGGCGTTCGACCCGAATCTTGTAATATTCACCTCGAAACGGAATGATCCGCAGCGCTCGCTTCTCTCCCGCAAGCCGGCTGATCCGGTCGCACTGCAAGCCGCCGCAATTCACGATGAAATCCGTTTGGAAATCTCCTGCCGCAGTCTCCACCACCCATCCGCTCGATGCCGGCCGTAAGCCGTGCACACGCGCGCGGGTGACCACGCGGCCGCCGCCCCGTTCGATTTCCGCCACCATCGCCGCGCACACCTGGTGGTAATCCACAATTCCCTCCTGCGGTACCCTTAGCGCAGCCACGCCCCCCACGTGCGGTTCGATCTCGCGCATCTCTTCCGGCCCCAGCCATCGCAGCCCCTGCAAACCGTTCTGCTGTCCGCGCTCGTGCAGATCGCGCAGCCGCCCCACCTCGCCTTCGTCCACGGCCACCACAAGCTTGCCGCAAATCTCGTGCGCAACGCCGTGCTCCTGGCAAAACGCCACCATCTGCTGGATCCCGGTCACAGCCAGCCGCGCCTTGAGCGACCCAGGCTTGTAGTACAAACCGCAATGCAGCACGCCGCTATTGTGGCCGGTCTGATGCTGCCCCACCTGGCTCTCCTTCTCAAAGACCGTCACCCGGGTCCCCGGCATCCTCTGTTCCAGGCGCAGGGCCGTGGCCAGCCCAACGATGCCTCCACCGATAATTCCGATATTCATCTTCAGTACATTCTAGTGCGTCGCAACTGTTGCCCAATATGAAACACCGCTGCAAACCGGGACCGGCATAAACTTCGCCGCATTTGCGAAATTCCTTGCCCGTCCCCGCCTTGCCCCTTGTGGGGCGGACTTTCAGTCTGCCGCGGGCCTTCAGCCCCGCGACTTCTGACTCAGGACACTACCGGAGCCTCTCCGATAGAGTGAGCCGAGAATGATTTTCGGCTACTCTCGTGCAGCTCAGGACGGCATAACAGCTTCCCGAACTGCGGCGCCGGAAGCCTGTTGGATACAGCCTCCTGCAACGCCGCCCCCATTCCCGCCGTCCAATAAACTCTCGGATCCTGACAACATGCCTCGCCGGCTCGCCCTCCTCCTCGCCTTCCCCGCCCTGCTCCTGGCTACCGAGGACTGGGAGCAACAGGTCCGCGCACTGCGCCCCGCCGGCAACAAAGCACAGGCGACCGCCGTCCTGGACGAACTCGAACAGCGCGCCCGCCGCGCGCTGGACGCGATCCCTCACGCCGCCACGCCCGCCCAGGCAGCGGCCTCGCGTCCCCTGCTGCGGCAAAAGCTCGAAGCCTCGCTTGGATTCCGCCGCCTTCCCTGGCCTCCCCGTCTCCAGCCGCAGGTGATCGACGTCGTTCAGCGCAACGGCTACCGCATCGAGAAAATCGTCTGGCAGACGCTGCCCGGCACGCTCGTGCCCGCCCATCTCTATGTGCCCGATATCCAGTCCGGCCCGTTCCCGGCCGTCCTGGTATACGTGGGCCACTGGTGG
>CAZMRK010000266.1:0-3688 GCA_964568355.1 uncultured Solibacteraceae bacterium | reverse complement strand
TTCTCGCTGGATTGGTTTGCCAACCCGTGGCGCAAGCTGGAATTTACCGGCGCTTTTTACACCGGCCAGAACGTGGCTCATCTGGGAACCGGCGGCATCCGCCAGGGCTTCACCGTGCTCGGGCCGGGCGTGGCGCGGCCCGTGCATGGACTGGGCGGCTGGGGACAGCTTACCTGGCTCGCTACCCCCAGGCTCTCTTTCAACCTTTTTGCCGGCCGCCAGGACGACCGCGACCGCGATCTGCTGCCCGGACGGATCGGCTACAACCAGTCTTACGGAGCGAATTTCTTCTATCGTCTGGCGCCCAACGTCATCATGAGCCTGGAGGCCTCGCAGGTACGTACCGGCTACATCGGCGCGAATCTTCTGCTGAACAATCACTATGATCTGGCTCTGGCGTATCTGTTTTAGTGCTGTCTGGCTGCTTCCGTCCGCGGCTGCCACGGTCTCCGGCAGCGTGGAATTGCTGGATTCCCGCGAGCCCGCCGTGCGCCGCCACCATGACTACTCGGGCGTGGTTGTTTGGCTCCAGCCGCTGGATGCGCGGGCCAAGGCGGCTGTCCACCTGGAGCCCGTCCGCGCGGAGATGCTCCAGAAAAATAAACGCTTCACGCCGCACATCCTCGCCATACCGCGCGGTTCGTCCGTCAGTTTCCCGAATCTGGACCTGATCTTTCACAACGCCTTCTCCAACTTCAGCGGACAGATCTTCGATATCGGGCTGTATCCACCCGGCAGCAGCCGTACCGTGACGTTCCAGCGGGAAGGCATCGTGCGGGTTTTCTGCAACATCCATCCGACCATGAGCGCGGCCATCCTGGTGCTGAATACGCCCTGGTACGCGGTCTCGCGCGATTCCGGTGAATTTGAGATCCGCAATGTTCCGCCCGGCGAATACCGCCTGCGCCTGTTCCACGAGCGCGCCGCCGAAGAGCGCCTGCGCGCGCTCGAGCGCGGCATCGAGATCGCCGGCGAGCCGGTCGTGCTGCCGAAGCTCCGCATCTCGGAAACGGGCTACCTGCAGATCTCTCACAAGAACAAATTCGGCAAGGACTATCCGCCTGTTCCCGACGACCACGGCACCTATATGGGAGCGACCAAATGATGGGCTTTCGCTTTTCGCGCCTGTCGCTGCTGTGGAAGATCCTGCTTTCCACCTCGGTAGCCATCACGCTCTTGTTCGGGCTCACCGGCTGGATCGTCCAGCACGACGCCATTCAAACCACCTCGCAAAGCGTGGAGGACGAGGTGAAAGCCAGCTTCCAGGCCTACACGTCCCTCTGGAGAGCCCGCGCGGATTTTCTTTCTTCGGTCAGCCTGCTGCTCAGCACGATGTCCGATGTGCGCGCCGCCTTCAGCACCGGCGACCAGGCCACCATCCGCGATACCGCAAGCGAGCTGTGGTCCAAGATCTCCGACGAAAGCGCCTTTTTCCTGGTAACCGATGCCGGCGGCCGCGTGCTGGCGGCTCTGGGCGGGGTTCCCGAGGGCGATCTGCTGCCCCGCAACGTGGAAGAGCTGCGCCTGGCTGAGCATCGCTTTCCGCAGCAGGCTGCCGGCTTTGCGGTGCGCCAGGGGCGCCTCTACCACTTCACCGTGACGCCCGTCTACGTCCAGACCGAACACGGCACAGCCCTGCTCAACGCGCTGGTCGCGGGCTACAACGTGGATGCCCTGGTCGCCAACCGCCTGAAGGAGGCCACCGGCGGCAGCGAGTTTCTGTTCCTCTCGCATGGCCACGTGATCGCCTCCACGCTCAATCCGAGGGCCACGCGCGAGGTGGCCAATCACATGAGCGCCAACTCCGCCCTGCGGCGCGTCAGCGATGGGGTCAACGTGTATGCGCCCCTGGTGGGCCAGCTTACCGATGTCGAAGGGAAGCCGGTGGCCCAGTTGATCATTCTGCGCTCCTTCGAGGCCGTGCGGCAGCGCATCGCGGCCCTGCGCCGCAACGTGATTCTGCTCTGGCTGCTGGCCATGTCGACCGGCCTTGCCCTTACCTATCTGCTGGCCCGCAAGATCGTGGAGCCGGTCAAGGAGCTCGACCGGGCAGCCGCGGAAGTATCGCGGCAGAACTACGACTATCAGGTAAAAGTCACCAGCGAAGACGAACTGGGCCGCCTGGCGGGTACGTTCAACAATATGTGCGAGTCCATCCGCGATGCCCGTCAGGAACTCATCCGCCAGGAGCGCATCTCTACCATCGGACGACTCTCCAGTTCCATCGTGCACGACCTGCGCAATCCCCTGGCGGCGATCTACGGGGGCGCCGAGATGCTGGTGGACACGGACCTGTCCACTCCCCAGGTAAAGCGCCTGGCCGGCAACATCTACCGAGCCTCCCGGCGCATTCAGGAACTGCTACAGGATCTCCTGAATGTCTCCCGTGGAAAAGGTGAGCGCCTGGAGCCCTGCCGCCTGCGCGAGGTGGCCGCGGCGGCCTGCGAAGCCTTGGCTGCCACGGCCGAAGCCCAGTCGGTGCGCATCTCGCTGGACATCCCCGAGGATCTGGAACTGCCCCTGGAACGCAGCCGCATCGAGCGCGTCTTCAGCAACCTGGTGGGCAACGCGCTCGAAGCCATGCCGTCCGGCGGTGAGATTCGCATCGCGGCGCGCGTGGAGAAGGGTTCCGCCCTGATCGAGGTCCACGATAACGGTCCCGGTATCGCCCCGGCCATCCGCGCCAGCCTCTTTCAGCCTTTTGTCAGCTCGGGCAAGAAGAACGGGCTGGGGCTCGGCCTGGCTCTTTCGCGGCAAAGCGTGCTCGACCATGGCGGCGATATGTGGGTCGAATCCGAACCGGGGCAAGGCGCCTGCTTTCATTTCCGCCTGCCGCTGGTGCTGGTTCCGTCGGGCGGCTCGCATTGACCCCTTCCACCGGGCGACAATGGAAAATGGCCGCCGAATGATCATCCGCTCTTCGCAGTTGGGACTGATTCTCTTCCTGATTCAATCCAGTGGGCTCCCGGCAGCGCAAACCGCGCCGCGCTCCGCATCGCGTACGCCCATCGAATATACCTACACCGTGGTGCACGTCTACCCGCATGACCGCACCGCCTTCACCCAGGGCCTCGAATATCACGGCGGCTTTCTCTATGAGGGCACCGGGCTGAACGGCAAGTCTTCTCTGCGCAAGGTCAAGCTCGAAACCGGTGAAGTGCTCGAGCGCATCGATCTGGACGGAGAATTCTTCGGCGAGGGCATCACCATCTTCGGCGATCAGATTGTGCAGGTCACCTGGCAGACGCAGACCGGCTTCGTATACAGTCTGGCTGACTTTCATCTGCGCCGGCGATTCACTTATCCGGGAGAAGGCTGGGGTATGGCCAACGACGGGCGCCAGATCTTCCTGAGCGACGGCAGCGATCAGATCCGCGTCTGGGATCCGCGCACCCTGGCCGAAAGGCGCCGCATCCACGTCCATACCGGTACGGACGCCGTCAAAGAGCTCAATGAGCTGGAGTATGTCGACGGAGAGATCTATGCCAACATCTGGCAAACCGACCGGATTGCGCGCATCTCGCCGGCCAGCGGGCAGGTGGTCGGCTGGATCGACCTGAGCGGCCTGCTCAGTCCCATGTACCGTTCCGGATCGGTGGATGTGCTCAACGGCATTGCCTACGACGCAGCGCGCAAACGCCTGTTCGTGACCGGCAAGCTGTGGCCCAGCCTGTTCGAGATCCGCCTG
>CAZMRK010000265.1:0-3221 GCA_964568355.1 uncultured Solibacteraceae bacterium | reverse complement strand
TAGAATCACGCAGAAACCTCCAGTTGGCCTCGCCCAAATGTCATTAGAAATATAAGACCTGATTCTCTTTTATCGAAGCCTGATTTCAGGCTAGCCAATCCGGATTTCGGAGTCAAGCTCGTGGGGCGGGCGTCAGCCTGCACGCCGGTTTGAACCGGCGCGCGCTAGCGGAGAATCCGTCCGTCCGGGGTCAATTTCAGTTTTAGGCCGCGCCACTCTACGGTGTCGCCGAAGACGCCAGCCAGCCAGATAGCGCACCCCCAGAGGTCGCGCAGCGGGATCATCCAGGCGTCGCGCAGCAGGCTGCGGTCGCCCAGCGTCCGTACGCCTACGTGCAGCCCGGAAGCCAGGCGCATGGCCAGTGTGCCGAGGCCGATCCACCAGGAACCGCTGGCGATGGCCACCAGCGCCCAGACCGTCGCCTGGGTCGTGACGTAGCCATAGTAGCCGCTGGCCCTGGATACGCGGATGGTGCGGGCCCACCGCAACTGGTGCAGCCAGACGTCGCGCCAGCGCGCCGCTCCCAGGTTGGTCTCGACCACGGTGCGGGCGAAGGCCACGTGATAGCCGAGATCGGTGATGTGCCTGCCCAGCTGGTAATCGTCAGCCAGGAATTCGCCGAGCGCGGCGAAGCCGCCGATCTTGGCCAGGTGCGCCGCGCGAAAGACCATGGTCGAGCCGAGCACGAACTCGGAGACGCCGATCAGCCGCGCCACCAGCACGCTGGGGATGAATTCTGTGGCGACGCCGACCGCCTCCCAGCGGGCTGGAAAGGACTCGGCGCGCGCGCGATAGAGGCAGGTAACCACGCCGACCTGGGGGTCCTCCAGCGGCCGGGCCACTTCCTTCAGATAGCCGGGATCCACGATAATGTCGCTGTCATTCACCACCAGCCAGGGATATCTGGCGGCGGCGGCCAGTTCTTTGAGCACACCTACTTTCCGATTGGGCGTACAGGGCTTGACCACGATCACCCGGATGGACCGTTGAGGGAATTCGGCGGCCAGGCGCTCGATATCCTCCAGGGCGGGGTCCTGGGGATCGCTGACGCCGAACAGTATTTCAAACTCGGGGTATTCCTGCAGAGCGTGCGAGCGGATGGCTTCGTAGAAACTGGGGTCCCGGCCGCGCACCGGCTTCAGGATAGAGATCGGCTCCAGACTGCGGGAAACGATTCGCGGGGGCGCGGCCACCTGGCGATCCCAACGCATCGCGGCAATCAGGGCCAGCAGGTAATAGATCGCAGCCGCCACTGCCGGCAGCGCCAGCAGAATCACAGCGATAGCAGGGCTACGCCGCAGGCCACCAACCAGGCGCCGGTCCAGCGAACCCAGCCAATCTGCTCCTTGAGCAGGTACTTGGCCAGAACTGTCTCAAGAATATACGTGGCCGCCGTGGCGGGCACCGCAAAACTCAGATCCGCAACCGAAAGCAGTTTCATGAAGGCAAAAAAGGAGATGGCCATCATTCCCACCGACGCGATGATGAACTGGTTGCGCGCCAGCAGGCCCAGGACCTTGCCCAGCGCCCCGGGGCGGAAATCGTGAATTTCGCCGTGGCGCTTCATCCCGATCGCCTGCAGCACTTCGCCCACGGTGGTGGCGGCCACGATCAGGGCAACCAGAAGCCACTTCAGCATCGCGCGCCTCCCCGACTGGGTTGCGGCGTGCTGCGCGGCGCGGTGCGGGCTACCAACCAGACGCCCAGCATGATGAAAAGAATGCCGGCCCAGCGTACCCAGGAGATCTGTTCATGGAGGAAGACGCGACCCACCACGGCGGCCAGGACATAGCCCACCGAGGTCACCGGCAGGACGTAGCTCAGATCGGCCCAGCTCAGCAGGGCCATGTGAGAAAGCAGCCACAAGATCAGAAGCGTCACGCCCAATGCCACCCAGGGATTGAACAAGGCTTCGATATAGGCGAGGGGGGAGATCCCCAGGGCGCCCACCCGGCGAAGACCCCAGGAAAGCGAAAAATTGCCCAGCACGTTGCTGAGCACCACCAGCGCGGTCAACGCGCGCGTCTTCAATCGCAATTGCGCGGATCGTCTGTGCATCAATCGCCCGAGTTTGCCGTCACCGGAGCCGACGGCGTGTGCTCCGGCCGTGCCTGCTTGTGTTCCGCGACAAACTTCTTCCGTTTGGAGCGCAGTGCCATATATTCCCGCGCCTCCTTGGTCAGGCGCTTGCGCTCCGCCGAATCAAAAATGGCCTTGCGTACCACCCGCCAGACCACGCGCGGACGGAAATAATACTCACCGTAGAACCGCTCCACCCACTCCACCAGTTCGCCGCGGTCGAGGCCGGGGTAAATGATATTGGGGAGCTGGTGGCCCACCTCATCGGTCATCGAATCGATGGTGATGAGGTTATTTTTCTTCACGTAATCGTAGAACTCGGTGCCGGGATAGGGGTGGGCGATGGAGACCTGAATGGTCTCGGCATCCACACGTTTGGCGAAGTCGATGGTCTTGCGAATGCTGTCGCGGGTCTCGCCCGGCAGCCCGATGATGAAATCACCGTGGATCAGCAGCCCGAGCTTTTTACAGTTCTCCGTGAACCGCAGCGCCATGTCGACCGTGGCGCCCTTCTTGATGTTCTTCAGGATCTGCTGGTCTCCCGATTCGTACCCGACGATCAACAGCCGGCAGCCGGCTTCCTTCATGGCCTTCAGCGTCTCATAGTCGGTGGTAACGCGCGAAGTGCAGGACCAGGTGAAATTCAGTGGCTTGAGCTTCTTGCAGAGCTCGATGGTGCGCGCCTTCTGGTAATTGAAGGTATCGTCGTCGAAGAAAATTTCCTTGACGTACGGGAAGGCTTCTTTCACGTAGCGCACTTCGTTGGCAATATCGTCGGCGGAGCGCAGGCGCCAGCGGTGGCCCGAGTGCGTCTGCGGCCAGAGGCAGAAGGTGCACATGGCCGGGCAGCCCCGCGAGGTGTAAAACGAAACGAACGGATTCAGCAGAAACGGCACGTTGTAGCGCCGGACGTCGAGATCGCGATGATAAACTTTGGTGACCCAGGGCAGCTCGTCCAGATTCTCGATTACCGGACCTTCAGGGTTGTTGATTACATGACCGTTTTTGCGGAAGCTTACACCCGGCAGATCTTCGACCGGCGTGCCCTTAGCGAAATTGGCGATCTGGTAATCGAACTCGCGGCGCACCACGAAATCGATGGCGGAAGAGGTGCGCAGGCACTTCTCCGGCTCCACGGTCAC
>CAZMRK010000264.1:0-6494 GCA_964568355.1 uncultured Solibacteraceae bacterium | reverse complement strand
GTGCCGCGCTCCATTCCGGGTTCCAGGAGACCTTGCCGAGATACGCGGCGTTCAGGTCCGCCTGGCGCGGCTGCCACAGCGTGGCGACGTAGCCCTCCAACCGGCGAGGCGCGGTGAAGCGTGCGATACGCTCGAGCGATTCCACATTCACCTGGGGGAACCACATGGTGTTATCGTCCTGGATGCCGATCTCCAGGGTGGTGGGAACGCGTTCGCGGATCAGGGGCTCGAGGTGGTTCAACTGGTCGGCGGTGGCATGCGTGCCGTATTCGAGCCATGCCGCAAATTCGGCGTGCTCGCGCGGCAGCATTCTGGCCGCCATGGGGGCCAGCCCCGGCATAATTCCCGCCAGGCCGATGCTGGAGCCCTGCCGGGCCGCTCTGCCGAGCAGTCCGCCGCGCAGCACGACCTCGTCGAACAGGTAGAGGAACAGAAGATCTCCCTTTACCTGGTTCTGATATCGCTCGCGGCCGTAGGCGTAGTCACCGGGGTTCGCCAGCACTTTTTCGAAATCAAAATCCGATGGGAAGTGATACCGGCGATCGAGGTCCTGATAGACCTTGTGGTAATCGATGACGCCGGCCCGATGCTCGGAGATCCAGAGATAGTAGTAATCGGTCTTCGGGTAGGTAGAGAGCAGGGTGTTCAGGCGCAGGCTTACCAACTCACGGACGGCCGGGTCCATGACGTTCATCCACGCCGCATACTTGGGATTCACGCCGAACTCCTCGGCGGGAGTGACGGTGAATGTGGCGCCGGCGAACTCTTTCGGATCCGGGAGCGGCAGGGTGGCCCATTCATTAAACCGATGCTTGAACTCCGTGGGCGGCTCAAGCATCCCGAATGCCAATGCCGTCATCAAGCCGCGCCGGCGGGCATGCTCCTGAACCGCGCGCACCAGGCCGATGCCGGCGCGCTTTCGCTCGGCATCATTTCGCGCACCGGCGAGGACCGGACTGTAGTACTCCTTCTGGGCGGGGAACAGGCTCCGGCCCACAAAGTCATCCGTAATCGGATAGCGCCAGCCATAGAAGATGTCACCGGCCGGCCGCGGCACGCCGCGAAATGAGTAGTCGAGCCACGGTCCGGATTCCATGATGACCAGGGTGAAGGTATTGAACTTCAGCTTCGCCATCTGGTCGATGAAGCGCTCGAAATCCCGCAGGCTCCAGGCGGCCGAACCCTCGGGAAGGTTATTGACGGGACGCATCGCACGCACCGGGTACGCCGGGCGGCAGATCTCATTGAGATGCGGCAAGCGGAAGGAAGCCGCGCGCGGCGGCAGGAAATCCTCCGTGAGCGTGAAGCGCGCCCCCCAGCGCTCCAGAAGTTCGTAGACGCCGAAGAGCGTTCCGCGTGGCTCGATCCCTCCGATGACCAGGGTTTGCGGATCGACGCTCTTCAGCAGAAAGCCGTCGGCCCGCAGTGCTTTCCAGTCTGCGTTCCCCGCCAGGCGTGCCGTGTGCGGGTTGGTGGCCGGCGAGCCGAGGATAATCGATACTCCCGAGGGCTCCGAGGCGATCTCCGTCTTCAGTGTAAAGAGGCTGCCGGCATAGCGGCGCAGCTCTTCGGCCGCGTAGCGTTCCACCGGCGGGGCCGCTTCGCCTGTGACGATCGTCAGATGCCCGGCGCCCCAGAGGCTGCCCGCGATCAGGAACAGGAACAGCGCATAGCAGCCAGGCATATCAGGGCTCCGCCCGGGCACTCATCGCCTTCTGCAAGACTTCACGGTTGGAACGGCCGTCGATGTAGTCGGCCTCCCAGAACAACAAACGCCTGGCGCCTACTTTTTTGGCCAGAGCGAAATCCCTTTCGAAATCCGCAACGGCATTCGGTACCCAGGCATAGAGCCAAAGTGCCACCTTGCCGCCAGTCTCCTTTTTGAGAGCGTCGAAGGCCATCTCGGGTGTGCCGTTCAAGTAATAGCCGGCGGCCACGGCCTCGTCCATGAGACCTTCGTTCGCCCAGGTCGTCATGTCGAGCAACATGCCGCGCAGGTTCCCGTCGATCTTGTCCTTGAGCCCGCGGTAACAATAGGGGTGCACCCCCATCACGGCAAGCGGCAGGGAGGGCTTCACGGATTTCATCATCCGCCGGGCTGCGCGCATGAACAGGGTGACTGGTTCCGCGCGGAAGCGCACCCAGCGATCGTCGCCATTGGCGATACCGTGGGGGTCGACGCCGTATTTTTCATGAAATCCACGAACCAGAGGCGCTTCATATCCGTAGTTGGCGACGCCGTCCGCATCCGTCTGCGGGTTGTCTCGAACGTCGCCGGTTCGGAGGAAATCCAGGAAGACGCCGTCGATGTCGTAGTTCTCCACCAGTTCCCGGAGGATGGCCAGTTTGTAGTCGCGTACTTCCGGGAACGCAAAGCTCAACTGGCTTCGATAGAACGAACCGTCGCGCCGTCGCCACCGGTATTCCGGATGCTTCAGGCTGAAGTCGCTCCGCGTACCCCATCCGTGGTCATCCTCGTTGATGGACACCCAGGCATGAATCCTAAGACCGATCTGATGGCCGTAGCGGATAGCTTCGGCCAAGGAATCGAACTCGCTGTAATCGAGTGAAGCGATCTTCTCGCTCAGCGCCCGCCTCTCTTCGGGAGTCATTTTGGGAAAGTAGCTATGGACCAACTGCTGATCGGCGGGCGCGAGGGGGTTGTAAAACCAATCGTATTCGAAGTGCGCCGCGGGAGTTACCCATTTACTTTTATAAGTGGATCTCCCGCCATCCATCACGCGCCAGTAGACGTGCTTCCAGCCGGAGGCCTTGCACGCATCCAGCATGTGATGGACGCCGGCCGGGCCCCATTTGAGACCGGGCCGAAGCATCCAGTCGGAATGCGTGAGCGGCGCGCTCATTTCCAGTTTCTGCGGATCGGCGGCGGACAGGATCGTGGCCGTGACCACGATCCCTGCCAGCCAGTTTTTCCAATGGAAACATCGAACGGTTTGAATCATGTTCTGAGAAGGGGTCAGGTATGCGAATTCAAAACTCCAGGCGCGCTCCGAATTGAATGGTTCGGGCGAACATCCCAAAGGGGTAAGGTGTACCGAGCACTCCGGCATCGGAGGCGGTGATGTTGGTGGAAGGCGGACCCCAGTCGTGCTGGTTGAAGGGATCGTAAAAATAGCCGCTGACGCGTAGTTTCAAACGCTCGGCCAGCGCGAAGTATTTATGGATGCCGGCGAGGAAGGCATGGGTTGCCGGAGCTTCCAGGATATTGCGCCCCGACGTGCCATACCTGCCGACATTGGAAGGCGGCACGACGAATGCCGAGGTGTCGAACCAGCGGTATTGCGTGGGGTTGGAGAGCGTACCCGACCCGATCCGGTCCGGACGGCCCGAGAAAACGCCTGTACCGGAAGGATCGGTGCCCGAGTAACTTGGCGTGTAGGGCTGGCCGCTTTGTACGCGCCAATAGCCGGATAGCACCCAGCCGCCGACGATTTGATTTACTATCCGTGGCGTGCTGGTGAGAAGAGGCTTACCGCGACCGAAAGGCAGTTCGTACGCCCAGTCGAACTGGAAGCGGTGGCGCGGCACATAGTCGCCGCGACCACGATCATAGCTGCGATCGTACGGATTGGTGGCGGTTCCGGTCAGGCCGATACCGGGGTCGGAGTCGGTCATGTCGTTAGCCCAGGTCCAGCCGCCGTGCAGATAAAGGCCATGTCCCGTCGGGTGAGTAAACTCCGCCTGCATCGCGTTGTAGGTGGCGTTCGCTCCTTGATCGAGATAGCTGATGCCGGAGAAGCCGTTGTAAACATATCGCGCGTTGGTGAACGGAACCGTGCTGGGCGGCGGAAGGGCGATGTTCCGGGCGTAGGGGAGATTCGTGCTCTTGCTGCCGATATAGGAAAGGCGGAATGCCGTCTGGAGGAATTCGCGTTCCACACTGATGTTCCACTGTTGCATGTAGCCGTCGTGGAGATTGGGATTCGTCGCGGAGATGCTGTAGGAACTGGAGGCGGTTCCGGTGGCAAGAAATGGTGATGGGTAGGAAAGGAGGGGCGCCGCACCGGAAGCCTGCGTGTTGGTGAAGCTCTCGGTAAGCGCAAAAGGACCGGAGGTCTGCAACAGAACGCTACCCGATCCGCGGTTGGCGCTACCGACTTTGCCCACGGAGTAGAGGCCGTATCCCGCGCGGATGGCTGTCGTGGCGTCGGCAAACGGCCGGAACGCCAGCCCAATTCGCGGATTGAAGTTGTTGCGGTCGGGACGGAGGAGCCTGGAGGGAAATCCCACGTCCGAGGCCAACGCCCGAGGAATGGCCGGGTTGAACAGGGTGCTTATGCTCTGCAGTGCCTTGGTGCTGGGGAGCACGATGCCTCCGGTCTTCGGATCAAAATTGTAATAGAGGTCGTTGGCGTCGTAAGGAGCACCTTCGAAGTCGTAGCGAACGCCGATGTTCAACGTCAACCGGGGCGAGATTCGAAAATCATCCTGGACATACGCACCAAGCACGTAATTGCGGGCCGCTACCGTGGCGCGCGGAGTGAATCGTGCCGTGGTGTCCGGGTATCCAAGCAGCAGATCCGCGATGGCACTGCCACCGCTGGCAAGCGTTCCCCGCGTAAAGCGTCCCGTGAAGCTGTAGTCCCCGAACACGCTGCCAGTGACGCCGGAGGTATTGTCCTGGAATCGGATATAGTTGACTCCGAACTTGAAGGCATGGCGCGAGGTTTGGAAGCTGACGTTATTGATGAAGCTGATCCGGTTCTCGGTGAAGGTGTTGTCATTGTAGACGACGCCGATGCCGGCGAAGCCGGTAAGCGAGATTCCCGGCAGCCCGGTGTAGTTTAATCCCGGATCGATGCCTTGAATGCCCAGTTGCTTCAGGACTTCCTGGCCCTTCACATCCGTACCGGAGGGCTGCACGAATCGATCATAGGAGATGCGGATTTCATTGAGCAGGCGCGGTCCGAAGATGTGTACATCAGCCAGCGAAAAGCCGTCGGTGGCCTGCTTCTGTACGGCATAGTATTCGCCCGGCACTTTGCTGCGCCCGGAGGCCGAGGTATCGAACCGAGCCGATTGAGTACGTCTCGTGAATCCGAAGTTAGCTGTGTTATTGCCGGATAACTTCTGATCGAAGCGGGCGAAGAAGGCTCCGTAGTCATAAAACTGGTGCGCCAGCGTGGTGTAGTTCCGGACGGTGCTGCTCGGACTTCCCGTATTGGGCAGCGGATATAGCTGGTTGATGATGTTCGCCGAAACGCTATTGATCCGGCTGGCGGGAATGGTGTTGTTGGGAAATTGCACGCCGCTCAAGGGGTCGACAATCGGTATCAGGTTGCCCGAGCTATCCGTCAACTGTGAAAAATCTCCATTACGCATCATGCTGGTGGGAACATTGACGAAGGGGACGAACTGGAAGTCGCGGCTCTTACTTCGTTCATAGGTAGAAGTGAAGAACGTCTTGTTACGCCCGTTGTAGATTTTCGGGAGTATCACCGGTCCGCTACCGGCGAACGAAGAGTTGTAGCTGCCGATGCCGGCACCCCTGGCCGCACCCAGCGGACCGAGGGCATTGAGCGCATTGTTGGACAGTGTGTACTCTGCCGCGGCGTGAAACTCGTTCGAGCCGCCTTTGGTCACGGTGGCGATGGTAGCGGGTGTGGCATATTCGGCAGGCGCGTTCACGTCGGTCATTCGGGTTTCCTGCACGCTGGTGGTGGGCGGAAATCCCCAGTAGACGTCCACGGCCTGTCCGTCGCGCGTGAAACGAACCTGTGTGGGACGCGAGCCGTTGACCTTATAGACCGCGCTGCCGATGCCGACGGACTGGAGACTGTAATTACCGATCAGTTCTGCCGGGGTTTGAAACATCGGTAGAGCCAGGTAGGAGTTCTGAATGTGGACTGCTGGCAGAGACTCACCGATGGTGGCAGTTTCGCTATTGACTACCGGAACGGCGGAGGTGACCGTAATCGTGTCCGTCGTCTGCCCTACCTGCATGGTGAAATCCAGGCGCAAGGTCTGTCCGGCGGTCAGTTGAACGCCGGGCTGGGTGAGCTTATGGAATCCGGCGGATTCCACGGACACCGTATAACGTCCTTCCGAGACATTGCTGAAGTAGTAGTTACCTTCGGAGCTGGTCTTCATGGACCGTTCGAAATTGGTGGCTTCGTTGTGAATCGTAACCTGGGCTTCTGGCACGATGGCGCCGGTTGGATCCTTCACGGCTCCGAGGATTGTGCCGAGCGGCGACTGGGCGCAGAGCGCGGCAGCGGTAGCGAGGAATAGGACGGGCGTCAGGTACACGGCACGTTGCATGGGAGCGATTCCTTTCGAGACTGTATGCCTCAGCGCGTATTCTGCCTGGAATCATGACGCCGATCCGCAACAGGGTCAATTCAAAACGGTATCCACTTCTTCCAGATTCTGCGGGCGGCCTGGAAGAATTGGACAGACATGGCGCGAGAGAGTACAATCGCCTGACATGCAGGACCGGCAAAGCTGGTGGGCTCCGGATTTTCGGATTGGCG
>CAZMRK010000263.1:0-8298 GCA_964568355.1 uncultured Solibacteraceae bacterium | reverse complement strand
GAGGGGACCCAGGTCTTGCCGCCGTCGCGCGTATCGAGCGAGATCGAAAGGTGGGGCAACTCCCGGCGACTCATCAGCTTCTGCGGATCCAGCCAGTCCGCGTTGTCCTCTTCCGGGCGCGGCGGCTGGCTCCATCCGGTGATCATCCCCACTCTCTTCCCCATGAACTCGATGGTGGTATAGACGGTGTACTTGGAGTTGGTCTCCGGTTTGGCGGCGCTTTCCACCTTGGTCCAGGTTTTGGCGCCATCGGTGGTTTCGTAGACCCCCTTCTGCAGTCCGATCGCATAGCCGTGCTGTTCGTCCAGAAAATGGACCCGCAGCAGTTCCTTGGGCGTGCCCGACAGCTTGTGCCAGTTCCGGCCGGTCTCCTCCGTCCGCCAGAGGCCCTTCTGCGTGACCATCCAGCCCAGCGATTCATTCAGGAAAAACAGCGAGATGCCCGCTTCTTTGGTCGGCACCAGCGACCAGGTAGCTCCGCCGTCGCTGGTGACCACCGCCGTCGGCCGGATCTTGCCCTCCTGATCGAGATATCCCACCGCCACCCCACGCTGGGCGGAAGGGAAGGCCAGATCGTTGATGGTCAGCGAGGACTTATCCTCGTCATAGAAGTACTGCATCTGCCACCGTCCCGCCGCTGAGAGCGGGCCGGCCAGCAAAATCCCCGCCAGAATTCCGGCGGCGCAGGAATGGCGAAAGTTGAGGAAAATCACAGAATTAGCGGCGTGGCTGGATTGGTCCCGACGAGAGAACCAGTTCGACATGATTAGTAGCCTCCACCGCCGTGGGCGCCATGCGCACCAGCGTCAGCACACAGCCCACCTGTTCGCCTACCGTCGTCAGGACCTCCATCTCCCCCCCGGTATGCTGGTGCGGCATCCGATGCTGCACGTTGATCACCCCGACCACGCGGTTGCGGGCGATGACGGGAGCCGACAAAAATGCTTCGAACGTGTCTTCCGGCAGATCGCCGAAGGATTTGAACCGCGGATCCTTGTAAGCCTCCCGCGGAATGGCCAGAAGCCGCCGCTCCCGCGCGACCCATCCCGTCAACCCCTCGCTCTGTCTCAGCCGCACCTTGCCGATCGTAGAAGGATGCGGCGTGTTGGAGGCGCAAAGCACCAGTTCGTCCCCGTCCAGCAGGTAGACCAGGCACGAATCGCATTCCGTAAACTCGACTACCAGTGAGACAATGCCCTGTAAAACTTCCTGCAGGCTCATCTCCTTGACCATGAAGCGGCTGATTTTCTGGAACAGGCGCAACTGTTGTTCCGTGCGCACGAGACGCACTTCCAGGTCTTTCGCTTTCGGCACCCCTCTATTATAGCTTTCCGGCCCGGTTGACCAGCAGGAAAGGATTTGGCCTAGAATCAACTAGGTAGCGCTTTTCATGGCCGAGAGACTGAATCCTGTATCCCCGGAAATCTGGCGCGTGCCGGAATGCCCTTTTACAATCGAGTACGATGCCGACCTGCTGGACGAAATCCGCAGGCTGGCCGTAAACGCTTACCATTCGCTTCCCCACGGCGGCGCCGAAATCGGCGGCGTCCTGTTCGGCACGCGGCAGTCGGGGCTGGACGGGGATCATCTGCGAATCCGAACCTTCCGTCCGATCGAGTGCCAGTATGCCTTCGGTCCCTCCTTTGTTCTCTCGGAGAAAGACCGGCAGGGGCTGGCCAAGCTGCTCGAATCGGCTCTGTTCGACGCGGAACTCGACAGCTTGCTGCCGCTCGGCTGGTACCATACGCATACCCGCAGCGACGTCTTTCTGTCCGATAAGGACCTGGAACTCCATGACCGCTTCTTTCCGGAACCCTGGCAGTTCGCCCTGGTGATTCGCCCCCACACCCTGGAGCCCTCCCGCGCCGGCTTTTTTTTCCGGGACGCCGAGGGCCAGATCCGGACCGACCGGTCCTATCACGAAATCCCCCTGCGTCCCAGGCGCCGCCGGACCCCTCCGCCGGCGGAGGAAGCCGTCGAAGAGTCGGCGGAGATCGAAGAGGCCCCCCGCGAGATGCCACCACGAGAGATGGCGCCGCGCGAACTGGCCTCCCGCGAGATGGCTTCCCGGGAAATGGAAGATTCGCCGGAAGACGGCGATCCGTTGCCCCTCAGCTCCCGGCCGGAGTTGCGTCCCTTTCGCGTGCGCCGCGAAGACCTGCCTCCGGAAAGAACGCACTCTTCTCCCTGGTTGATCATCTTTCTGGCCATTCTGTCGACCCTTGCGGTGGGCGCAGTGTCGGGCTTCGTCGGCTTCTGGATGGCCTCCCAGCGTCAGGCGGCCGTCGCGAGCGCGACCCCCCCGATATCTCCGGCCTTGCACCTCCGGGCCGCCGAGATCAACGGCCAACTGCACATCGAATGGGATCGCACCGCCCCGCCGGTGCAAACCGCGCAATCGGCTTACCTGGAGATTCTGGACGGAAACGCCAAGTCTGTGGTCCTGCTCGATCCGGCCCGCCTGCGAGGCGGCGCTTTCACGTATGCCCGCCAGGCCGAACAGGTCTTTATCCACCTGATCCTCCAGCAGCCCGAAGGTCGCACCATCCAGGAGGGCACCGGGTTCGTGGGCAGGCTGGAAGGCAGGAAAGAAGAATCAGGTCCCTCGGAGGTCGAACTTCAACTCCGCGAGGAGAATCAAAGCCTCCAACGGCAATTGGATCAGGAGCGCCGCAAAACCAGGGATCTTGCGCGCGAAGTGGAGATCCAGCGCCAGCTTCTCCGCCGCCGCTGACCGCCGGCTTCACCCCGTATAATGTTCACCGGATCTCAACATGCGTGCGCTTCTGTGCTCTCTTCTTCTCGCGCCAGTCCTGGTGGCGGCGGACTACCAGGTCGGCATCGCGACTGCGGTGATCACTCCGCAGGACCCCATCTGGCTGGCCGGATTCGGCAGCCGCAATCATCCGTCGGAAGGAGTGGCCCTCGATATCAAGGCCAAGGCCCTGGTCATCCAGGACTCCAAGGGCCGCAAAGTGGCCATCGTCACCACCGACCTGGTGGGCCTGCCGCGCTCCATCGCCGACCCGGTGGCCGCGCGCATCGAGAAGTCGTACGGCCTCTCTCACGCCTCCCTGCTGCTCAACTCCTCGCACACCCACACCGCGCCCCTGACCGTCGATAACCGCATCATGTTCGATCTCGCTCGCCCCGAGCACGAAGCCGTCGAGCGTTACGGCCGGAAGATCCAGGACGACCTCGTGGCCGTCGTGGGAGCGGCATTGGGAAAGCTTGCTCCCGCCAACATCTGGTACGGCGCCGGCGCCGTCCATTTTGCCGTAAACCGCCGCGAGCCCACGCCGAATGGAGTCAAGATCGGTGTCAACCCCCAAGGCCCCACGGACCCCACCGTTCCCATTCTCAAAGTGACTTCTCCGGAGGGGCGCGTGCTCGCCGTGTTGTTCGGCTATGCCTGCCACAACACCACCATGACCGGCCAGATCTACCAAATCAGCGGGGATTACGCGGGCTTCGCCCAGCAGGAGATCGAGAAGCAGAATTCGTCGGCCACGGCCCTGTTCCTGGAACTCTGCGGCGCCGATCAGAATCCCAATCCGCGTGGCACCGAAGAACTTGCCCGGCAGCATGGCCGCGCGCTCGCTGTCGAGGTCGGTCGCGTCATCAACGGCCGCCTGGAGCGGGTGCACGGGCCGATTCGCACCGCCTTCCAGGTGGTAGACCTGGCCTTCGCGCATCACACGCGCGAAACCTTCGAGGCGCGGCTTCACGACAAGGACCCGGTGCGCGTGCGCCACGCCCAGGCCATGCTCCGCACCTACGAAGATGGCCGCCCTATCCGGCAGTACCCATATCCCGTGCAAGCCATCGCGTTCGGGAAAGACGTCGTCCTGCTCGCGCTAGGCGGGGAAGTGGTCATCGATTACGATCTGCGCGTCAAGAAAGAGTATGGAGACAAGGGGGTCATTGTCGCCGGATATTCCAATGACGTGATGTCCTACATCCCCTCCGCGCGGGTCCTCAAAGAAGGCGGATATGAGGGAGGGGGCAGCATGATCTACTTCGGCCTGCCCGGCCCCTACGCCGACGATGTCGAGGATCGCGTGTTCAGCGGAATCCACGAAGCCCTCCGCCGCGTAGGCCGCAAACCAGCGCGATAGCCGCACCCGCTGTAGCGCCCGTTTCATCGGCGAGCGTCGACGCTCACGTCGACATCTCCACCCAGCGCCCGCACAAATGCCGCGGCTTTGTGCTCGCTCTCCTGCCACTCTCCAGCGGGGTCCGAATCCGCCGTAATCCCGCACCCGGCATGGTAAACCACACGCCCTCCTGCGGTCACTGCCGTGCGGATCGCCACCGAAAGCTCCAGATCGCCGCCCGGCGAGATCCACCCGATGCCGCCCATGGACGGCCCCCGCCGAGCGCCTTCTTCCATGGCGGCAACCTCCATGGCGCGGATCTTGGGCGCTCCCGAAATCGAAGCCGGAGGAAATGCCGCGCGCAGCAGTCGCCCTGGTGTCACCCCGGCCCGCAGGTCGCCTGCCACGAGAGAAACCGTATGGTGCACCGTCGGCAGCGTGAGCAGCTCCGCGTGGCGCTCCACCACGACCGATCCCGCCTTTGAAACCCGTCCCAGGTCATTGCGTACCACGTCCACGATCATGGCGAGCTCGGCCCGGTCTTTCCCGCTCGCCGCCAGATCGCGCAGCAGGGCTGCATCCTCGGCGGCAGAGGCCCCGCGCGGCCGCGTTCCTTTGATCGGTCCGGACTCCACGCGCCCCTCGCGCACGCGCAGGAACAATTCCGGGCTCACCGAAGCCACCGCCCGGCCGCGGCCCAGGTACAGGAAGGCGCCGTAGCGAGCCGGAGAGATCGCCCGCAACCGTAGATAGAATGGCCAGATCTTCTCCGGAGCGAGAGGCGCCTCCAGCCGGCGGCACAGGTTGGTCTGAAAGAACTCCCCGGCGTGGATGCGCGCCACCGTGCGGGCGACCGCTTCCATGAATCCGGCCCGGTCCGGACGGCTGCGTACAGGCCCCGGCGAGAGGGCGCCCGCTGCCGTTGTCGCCGGCTCGGCCGGCCGCGGCGTCCACGCTTCCTGCGCCCGCCAGCCGTTCGTACTCCAGCGCTGCCAACGGCCCGCGCGATAGAGCAGAAACGAGTCGTACCAGCCCAGGCACAGATCTGGCAGATCGCCCGCCCGCGCCGGAAGAAAGGGCAGGCGCTCCGCCTCCCCAGCCAGTTCGTAGCCCAGGTAGCCGGCCAGCCAGCCCGCTCTGCCCCAGGCGGCTGCGGCCGCGTCCAACAGGTCGAAACCGCGTGCCGGGAAGCGCGCTCTCCCGCCCGGCCCGGCTACCGTGGCATATCCGTTGCGCACCTCGATCCTGGCCAACGGCCGCGAGAACAGCCGGTGCTCCCCGTCCGCGCCATCCAGCCACACGAACCCGGGACGCGTGTGCATCCCCGCCGCTGCGGCGAGCGGATCGCGCGGGCCTTCCACCTCCTCCACCCGCACCTTCGCCCGCCTCGCCGGCGCGGGCAGGATCGCCCGCAGGCGCGCCGCCAGTTCTCCCCGCTCTCGTGCCGAAGCCGCGCCCGACCACATGGCTCAGTCCCGCAGAAAATTGGCCATCAGTTGCGGACCGTGCGCGGTGAGAAAGGATTCGGGGTGGAACAGCACGCCCTCCACCCGGCGCCCTTTCATCCGGCAACCCAGGATCGTGCCCTCGCTGTTCCAGGCCGAAATCTCGAGCCCCGGCGGAATGCTCTGCGGCAGCACCACCAGCGAATGATAGCGGGCGGCGTCGAACGGATGCGGCAGATCCTCGAAAACTCCGCGGCCGTCGTGCTCCACCGCCGAGGCCTTGCCGTGCACCGGCCGGCCGGAGGGGGCCACCGTCGCGCCGGCCTCCGTCGCGATCGCCTGCATGCCCAGACAGACGCCCAGAATCGGTAGCTGCCCGCCCAGCGCGCGCACCACCTCTCCGCAGATGCCGGCCCTCTCCGGGCCGAAGGGTCCGGGGGAGAGCACGATCCGGTCCGGCCGGTGGCGCCGCACGTCCGCCACGCTCAGACTGTCGGAGCGAAACACGCGGCATCGCGCACCCAGGCTTTCGATCTGCTGTACCAGGTTCCAGGTGAAGGAATCGTAGTTGTCGAGCACCAGAACGTTCATCGGCGGAAGCTCGCGAACCGGCCTCACTCGCCTTTGCGCAGGGCGCGCAGGTCGATTCCCAGTTGCTGGCACTTTTTGTAGAGGTGGCTGCGCTCCAGCCCCAGAGCCTTGGCCGTATCGGTCATGCGCTGCTGGCGCTTGAGTTCGGACAGAATCACCTCCCGCTCGAAGGCTTCTACACGAGCCGCCAGAGGCCCGCTCGTTGGCAGTTCGGCGCTCACCGCTGCGGACGTCTGCGGCAGCGCCAGGCGCACATCTGCCGGTTCCACGGTATTGCCCGAAAGCAGCAGCAGCCGTTCGACCACGTTGCGCAGTTCGCGCACGTTCCCAGGCCAGGCATAGTGCCGCAGTTCGACGATCGCGGACGGCGAAAACGGCTTGGGCTTCCAGCCGTTCTGCTCCGAGATCTGCCGCGCGAAATGCTCCGCCAGCACCGGGATGTCTTCGGTGCGCTCCCGCAGGGGCGGCAGCGTCAGCGGGAAGACGTAGATGCGGTGGTACAGATCCTGGCGGAACGCTCCCCGCTTCACCAGTTCATCCAGGTTGCGGTGTGTTGCCACGATCACGCGCACGTTCACTGGGAGCGAACGGTCGCCGCCCACGCGCTCCACCTGGTTCTCTTCCAGTACGCGCAGCAGCTTGGCCTGCATCACCAGCGGCATGTCGCCGATCTCGTCCAGAAACAGCGTGCCGTTGTGGGCCTGCTCGAACTTGCCCAGGTGCCGCACCGTGGCTCCGGTAAAGGCTCCTTTTTCGTGGCCGAACAGCTCGGATTCAATCAGCTCCGAGGGCACTGCCGCGCAGTTGAGCGTCACGAACGGACCGTCGTGTCGCGGACTTCGCTCGTGCAGGGCGCGCGCGATCAGTTCCTTGCCCGTCCCCGTCTCGCCCAGAATGCAGACTCGCGTCTCGCTCGCCGCCACCCGGTTCACCTGCGCCATCACGCGCTGCATGGCCTCGCCCGCGTGCACGATTTCGTGCTTGCCCACACGCTGGCGAAGCTGGCGATTCTCTTCCTCCAGGCGCTTCAACCGCAGCACGTTGTCGATCGTCAGCAGCAGTTTGTCGGTCGAGAGCGGCTTCTCCAGAAAATCCACCGCCCCCAGGCGTGTGGCCCGCACCGCCATCTCGATATTGGCCTGCCCGGAGATCATCACTACGGGCACCTGCGCCCCCACTGCTTTCAGATCCTCCAGCAGAGAGAGCCCGTCCTTGCCCGGCATCACCACGTCGGAAAGCACCAGGTCGAAGCGCTGCCCGCGGATCAGGTCCAGCGCCCGCGCGGCATTGTCGCATACCGTAGCCTCGTGCCCGGCCAGGCGGAAGGCGCGCGAGAGAGAAGCCAGAGTATTCGCGTCGTCATCTACGATCAGTAAGTTCGCCAAAGTCCAATATAGCGGACCACGCTTTCGCTACCCCAGCTCGATGCGAAACGTGGTCCCCTTTCCAGGCGCGCTTACCACCGAGATGCGCCCCTTGTGATCGCTCACCACCGATTGCACGATCGCCAGCCCCAGCCCGGTCCCGTGCGCCTTGGACGTGTAGTACGGCGTGAACAATCGCTCGCACTCTTCCGGTGTGAGCCCCTGGCCGGTGTCGGCCACCTCCAGCGCCCCGCCGCCCCCGCGCGCCTGGGTGCGCAGAGTCAGCGCGCCGCCTTCCGGCATGGCATCAATCGCATTCAATACCAGGTTTTGCAGCGCGCGGTTGATCTGCTCCGGATCGGCTTCGACCAGCAGCGTCCCGCCGGCCAGCTCCAGCTTCAGATCGATCGGCGAGGCCTGGAGCTGAGCGTCGAACAGTTTGACCGTGTTCCGCACCAGTTCGTTCAAATCCACCATCTGCAGTTGGGGTGGAGGCATCTTGGCGAAATCGCTGAACCGGCCGATGATTCGCCGCAGATTGGCCAACTCCGCCAGCAGCGTCGTCGTGCTCTCCCGGAACACCTCGTCGAACTGCTCCGGATGCTGGTCCCGGGCGCGCTGCATGTTTTCCACGGTGATTTGCAAGGGGAAAAGAGGATTTTTCAGCTCGTGCGCCAGTCGCCGCGCCAGTTCGCGCCAGGCGGCCACGCGCTCGGCCTGGATCAGGCGGTCGCGCTGATCGGCCAGTTGCTGCGTCATCCGGTTGAAGGCTTCGGCCAGAGCGCCGATCTCGTCGCCCGA
>CAZMRK010000262.1:0-5678 GCA_964568355.1 uncultured Solibacteraceae bacterium | reverse complement strand
CAGTTTGGCTTTGCGATCCTTGCCGTGCTGGCCGGGAACAAAATTACGCTTCTCGATGGCGCACTTCTCGCTGTGGCAGCGTTCGCCTTTCAGGAACAGTTTCATGCCCTCGCGCCGGCATTGCCGGCAGACGGGACCGATGTATCTTGCCAAGTTACGTTCTCCTTACCTTTCCTATTCAAAAGGTGCAGTTTACAGCCGGATTGCGGCCTTCGTCCTGCTTCCAAAACAGGGGGTTGGGGTTAGCGGATGGGGGTTGGGACTTTGTCGCTTGCGCCTTCGGCACCCGCTGGGTTTCCCAACCCCTAACCCCTTGCCCCTTCTTTACACTCTTCTGCGCTTCGGCGGGCGGCAGCCGTTGTGCGGGATCGGGGTCACGTCCTTGATCGAGCGGACTTCGATTCCCGCCGTAGAAAGGGCTCGTACAGCCGACTCCCGGCCGGAGCCCGGGCCGCTGACGCGCACTTCCACGCTGCGCAGCCCGCTTTCCGTCGCCTTGTTGGCGGCGGTCAGGGCGGCCTGTTGGGCGGCGAACGGCGTACCCTTGCGGGAGCCGCGGAAGCCCAGCGATCCGGCGCTCGACCAGGACACCGTGTTGCCTTCCTGATCGGCGATGGTCACGATCGTGTTGTTGAAGGTGGCCTGGATGTGCACAATACCGCTGTGAACGACCCGCTTCTCCTTCTTCTTGAAGCTCTTCTTTTTAGTGGGTTTAGCTGGTGCTTTCGCCATACGCCTCTACTATGTCTTGGACGTCGCCTTCTTCTTGTTGGCAACCGTGCCACGGCGCGGTCCCTTACGGGTGCGTGCGTTGGTGTGGGTGCGCTGGCCGCGAACCGGCAGGCCACGCCGGTGGCGCAGCCCTCGATAGGAGCCCATCTCGATGTGCCGACGGATGTTCATCGAGATTTCCTTGCGGAGGTCGCCTTCGACGGCCCCTTCATCTTCCAGAATCTGGCGGACGCGGTTCACCTCGTCTTCGGTCAGGTCGCCCACCTTCTTGTCAAAGTCAATGCCAGCCCGATGCAGCAGCGAGCGCGAACGGGTACGCCCGATGCCATAGATGTAGGTAAGCCCGATCTCGGCTCTTTTCTTCGGCGGCAGATCCACTCCGGCGATACGTGCCATTGATTTCTCCCGTTATCCCTGTCTCTGCTTATGCTTGGGGTTCGAGCAGATGACCCGCACCACGCCCTCGCGGTGGATCACCTTGCACTTATCACAAATTTTCTTCACAGAAGCGCGTACTTTCATTTCTCTTCCGATCCCGCCACCCGGCGCGTAATCCTGCCCCGCGTCCAATCGTGCGGCGATAATTCGATCTCCACCCGGTCGCCCGGCAGCAACCGGACGAAATTGCGTTTCACTGTACCGACCACATGCGCCAGCACTTGCTGGCGGTTGGCCAGTTCCAGCCGGTAAAGCGCCCGGGGTAACTCCTCGATCACCCGGGCCTCAACCGTCCGCTCCCCGCGGGTCACGGCCGGGTTAAAACCCAGGGTCCGTTCGAGGTCACCGCCACACAGTGCTCGAAATGAGCCGAATACGAGCCGTCCCGGGTGACGGCCGTCCACTTATCCTTCAAAACCTTCGATTCCGGCTTGCCGGCATTGACCATCGGCTCGATGGCCAATACCATGCCTTCCTTCAACCGCGGATTCTCGTTCTTGCGATCCACGTAGTTGGGCACCTGGGGTTCCTCGTGCAACTTGGTCCCGATACCATGGCCCACATATTCCCGCACCACCGAAAAGCCATTGGAGACGACGTGATTCTCCACAGCCGAGCAAATATCAAACAGGCGGTTACCAGCCCGCGCCTGCTGGATGCCCAACTCCAGAGACTCCTGGGTCACCCGCATCAATCGCTGCGCCTCTTCGCCGACCTCGCCAATGCCCACCGTGAGGGCCGAATCCCCGTAATAGCCGTCCAGCGTCACGCCGGTATCGATCGAAAGGATATCGCCCTTCTTCAAAATCCGTTTGGCCGATGGCATCCCGTGCACGATCTCATCATTGACCGACGTACACAGCACGTACTTGAAGGCCTCGCCGGCCGCAGGCACGTAATAGCCCTTGAACGCCGGCCGCGCACCCGCGTCCCGGATCATCTGCTCGGCGGCTAATTCCAGATCCAGGGTAGTGACGCCCTCGGCAGCCATCTCGCCTATTTTCTGTAAAATGCGCCAAACCAAAAGGCCGCTGCGCCGCATTTTCTCCAGTTCCGCGGCGGTCTTTCGAATAATCATCCTTCTTTTACAGCCCGCGCACCATGGTTCCCGGCAGTCTCGAGCGCGCCGCAGATGGCGGCGGAGAGCTCTTCGGGCGCGGCCGTACTGGCATCGATCTCAAACAAAGACCTACCCATTTCCCGAAAATATTCGAGCAACGGGCGGGTCTGCCGCTCATACGCATCCAGCCGCTCCCGGATGACGGCCTCCTGATCATCCTTTCGAATTGTCAGGGTCTCACCATCCAGGTCACAGATTCCCGCAACCCGCGGCGGCTTGGAAACAATGTTGTAGAGAGTTCCGCAGCGAGGGCACTGCCGACGTCCGGTCAAACGGGCAACTATTATATTGTAATCCACCACGAGGTGGATCACCACCTCATGGATTCCGCTGGCATCAAGCCAGCCGGTCAGGTGCTCCGCCTGGGCCCTGGTGCGGGGGTAGCCGTCCAGGATAAAGCCGTCGCGGGAGTCAGCCTGCGCCAGACGCTGTTCCACCAGACGGTTGACCACTTCGTCGGAGACCAGAGAGCCGGCATGCATGCTCGCCACCACGTCACCGGCAGCTACGCCGGCGCGGATGCGTTCCCGCAGCATATCCCCTGTAGAGATATGGGGGATACGCAGACAGTTCGTCAATAACTTGGCTTGCGTGCCCTTCCCCGAACCGGGAGAGCCGAAGAGCACGATCGCTTTTACCATTGCCCGTTTTTTCGCTTCCAGAATTTGCACTCACGTCCTAGGAGATCAGAAAGAGCTACGCCGGCCGCGAATCCGCCCCGAACGGGGGGTGAAGCCTTCGTAGTGGCGCATGATCAGTTGCGCCTCGATCTGATTTACGGTGTCCATGGCCACGCCGACCACGATGAGCAGCGACGTGCCGCCAAAATAGAACTGCACGTTGAGGCCATCCAGAAGGAAGCGCGGGAAATAATTGTCGATCCAGTTCCCCACCAGCGGGAGGTGCTGCAGCTTGATGCCCGAGATCATGATGTCCGGAATCAGGCAGAGGATGGACAGGTAGATTCCCCCCACGACGGTGATCTTGGTCAGGATCTCGTTCATGTAATCGGCGGTATTCCGGCCGGGACGAATGCCCGGGATGAATCCGCCGTACTTGCGCATGTTGTCGGCCGCTTCATTGGGGTTGAAGATGATCGACACGTAGAAAAAGCAGAAAAAGATGATGCCGGCGATGAACAGCACGTAATAAAGCGGCTCGCCATGGCGAATGGAGGTCAGCATGGCATTGAGCCAGGGCGTGTTCTTGGCCACCGGAAGCGCCGCCAGGGTCTGAGGAAAAGCCAGGATGGAGGAGGCGAAGATGACCGGGATCACGCCGCCCGCATTGACCTTGAGCGGCATGTGCGTGGACTGGCCGCCCATTACCCGCCGTCCGACTACGCGCTTGGCATACTGCACCGGAATGCGGCGCTCGCCGCGCTCGACCAGCACAATAAAGCCTACGACCACGACCATCATGGCCAGGATCACGATCAGGTGCAGGACCGTCCATTCGTGAGTGATAAAGGTGTTCTGGTAGATATTGTGAATGGCCGACGGCAGGCCGACGACGATGCCGGCGAAGATGATGAGCGACATGCCGTTGCCGACTCCGCGATCGGTGATCTGCTCACCGAGCCACATGATGAAGGCGGTACCGGTGGTCAGCGAGATGATGGTGAGCATCACGAAGCCGAAGCCGGGATTAATCACGACACCACCCTGCATCGCCATCAGCCCCTGGGCGATACCGAAGGACTGCACGATGGAGAGGCCGACAGTCAGGTAGCGCGTCCACTGCGTAATCTTGCGCCGTCCGAGCTCACCTTCCTTCTGGAGTTTCTCCAGCGTCGGGATAACCACGGTCAGCAACTGCAGGATAATGGAGGCCGTGATGTAGGGCATGATGCCCAGGGCGAAGACGGTGAGGCGTCGAACATTCCCGCCGGCGAACAGGTCCAGGAATCCAAAGATGGTGCCCTGGTTGTGGCTGAAGAACTGTTCCCAGGCCGAGAAATTGATGCCGGGTGTCGGGATATGGCCACCAAGACGGTAGACGGCCAGAAGCCCCAACGTGAACAGGACTCGCTTACGGAGGTCCGGAACCCGGAATATGTTGGCGATTGCCTCAAAAAACTTCGACATGGATGCCTTCGCTTCCTTGGCGCTATTTGCCGGCAGCAGCGCCGATCACAGTGGCGGTACCGCCCGCCGCCTGGATCTTGTCGAGCGCAGATTGGGAAAACAGGTGCGCTTCCACAGTAATTTTACGGGTCAACTGACCGGAGCCCAGGATCTTCACGCCGTCGCCGAGTTTCTTGATGACGCCCGCCTGGATCAGGGTGTCGGGAGTGAAATGCTCGCCGGCAAGCTTCTCCAGACGGCCCAGATTGACGATGGCATACTCCTTCTTGAAGATATTGGTGAAGCCGCGCTTGGGCAGACGCCGATGGAGAGGCATCTGGCCGCCCTCAAAGCCGCGCTTCTGGCTGAAGCCGGTACCGGCGTGCTGACCCTTATGGCCTCGGGTAGCCGTCTTGCCGTGTCCCGAGCCCATACCGCGTCCGATACGCTTGCGAGAGCGGGTCTGTCCGGCCGGGGGTTTGATTCCGCTGAGATTCATCCTGGATACTCCTATTCCACCACCTGCAACAGGTGTGGAACCTTCTTGACCATGCCACGAAATACGGGGCTATCGGGACGTTCCACGACCTGGTTGAGCTTCCGGAGCCCGAGCCCGCGCACGACCCGTTTCTGCTTCTCAGGCGCACAAATGGTGCTGCGCACCAGTTTGATTTTGATCTTGCCTTCCATAAAAAGCCTCGTCTTTTGGCAACCGGGGAGCGGAACGCGCCGCACTCCCGGGCTATAACTTTTCGATCGCTACTCCGCGCATCTCGGCCACCTCGCCCTTGTCCCGAAGCTGTTCCAGGGCGGCGATAGTGGCTTTGACAACATTGTGCGGGTTATGCGTGCCGATGGACTTGGTCAGCACGTTGGGGATCCCCGCGGCAGTGACCACGGCGCGTACCGGGCCGCCGGCAATCACGCCGGTTCCTTCGGGAGCCGGCTTAAGCAGCACCAGGCCGCTGCCGAACCGTCCCAGCACCTGATGCGGAATGGTGCGCTCGAGCATCTGGATCTTGCGCAAATTCTTCTTGGCCGCCTCGATGCCCTTACGGATCGCCGAGGGGACCTCCTTGGCCTTGCCCACGCCGAAACCGACCACACGGGCTGACGGATCGCCGATGACGACCAGAGCCGAAAAGCTCAGGTTCTTGCCGCCCTTCACCACTTTGGTGACACGGTTGATCGACACCACCTGCTCTTTGAGGTTGAGCGACTGGGGATCGATGCGTTTCACAATTGCTGTAGCCATCCGGTTAAAACTCCAGTCCTGCTTCCCGGGCCGCGTCGGCCAGAGCCTTCACGCGGCCATGATAGAT
>CAZMRK010000261.1:0-17552 GCA_964568355.1 uncultured Solibacteraceae bacterium | reverse complement strand
GCATGCTGCATTTCTTCCATGACAAAGAACCAGGCGCCTTCGGCGATCACGAAGCCGTCCCGATCGCGCGAAAAGGGGCGGGAGGCGCGCTCCGGCTCCGCGTTCCAGGCGGTGCTCATGATGCGCATGACGATGAAGCCGCGCAGGATCAGCGGGGCAATGGGAGCATCCACGCCTCCGGCCACGATCATGTCGAGCACACCCGCCTGGATGTTGCGAAGGGCATAGCCGATGGCATCGGTGGAAGAGGTGCAGCCGGTAGAGACGATGTGGCTCAGGCCCCGAAAGCCAAAGCGCATGGAGATCTCGCTGGCCAGCGTGCCGATGGTAGAGGTCGGGATGGTGTACACCGAGCACTGTTTTTCTTTGCCCGTGTAGTACAGCCGGTATTGTTCTTCGGTGAACTCCTGGCTACCGCCACCGGAGCCGACAATCACGCCGACCTGACGCAACTGTTCCCGCGTCATGGCGCGATAATCCACGCCGGCATCGGCCAAGGCTTCGGCTACGGCGCCCGCGCCGAGAGGCACGACGCGGGAGACATGGGGGCGGTCCTTGGAGTTCACGTAGAGAGATTCATCAAATCCCACTACCTCGCCGGCTACCTGGACCGGCAACCGTGACGGATCGAACCGGCTGATCCGACGCACGCCACTTACTCCGCGCCTGGTCGCGTCCCAAAACGTTTCACGTCCGATACCATTCGGGCTCACAGCGCCGATGCCGGTAATCACTACCCTACGATTCATTTACTCGACAGTATACAGCAGCCTTCGTGTCGGCTTTGCGTTTTTGACGCACATCACGTTAGGCTGAGTAGAATGCAGACCGGTGATAAGCCCCAGCCAGTACGCGGGACCACCTTACTGGCCGGTCTGGAAGCGGGCATGGCGGCGGTCCTGGTGATGCTGGCCTGGCTGGCGTTCGCTTCGATCTGGTACCGTCATTCGGCGTGGACAACGATCAATCTGATGGGCTCGGTTTTTTACGGAGAGTCGGCGCTGGAGCCGCGGTTGGGGCGGGCCAGTTTGACCGGTTTGGCCGCTTACCTGCTGCTCTACAGCATTCTGGGCTCGTTGTTCGCGCTGGTGGTGGAAGGACGCATGCCGCGCCTTCGCAAGTCTCTGTTGGGTGTGGTTTGGGGACTGGCATGGTATTATCTGCTGTTCGGTCTGATCTGGAAACAAGTTGCTCCCCTGGTTCTGCTCTACACGCACGATTCGCCTATGATGGTGGGCCACCTTCTGTATGGAGTGCTGCTGGGCCGCTATCCGCGTTATATCGGGTTACTAGGCTCTCCAGAGGTGCAGGAGGCGGAGCCGGTAAAAGAACCCGAATCTCTGGAATCTCCCAGAGAATAATGCGGCGTTTTGCCACGGGCTGGCGTGGCAGGATGGACTGTGCCTCGCTTTCACACCTGTATCCGTCCCGACTCGTTGTTGAAGCGGGCTGTATCCGCTAAAATGATGCTTTATCATCTACGAATTGGCTGTATCCGAGTGAAACTGTTTCCTGTGAGTCTACGTCTCCGTAAAAGCGCAGAGTGGAAAGGTATGCTTTCATGAGTTTACGCAGGCGCCCATGCCTGAACAGCGCCTGGATCTGTCTCTGCGCTATGAGTGTTCTACCGGCGCGGTGCCAGACTCCGGCGCCCCAGACTCCACCGGCGCAACCGGCCCCGGCATCGCAGCAAAAAAATCAGCAGCCGCCTCCCAAGCCGCAGAATCCTCCGAGCCCGTTCGAAAACGTGCCACAGGCGCAGCCGGAAGCTCCCAAGCCACAAGCGCAGCCTCCAGCAGCACCGAAACCGGGCCCCGGTCTGGAGACTCCCAAGGCTCCCGCGCAGCCCAAGCCGCAGGGCGGGCAGATCATCGAAGCGATCGAGTTTCGAGGCGCGCGCCGGGTGCCGCAGGACACGCTGCGAGCGCAGATCTACAGCAAGAAGGGCGACATTTATAACGAGGACGCGTTGCATCGCGACTTCATGGCCTTATGGAATACGGGCCGCTTCGATGACATCCGGTTGGAGAGCGAGCAGGGCCCGGCGGGTATGATCGTGCGCTTCATTCTTACCGAACGCCGCGTCGTGCGCACCATCAACTATCAGGGCATGAAGTCGGTTACGGTGTCGGAGATCCTGGACCGGTTCAAAGAACGCAAGGTCGGGCTCTCGGTGGAATCGCAGTACGACCCGAACAAGGTGCAGCACGCCGCGGTAGTCCTGAAAGAATACCTGGCGGAGCGCGGCCGGCAGTTCGCTACGGTGACACCGGAGATTCGCCAGATCCCGCCATCGTCGCTGGAAGTGACCTTCAACGTGAACGAAGGGCCGAAGGTCAAAGTCGGCGACATCACGGTGACGGGCAACAAGGCCTACAGCAAAAAGTTCGTCATCCGCGCGATGAAGAACTCGCACCCGATCGGCGTTCCGTACTCCATCCTTTTTGAGAATCTGTTCGCCAAGACCTACGACGCAGCCAAGCTCGAAGAAGACAAAGACCGGATTCGCGACGCCTACCAACAGAGGGGATATTTCACGGCGAAGGTGCTGGATCAACAAGTCGACATCCGAGACGTGGGAGGCCAGGGCTTCCGTTTGCCGCTGTTGAAGCCGAACAAGCCGGGCAAGCACGCCGATATCGTGATCCCAGTGGAAGAAGGCCGGCAGTATCACCTGAACAAGATCAACTTTTCGGGTGTGAAGCTGTTCAAGACGCCGGATGCGCTGATGAAGCCGTTGTTCCAGATGTCGGAAGGCGACATCTTTTCCACCGCCAAGCTGCGCAAGGGCCTGGAGAACATGCGCAAGCTCTACGGCGAATTCGGCTACATCGATTTCGTACCGGAACCCTCGTTCGACATCATCCCCAATTCCGACAAGATCGACTTGACGCTGACTGCCGACGAAGGCAAGCAGTTTTTCGTGCGCCGCATCGATTTTTCCGGCAACACCACGACGCGCGACAAAGTGATCCGCCGCGAGATTCTGCTGGATGAAGGCGACATGTTCAACTCGCGCCTATGGGACCTCAGCATCCTGCGCTTGAACCAGCTTGGATATTTCGAAGTTCTGAAGGAAGGCGAAGCGGCGGACATCAAGCGCAACACGCAGAACAATACGGTGGACATTACGCTCAAAGTGAAGGAGCGCGGCAAGAATTCCATCGGGTTGAACGGCGGCGTCTCCGGTATCGCCGGCAGCTTCATGGGCTTCAACTACTCCACCAATAACTTTCTTGGATTGGGGGAAACGCTTTCGCTGGATGCCCAACTGGGTACGCGCATGCGCAGCGTGTCGTTCGGATTCACCGAGCCGTACTTCCTGGACCGGCCTATGCAGGTGGGTTTCGAGGTACACCTGACGCGCTTCAACTTCGACCAGGGCCGGGAATACTCGATTCTGGCGGGCCAGGATCTCACTTCGATCTTCAACGCGCTGGGCTCGAGTAACCTGATCAACTACATCCAGAACGGGCACGGGTTTTCGGTTTCTGCCAGCTACCCTCTGCGCCGGAGCTTCTCGCGGCTTGGAATTTCTTACAACTATGATGTTTCGAATATCAAGGTATTGAGCGATGCGGCTTCGACGTATTTCCAGTACATCAACTTCAGCGGTATCGCCGGACCGAACTCCCTGACCGGCATCAAGACGAGCGCGATCACGCCGTCGTATAGCTACAACACGGTCAATCATCCCATCAATCCGACCGGCGGCCGGAGCCTGTTCATCTCGACGCAGTTCGCCGGCAGCGTGCTCGGCGGCAACGTGAACACGATCCGGCCCACGATTGATGCCAAGTATTTCAAGCCGGCGCCCTGGCATAAGACGCACATCCTGGCGTTTCACGCTCTGGCGTCGATGCTGACCGGTTATGGCGGCAAGCAGGCGCCGCCTTTCTCGCGCACCTATATCGGCGGCGAACAGGATATCCGCGGATTCGAGATCTGGGGTATCAGCCCGATCGCCTTCGTGCCCAGCACCGCGCAGGTACAAGTGTTGAACGCGGACGGCAGCCAGCGCTATCAGAAGATCCTGGTAGACGGCGTGCAGCAGCAAAGCCCGGTGTCGATGAACATTCCGGTCTACCAGCTCATCTTCCCGGGCGGCGACACGCAGTTGGTGGGCAACTTCGAGTATCGGATTCCCATCGTTGGCCCGGTCACGCTGGCGGCATTCATGGATGCAGGTGTAAATAAAATTCTGCGCTCCAACCAGTTGGTGATGGACCAGGCCCGCATCGATACACTGAACGGGCAGTTTCCGCAGGCCGGTTTCGACGGCAAGGCGCGCATTGCTCCTGGAACGCAGCGCCCGCGCATGTCTACGGGCCTGGAATTGCAAGTACTGCTACCGGTGGTGAATGCTCCGTTCCGAGTTTATTGGGCTTACAATCCCATGATTGTGCAAACTTTTCTCATTCCGCCAATCGTGGCGGACCGGTCCTTCTTCCCGAACATCCAGACGTTCAATGCGGCAATCGCCCAGTTCGGCCAAATCCAGCCATGGTTCGAGCAGAGGAAGACGTTCCGGTTTACGATCGGCCGCACCTTCTGATATTTCGGGAGACGTGCTAGTATCGAAACACACGCAAGGAGTTTAGCTTTGAAGAAGAATTGTCTCATTTTCTCTGCCTTGGTCCTGGGTGCTGCCCTGACGGCTCAGGGCCAGACCAAGACCGCCGTGCCGAACAAGGTAGGGATTATCCACATCCAGAATGCCATCATCGGCACCAAGGATGGGCAGAAGGCAGCCAGCGAGCTGCAAAGCAAGTTTGCTCCCAAAAAGGCGGAGATCGACAAGAAGCAGCAGGAGATCGAACAGCTTCGCGACCAGTTGCGCAAGGGCAGCAACACCATGAGCGAAGAGGCCAAGCAAAAGCTCATGCGCGACATCGACCAGAACACGAAGTCGCTCAACCGGGAAACCGAAGATGCCCAGGCGGAGCTTGATCAGGCGCAAGGCAAGATCATGCAGGAGCTGGGGGGACGGTTGATGGCAGTGCTGACCCGCTACGCCAAAGACAACGGCTACAGCCTGATCATCGACGTGAGCTCGCAGCAAACGCCAGTGCTTTACGCTGCGACTGAGATCGATATCACCAAGGACATCGTCGAACTATACGATAAGAATGCTCCCTCGGCCACCACGTCCGCTCCGGCCGCTCGCCCTCCGGCCACCCCGGCCACTCCTGCGAGCCGGCCTGCCACCACTCCTCCGTTAGCCCCGGCGCCCAAACCGCCAGCCGGCGTGAAGAAGTAAGGTGATTTCCCGATAGGCGTTGACTGAAACGATTCGAATCTGACGGGCGTCTCGAAAAAGCGGTAGTATTTTTTCTACACCAGTCGAGTTAAGCTGGTGGTAGGCGAGGCGATTATGAAACGAACGGCGGGTTTGGCCATTTTGCTTCTGCTGGGCACCGCAGTTTTCGCCCAGCGCATTACCCCGCAGTCCGGGGGGAACGTTCGTGGATTCAACGGCGGGTTTGGCAACGTGGCATTTCCGGGAGGGGGCCAGCGTCCGGTCAGCAATTTCAACACTGGATATGGCAATGTCGCCCATCCGGCATTCGGACACGCGCCAGCCGTCCCTAATTTTTCAATCACGGACCCCAGCTTTGCCTCCCGGCTGGGCCGCACGGTCAACGGTACCGGGGTGGGCGGCTACGGCTACGGGTATCGCGGGCGGGGGGCGAACTATGTGTATGTCCCCTATGCCTATCCAGTATATGTAGATCCCTCCTACTACAACGGCTATGCGCCGGATGCGGCGCCGGCGCAGCAGCAGCCGAATGTGACGGTGATCTATCCACCGCAAGCCAATCCGGTGACGATCATCAACCAGACTCCCGGAACGGAGACTCCCGCGCAGGCCCTGACGCCGCGAGAGACCGCGCCGGCTCAGGAACCGGCTCCCCAGGCGCAGGAGAGTGCGAACCAGGACAGTGTCCCCGCCAGCTATTACCTGATCGCCTTCAAGGATCATTCCATCTATTCGGCAGTGGCCTACTGGGTGGAAGGCGACACGCTGCACTACTTCACCTCGGGCAATGTCCACAACCAGGCTTCCATGTCGCTGGTGGATAAAGACTTGACCGAGCGGTTGAACAAAGAGCGCAGCATCGACGTGAGTCTGCCGCAATAGCGGCGGCCTCATCCCAGCCCGGTTGCTCGCGCAATCAGGAACAAGCCTACCCCGACAATAAGGGCTCCAGTGGCGCGTGCCACCCGTTCACCAGCCGGTGCAAGACGCTCCAGCGTGATGGCTGCCGTTACGAAGGCCATCGCGCGCAGGTCCATAACCCCGATGACCAGAAGAATCGAGGTCAGATTGGCGCAGCAGCAGCCGCAGTGAAGGCCCAGTCGCAAGCCGTATCGCCAGGCGGCGGCCGGGTCCGGCTGCAGCCGATGGCCGGCTCCGGGCGCCTCCCTGCAGCAGACGAGGTGATGTGCCTTCCATGAGGTGAACTGAAGCGCTCCGGCGACCAGGACTACTACGCCTATGGCAAGCGGGACCGGGTGCGCCAACGCCGGCTGACGCATCTCAAGCTCCGCCAGCGCGACACCCAGCGGAAACGCAATCATTCCAAACACAGTCCAGACGAAGAAATAGCCCGTGCCGGCGAGTGCGGTCAGCCGGCCGAGGCGTGTCCGGCCTCCGCCGCCGAGAGCCCGGCGGTAGCGCGACAACATCGGGATGAGGGCCGGCAGCATCATCGCCGTCATCATCACCATCCACATGACGAGGAACGACGCCGCGGCCCCAGGCCACGACTGTCCCGGCATCCGCATCCATGCCATGGACATCGTCCAGCCGCCTGGCATCGGCATTCCGCCCATCGCCGACATGGACGCGCACCAGAAGATTGTCAGTGCCGCGGTGCCGGCGAACAGAAGCGCGGAGATGCCGAAGAAGGCCTTCTGGGAAGCGCGCCCGGAAACCATGTCGTAAGTTCTCCCGTTCCGCGGTGGAGGTGCGACCGCGAGGACGCGCTTAGCGCTTGCCGTACTCGTCATGGCGGCGCCACCAGACATCGGTCTCGTTGCGCCCCTTAGGCGCACGGTCGAGCCACTGGTACATGCCCCAGAGACCGTCCAATCCACGCGCATAGGTGGAGTAGGTGTGGTAGACGGCGCCGTCCTCGAGCGCGAATGCGCTCATACCCGGACGATCGCGATGGTACGTAGCCGTATCGGTCCCGCACATGGCCGCGAATTCGGACTCTGCTTTCTCGCCTCCGCCCTCCTGGTTCGGGCGCCACACAAACACTCCCTCGCGCCGGTAGTTGTAGTCGATGTCACCCTCGCGCTGCTGCTTCTCGCTGAACCAGACGTTGAAGTCGAAGTTGAAATCACTGTTGTGCGAAGACGCCCAAGGGAAGGTCCAACCCATTCGCCGTTTGTACGCCTGCAACTTCGCGAGCGGCGCTCGCGAGACTGCCCAGAGCATCACGTCATGGTTGGCCAGGTGAACCGCGAGCCCGTTGAAGCCGTCCGCAATCGACGAGCAGGAGGGGCAGCCGGCGGAGTAGTCGGGCCCGAACATGAAATGGTAGACGAGGAGCTGCGAGCGCCCTCGAAAGAGGCCCGCCAGCGAAGTGCTTCCCTCGTCCGTTTCGAATTGATACTCCTTTTCAACGGGAACCCATGGCAACTCCTGCCGCCTCCGTGCCAGGTCGTCGCTGCGCCGTGTGAGTTCCTTCTCCGCTTCGAGCAGATTGAGCCGCGCTGCAAGCCACTGTGCGCGTGTTCCGGTTATGTGCTTCGTCATTGCTTTTGTCTCCTTTTGCTGGGTGTCCTATTCGTTTGTTGAGATAACCCGGTGTTGGCTACGAGATAAACTTAGCGCAGGATGCCGAAACGATGAGAGTGACAAGTGTGGCGGGATTCCGATGGACTCGCTGATCATCGCCGCGGCACGCGCACTTGCCACGGGAGATCCTCTCGGCGCATTGAAGCGAATCGCACTGCGCGACGATGCGCCTGCGCTCGCGCTTCGAGGCATCGCGATGGCGCAGCTTGGCGACCTTGTGCGAGCAAAAGCGCTCCTGCGAAAGGCCGCTCGCGCGTTCGGTCCGAAAGAGATCGTGGCTCGGGCAAGGTGTGTTGTGGCCGAGGCCGAGATCGCACTCGCTTCTCGCGACCTGGGCCGGCCCGCGAAGGCACTCGCCGCGGCACGGGCGGCGCTTGAAGAGCATGGCGACCGCGTGAACGCGGCGCATGCCCGGTATCTCGAGGTGCGGCGCCTCCTGCTGATCGGGCGCCTGAACGAGGCCGAGTGCGCGCTGGCTGAGCTTGATCCCGCACCCTTTCCGCCCGCATTGAAGACGGCCCACGAACTGGTGGTTGCGGGAATCGCGATACGCCGCCTCCGGACAAAGGCCGCGCGCGCCGCGCTCGCTCGGGCCGAGAGCGCCGCGCGCCAGGCACGTATTCCCGCGTTGACGGCAGAGGTCGAAGGCGCATCCCTGGCCCTGAACACACCCGCGGCGCGGCTGATTTCGAATGGAAAGGAGAGATTCGTCCTACTCGAGGAAGTCGAGGCGCTGCTGGCGTCAAAAGCGCTTATTGTGGACGCGTGCCGTTACGCCGTGCGAGATGCGCGGACGGTGGCGCCGCTCGCAACGCGGCCGGTGCTGTTCGCGCTCGCACGGGCGCTAGGCGAAGCGTGGCCGGGAGACTTGCCGAGAGATCTGCTGGTTGCGCGGGCGTTCGGAGCGAAGCGTGCCGATGAGTCTCATCGTGCGCGGTTGCGAGTCGAGGTCGGGCGGCTGCGCAGGGTGCTTCGGACGCTGGCCGGCGTGAGCGCGACGAAGCAAGGATTTGCGCTGGCGCCGCGGCGCGCATGCGGGGTTGTCGTGCTGGCGCGCCCCGTCGAAGACGAGCATGCGGCGGTGCTTGCCTTCCTCGCCGATGGTGAATCCTGGTCGAGCTCCGCTCTGGCACTAGCGCTTGGGACGAGCCAGCGCACCGTGCAGCGAGCGCTCGACTCGCTTGCCGCAGCGGGCAAGGTGCAGCCGGCCGGTCGTGGGAGATCCCGCCGCTGGATGACGCCGCCCGTGCCGGGGTTCACAACGATGTTGCTGCCCGGCCTGCTGCCGATTGACCAGTGAAGTGCACGGCATCGTCGTTTCCTATTGGGCAACATTTGCGCCGGACTGCACTAGGATAGAGGCATGAGCCAATCAACCGCCGAGATCGTCGGTGAGTATGGGCCGTTTTCGGGCGTCGACAACGTGCATGGAGTTACGTATGACGGCCGGGAGGTTTGGTTTGCTGCCGGGGAAACGCTGAACGCGTTCGATCCGGCGAGCGGGAAGACGCTGCGCTCGATCGATGTCGCCGCGCGTGCGGGAACGGCTTTCGACGGCCGGCACCTGTTTCAGCTTGCTGAAGGCCGAATCCAGAAGATCGATCCGAAGACCGGCCAGGTGCTTGCCACGATTCCGGCACCCGGCGGCGGTGGGGACTCGGGGCTCACGTGGGCCGAAGGAACACTTTGGGTTGGGCAGTATCAGGACCGGAAGATCCATCAGGTCGATCCGGAGACGGGGGTGATTCTTCGCACGGTCGAATCCAACCGCTTTGTTACCGGGGTCACCTGGGTCGACGGAGAACTCTGGCACGGTACCTGGGAGGGGGACGCGAGCGATTTGAGGCGAGTCGATCCTCGAACCGGAGATGTGCTGGAGAGGATCGAGATGCCGCCGGGAATGGCCGTTTCGGGTCTCGAGTCCGACGGCGGCGATCGATTCTTTTGCGGGGGAGGGAAGAGCGGGAAGGTGAGGGTCGTTCGCCGTCCTAAGCATGGGTCACCAGAAGAAGAGGGGAGTCAGAAGCGCAGCATCGGCGAGGACGCGCATCGCATTGGGGGTGAGGCAGGAGCTGGATATCGCCACGCCCGCCAGAAGACCTCCTGATACCGCAACAGCGTTCTCCCAGGCGCCGCCCGACCGTGCGAGGGCCAATAGGGCGATCGCGGCGGGCGCCAGCGAAACGACGCGGCGCCTCGGATCGCGCTCCAAAATTTCAATCACAACAAGATTGGAGAAGCATAGCCCCGCCAACAAGCCTCCCGGCAGCAACAGGGGCGATGGACTGAGCCATGTGGCAGAAACCAGGAGGACGCCGGCGGAAAAGAGGATAGCCGCAAAGCCCTGCTTTTCCCAGCCGCTGGCACGTCGCGGGAACGTCAGAAGGTACGCGCCGACGCAGCCCGCGAGCACCAGACCGTGTACAAACACGTCCCGGCGGAGTTCCGCTATGGCGAAGATAGCGTCGAGCGCCAGAACAGCCGAGAGAAGGATCAGGAACGCCCTGGGGTGGCGCCGGTAGAAGTCGTGGCGTGCCGTGTTTACGGCGGGATCGGTTCCACGGATATCAAGCAAACGATCCGCCAGATAAACCGCCCACACCGTTAGCCCGAGGACAATGCGCGCCGTGGGGCGAAGCGGGCTGCCGAAGCTGCGCGCGGCGAAATCCTGCCAGACTAACGCGACAATGGGAGCATCCAGGCTGAACAGATTCAGCCAAAGCCATGCGGGCGTTCCGGGCATCCTCATTTCTACAGTACAGGGATTCGTTGCCCATGATGTTGCGGGCGGTGGCCTCAGCGCCGGTGGCGACGACCAGCCTCGACCTGACGAAGAGTTCAGCGAACATCCCCGGCGGCGAGGCGGCGGACGAAGTCTACGTCACCTTCCAGGAAATCGTAGCCCGGCAGGTTGGTGAGGGTCTCCCAGCGGATTTCGTCGAAAACGATGTTTTGGGGTTCGCGGTGGAAATCCTTCACACGATGAAAAATGAGCAGGATGGGTTTCTTACCGGGGTAGGAATAGGAATAGGACTCCACTTCCGGACCGATGACGGCCTGAATCCCGAGCTCTTCTTCGAGTTCCCGGGAAAGAGCCTGTGGAGGAGTTTCGCCGGCTTCCAGCTTCCCTCCCGGAAATTCCCATTTGAGCTCGTGCGCCTGGCCGCGTTTCCGGCGGCAGATGAGAATGCGGCCGTCGCGTTCGATGAGGGCGGCGACGACGGTAGTCACTCGGCCAGTTCCAGGGCGCGGAAGCGCTCCAGTTCCTCCACCGGCAGATCCGGGAAGCGATGGATCTTCTGCCGGAACCATGCCCAGGGGATGTGGAAGAGCTGCACGGCGGGCTGGAATTTGGAGCTGTCCTGGATGAAGCAGCTATGGGTGCACCAGCATTGGTCGGCGGGAATGGCGGCCACTTCCCGGCGCATGGCGGAGGACGCCAGGGCCTGACCGATGTCGAAATCCATGTTTGCCAGGCTGCCCACGATTCCCCGCATCTCGCAGGCCCGGAAGGCGCCGTTGTGATCGATCACCAGCGAGGTCTGGCCGGCGGTGCAGGGCATGGGCCAGGGCGCGGGACGCTCCAGACAGGACTCATGCAGATCGAAATGAAAGCGCAGGTTGCCCAGATAGTACATGCGGGCGATGTGACGCACGCCGGCCGGCAGATGGGCAAAGAGCTTGTCGGCATAGTGCCGGTGGAACGGCATGAGGCGGCGGTGGAGCGCGGCCAGTTCCGGGCGGCTCAGGTTCTTCAGCGACGGGTCCGGCGCCTGGCCGCGCACCACTTCAAAATATTGCCCGTCGATCTCCGAATGCTCCGTCAGATAGAGGCCCAGGCGTACGATCTCGTGATAATTCTCGCGAGTGATGACGGTGAGTACGTTGCGCCGCAAGCGGCGCACGCCGCGGTAGCGCCGCTCGGCCTCCCGCATGGTGGCGAGGGTGCGGGTGAAGTTGTGGGGCACGCCGCGAATCGCATCGTGGGTGTTGGCCAGCCCGTCGAGCGAGAAGTTCAGGTCAATGGCGAGATCGGGGCACAACTCCAGGAGGCGGTCGAGGCTGCGAAAGATGCGGTCGGGCAGCAGGCCATTGGTCGGAAGGTTGAGGTTGCGCACGCCGCAGCGGCGGGTGAACAGAGCTACGATGTCGGCGAGTTCGTCGCGCAGAAACGGCTCGCCGCCGGAGATCCAGAGCTTGCGGAAAGGCGGGGCCGTGGCGGCCATCCGCTCGATCTGCGAAAAAGTCAGATCGTCTTTGCTGTTGAGCTTGTCAAAATAGAAGCAAGTGCGGCAAAGGGAATTGCAGCGGGAAGTGACGAACAGGAACAGGGAGTGGAACGCACGCGGGCGCACCCGCTCCCGGATCAGCGGAAAATATTGCCGCACGGACAGCATGTAACAACATTGGAGCACAAAATGTATTCGGCGCGTCTGCTGGAGCATTTCCAGAATCCACGGAACGTGGGGATACTCGGGCCCCCGGCCATTACGGTGGAAGTGAGCAACCCGATCTGCGGGGATATTCTACGGCTGGCGGTACGTTTCGAAGGGGAGATCGCGGCCGAGGCACGCTACCAGACGCGCGGATGCACCGCTTCGATCGCGGCCGGTTCGGCGCTCACGGAATGGATTACCGGGAAGAGCCGGGCGGAACTGGCCACCTTGACGGCGGCCGGAGTGGAAGAATCCGTGGGGGGATTGCCCGCGGAGTCTAAGCATGCCGCGCAGCTCTGCCTGGAGGGGCTTCGTGCGGTGCTGCGAGCGGGGCGCCAGGAGACGCCGGGAGCGCCGCCTCACGGCTCAACCGCTCGATCTCGCCGCTGAGGCTGGCCAGCAGGTCACGGCAGGCGGTAAAGTCTCCGCGGCCGGCCTGGATCCGGATTTGCCCGAGCAAGACGGCCGACGAGCGGGCGCCTATGCCGTCGCAGGCTCCTTTGCAATAATGCGCCAAATGCATCAGTTGGACCGAATCGTGGCGGCTGATGGCCTCTTCGATCAGGGGTATCTGCCGGCGGGTATCGTCGAGTAAGGTCTGCACGACTTCCTGCATGAGCGCCGTATCGCCCATGGTGAGATCGCGCAATTGTTGATGATACAGAAGCACCTTGGTCGTCACCTGCCTTGATTCGATCATGCGGCAGAGGCGCGAAGAAGAATAGGGGTGTAATGCTGTATTTCTTGCTGGGATTACTCTTAATTTTCACTAGTGCTCTGACCGTGAAGTCCGCTCCCTTTCGGTCGCGGTTCGGTGGCGGAACGGAACCGCGCGCGACAGCAAGCGGACGAACCGAATCATCCGGCCACAGTACTAGAAATCAACGGAATCGCCTAGCGTGGGCGAGTGGCTCCAAAGTGGAAGGACGATTTCACGACCTCGAAGCGGTTCGAGAGCAGGGCATCGGCGACAAAAGCGCGGTCGGGGGGAGCGGAGAAGCGGAGGTCGAACACTTCCACGAGGGTTCCATTTTCCGGTTCAGCGGCCGGCAGGGCGCGCCAGAAGGGCCATTGGGCGAAACCAAGGAAGCCGCGAATGGCGGGTGCGGAAGCGGCGGCGGTGAGGGCGGGGCTGGCCTGGGGCTTATATAGAATGCGGGCCTCGCCGGGATCGAACTGACCCAACAGGTTAAGGTCGGCTAGGGCAAAGAAAGCGGGGGTTTCGGCAACACCGCGCCAGCGAAAGGGTTGAAAGGGGTCGGGGAAGGCGGCGACGCGCAGGGGAGGAGATCCGTTATAGAGGCGCGCGTCCATAGTGGCGACGGCGCGCTGGTGCAAGACGGCGCGGCCGCCGTTATAGAGGACCAGGAAGAGCAGGGCGAAAAGGGCGAAACCCCGGCCGGGAGCGTGGCCGCGGGGAAAGGTGGCGCCGATTTCCTGGTTGACCAGGCGGGCGATGAGCGGGCCGAGCAGGGCCAGAGCGCAGGCGGCCCAGATCCAGATATCGACTACCGGCGTGGTATCCAGGCTGAACCAGTAGGAGGAGAACGGCAACAGCAGGCGTATGCCATAGATATTGGTGGCATCGAGCGCGAGGTGGGTGGCCACGGCTACGGCGGCGATCAGAAAGGCCGGCAGCCAGCGGACCGGCCGGCGGGAGACGAGGCGCACCAGTAGCACCGGCAGAAAAGCCATGAGCGGCAGCGAGAGCAGCGCATGGGTGAGGTGCCGGTGGTACTCCAGGTAGGTGAGCGACCCGCCGAAGGTGGTGACGATATCGATATCGGGGGCGTTGGCCGCCAGCAGGAGGATGACGGGGCCCTGGGGTGTAAGCCGTCCGAGCCCCGCTTTGTTTAGGAACCATCCGGTGGCGGTGTGTGTGAGCGGGTCCATTCTGGCCGATCGTGGGCGGACCCGGGGTGGCGACCTATTCCGGCTGCGCGGCGAACAGGTGCGCGATATTCGGGTAGCCGTTCATCGCCAGCCGGCACGACGGCCCTTTACCGTAGAAGCGCGGCGCGTGGAAGGTGAACGGCGGGACGTACACGATATCGCCCTCATTGGCGATGATGACGCCCTGCCCTTCGATAGGATAGCGAATCTGGCCGGCCAGGATGAGCCAGAATTCGGCGCATTCGGGATGATAGTGCCCCTTGTCTTTGGGATTGAGGGGCGGGAGGTTCTTTTCCTCCCCATAAATCACGTTGGCGGCGGCGCGGTCGTTGTTGACGAAGCGATACATGAAATTCTTGCCGGCATACTGCGGTTCGCGAGCCAGTTCGTCGAGTTGCACGTGCCAGCGGGTACCGGGATCGAGCGCGGCGGGCTTGCGATTGAGTTTCACAGGGATCCACTGGATGCCCGGTGTATCAGGTGGCCGCACATCCCGCGGATAAAGTGTCTTCGCGTGGGCGATATTGGCTTCAAAGCGCAGGGCTGGCCGGTCGCCGACGGTCTCCAGGGCGAAAATGGTCTGCATCGGCACCTGCACCAACGCGCCTTTGCCGGCAACGAAGGGGTCCTGCCCTTCAATGGTGAAGCGGATCTGGCCATCCATGACGATCCACCAGGCGATGGTGTCGGGGTGGAAACGGCGCGAGAGCCGGGAGCCGGGGGCGGAGGAAACCCACTCGCCATGGATGTGGTCGTCGTCCACGACGACATAGCTCCAATCGCGTTCCCCCTGGTGCCGAGCCCGCAATTCGGCCAGGCGTGTGACCGGCTTGTGCGGAGGCACGTACGGGGTGGGCTGGACGGGTTTGGGAGCCCAGGAGGGTTCCTCGGCGATGCCGCGGGTCAGTGTGATGCTCAGCGCGAGCGCTACCAGGGCACTCCCGACGACGATGGCGGAAGCTCGGAATCGCATGCTTGCTCCTCTGAGGGACAGACCGACAGGATTGTATCACGCGGGGAGCCGGCGGCTGGAGGAAGAAAATGCAAAAGAAAATGCGGTCGCACGGGGCGGGAATCGAACCCGCCCCATGCGGTGATTCAGGCACATTCGAGGATGGGGGAAGCGGCCAGAGGCGGCAGTAGCGGCCTGCGGATTTCGGACACTGCGGTGAAGGCGCGCACCGGCTCTTTGCGGATGCGTCCGCCGAAATATTCATCCAGCGGGAAGAGGCTGTAGGGTTGGAGCTCGCGAAAGGCGCGGCCCAGGCGTTGCTCAATGCGGTAGACGGCGTGAAAGAAAGTTCCGCGGTCGATGTGCATCTGGCGGCAGCAGAGTTTCCAATCCGCCCCCAATAAGAAATGGAACCGGAAGATCTTATATTCCAACTCGTCCAGGTGGCGCTTGCTAACCAGGCAGAAATCCGCGATGTATTCTTCGTTCTTACGGCCGAAGGTGCGGCAGCGGTCCTTGCCGCGGCAGAAATCGAGATTCACGCGGCCGATGTAGGCTTCCCGGGCGGCGCATTCCCGAAAGCGCTCGTAACAGGCGCGAAAGATGGTGCGGAATACACAGTTGCAAGGGCGCTCCTTGCCCCTGTGACCGCTCCGCAGTCCGTATCCATGGCAATGCGTGCACGACGGCCTGGCCAGTGCAATGGTTTCCGATCGATCCCAATCCATTAGCTTTGAATGTCCTCCCGGCGGCCCTCCAACTGCCCGAGGGCAACACCACGATCTAAACTGCTCCAACTGTATCGCTTCGCACGGAAACGTCAAGAGCTTTTTCAGGAGAGGGAAAGGAAAATAACCAAAGGTAGGGGTAAGATTTATCACCCAATTGGTGTAATTAAAGACCTTATTGCCTGATTGCTATCCAAAGTTAACAGGATTCATTTTGCAGCATTATCTCCTGAGAGAGGTATGCCAGGGCAGCTACCTATTTCAGGGAGAAATATAGGGCGAGAGAAGAAAAATGGACTTTCAGACGGCCCGATTGCGATTGCTGATGCACGTGAGAACCCTGGTGCGCAACGGGGAAGTAACGGAGCGGGGGCTGGCCCGCCTCGCGGGTATTTCCCAGCCGCATTTGCACAATGTTCTCAAAGGAGTACGGGCGATGACGCCGGAGATCGGCGACCTGCTATTGGTCACGCTGAAGCTGGATCTGCTGGATCTGTTCGAGCCGGAAGCGGCCCATCACGCCGGGCAAAAACAGGCCTGAAGAGGTGGTGGAACAGGCTGCAGGGGGGCCGGAGAAAAGAAGACGCCGTTCTGTGAGTGTTCGTACGAAACGGGCAGGCCGGGGTACACTGGGTCCAGAAGATGATCAGCAAAGCGGGTGACGTCGATTGATCGGATCCGGGGCGGGGCATATGCTGAAGGAATGGCGGCGGGGTCGGGCCGCAGGGAGCCGGCATCGATTGCAGCGGGACAGATTGAAAAGATTGGCCGAAAGTATTCGCGCGTTGTCCGCCAAAGACGAACTGGCGCTGCAGAAGGCGCGGGAAACGATGTTGCTGCGCCAGAAGGCGGCGCTGCAGCTATTTGGTGTCTGCGCGGGGTTCGTGCGGGACGTAAACGGGTTGCTGGAAGAGCCGGAAGTGCGCCTGGATCCCGAGAATTTCACGCCCGAGTCATTTCAGGAAGAGAGTGTAAACCTGTTTCAAATTCACGTCCGCGGGCGGATTTTGCAGGTGACTTTTGAAGCCACCGCGGAGATGGTTTCGACGGAAGAATTTCGGGTTCCCTATGTGCTGCACGGGGCCACACGCTGCTTTAATCAGCAATTGCTCGACCAGGAATTGATCGAGGAACACCTGCTGTTTTACTGCCTGGAACGTCATCGCCCGGTGTGGCGTTTTTTTGATGCGCGCACGTATCGCACGGGAATTTTCGACCAAGATTATCTGATTTCACTTCTAGAACGGCTGGTTTGAAGGCTTTCCTTCAAAAAGACCGCATCCGGTCCTTAGGCGGGGCGAGACTTGATTTCGGGGCGGAAGAGGAGCCAGGCGAGCCAGGAAGCGGGAAAGAAGAAGATCAGCGCCAGGCAGAGCAGCACGGCAGACTTGCCGCGGCGCCGAGCGTCGAATGCCGCCCAGCAAAGAAAGAGGGCAAAGACAGCCAGCAGATGGAGCATGATCAGCAGGCGCATCAGCCCTTGCATGATCCAATTCTATTGCGCTGTCTGATTTCGCGCAGCAAAGCCCAAAATCGGACGGCGGGTGGGGAGTTTGCGCAAAAAGTCAGACCCTGGAAGTGGCCCTTGGTTTGCCGACGATGGTGCGCCACGAGCGCAAAGGGCCGAGGAGGGCCCAATGTGTGTAACTGTCTGATCGATGAGGGACGGCCCCTCGGAACCGGCTGGCAGGAGCAGGTTCCAAACCACCTTCGGCGGCTGTGGTCAAAAGCCA
>CAZMRK010000260.1:0-3155 GCA_964568355.1 uncultured Solibacteraceae bacterium | reverse complement strand
GCTACCAGCGGAATGCCGGTCTCGTGCGAAAGGCGGTTGAGCGCCGGAGTGAGACGCTTGTCCTGCTCCAGTTGGTGATCCTGGATTTCGAGGAAGAAGTTCCCCTTGCCGAACATGTCCTGATAGCTGTAGGCCATGCGGCGGGCTTCCTCGTAGCGCTCGGAGAGGATGGTCTCCGGAATATCGCCGCGCAGGCAGGCCGACATCGCGATGAGGCCCTTGGAGTGCTGCGCCAGCAGATCTTTGTCGATGCGCGGCTTGTAGTAAAAGCCCTCCAGGTAGGCCGTGGAGACCAGGTTGATGAGATTGCGGTAGCCCTCCTGGTTTTCGCAAAGCAGCACCAGGTGGTTGTAACGGTCCGTATCGGAGCGCGTCTTCAGCCCCTGCTGGGAGACGTACACTTCACACCCGATCACCGGATGGACGCCTTTGGCCTTGGCGGTGTTGTAGAACTGCACCGCGCCGAACAGATTGCCGTGGTCCGTCATGGCGACGGCCGGCATTTTCTGCTCCACCACCAGATCCATCAGTTGCCCGATCTCACAGGCTCCGTCGAGCAAAGAGTAATCCGTGTGGCAGTGCAGGTGTACGAAGGGCGTGTCTGACATAGTTTTCCGCTACCGGGCGAGCGAACCCGCCGTGCATCGGGGGAGGCGTGGTAGGCACGGGCAGATTCGAACTGCCGACCTGTCGCTTAGGAGGCGACCGCTCTATCCATCTGAGCTACGTGCCCGTACCAACTTTATTGTAGCGTTTCAGTCCCTTGCGTCCAATGTCGCGGCGATAATGCATGCCGGGAAAGTGGATATGGCCGGCCGCGGCGTAAGCATGTTCGATGGCGCCGGCCAGGTCCTCGCCCGAAGCCGTCACTCCCAGCACGCGGCCCCCGCCGGTTTCGAGACCTTGCGGACCCTTTCGCGTGCCCGCGTGGAACACCGTAGCCCCGGTGGCCTCCGCCTTTTCGATGCCCGTGATGGGCTGGCCGGGCGTAAACGCGCCCGGATATCCTCCCGAGGCCAGCACGACGCACACCGAGGGCTCCGGCCGCCAGGCGGGTTTCGCTTCTCCCAGCAGCACGGCTGCGAAATCGGCATCCATGCGGTGCAGGATCGGCTGCGTCTCCGGATCTCCCAGGCGGACATTGAATTCGAGTACCTTCGGCCCCGCCTCCGTCAGCATCAGGCCGGCATACAGAAAGCCGGTGAACCCCGTAGCCTCGATCGTCGGCTGAATCACCCGGTCGAGCACCTGGCGCGTCGTCTCCTCGGTCAGGATCAGCGGGTCGCAGTAAGCGCCCATGCCGCCGGTGTTGGGCCCGGTATCGCCATCGAAGACGGCCTTATGGTCCTGCGTGGGTTCGAGCGGCACCGCGTTTTTTCCGTCGCTGATCACGATGAAGCTCGCCTCTTCTCCCTGGAGGAACTCCTCGATCACCAGAGGAAATTGGAGCGTTGCGAGGGCCGCCTCGGCCGCGGCCTGGTCCGGCGCCACGATTACACCCTTACCGGCGGCCAAGCCGTCGGCCTTCAGCACAACCGGATACGGGAAGCGGGCCAGCGCGTCGCGAGCCCCCGCAGCATTATCCACAGTAACGAATTCTGCTGTAGGGATATTCCTTTCCACGAAGAAATTCTTGGCGAAAACTTTGCTTCCTTCCAGCCGCGCGGCCTCTGCAGTCGGCCCGATGATGCGGCGGCCTTCGGCGCGAAACTGGTCCACCACGCCCGCCACCAGCGGCGCTTCCGGGCCGACCACGGTCAGGTCGATATCCAACTCCTGCGCGGCGGCCAGGTAATCGGTGCCGGGCAGGCAGGTGGCGACGCGGGCGATGCCGGGATTTCCGGGCATCGCGAAGATCTTCTGGACCGTCGCGCTCTGGGCCAGCTTCCAGGCCAGGGCGTGCTCCCGCCCGCCCCCGCCGATGACGAGTATTTTCATTCCGATACAATGATAACAATGCAGGAGAAGTACGACGTCGTGGTAATCGGCGCCGGTCACGCCGGGTGCGAGGCCGCCCGGGCTTGCGCTCGGATGGGGCTGAAGACCGCCATGGTGACCATGAACCTGGACCTGATTGCGCAGATGTCCTGCAATCCGGCCATCGGGGGCATCGCCAAGGGCCACCTGGTGCGGGAGATCGATGCGCTGGGTGGGGTCATGGGCGAGGTCGCCGACGCGGTGGGCATCCAGTTCCGGCTGTTGAATACCAGCCGCGGGCCGGCCGTCTGGTCGCCCCGGGCGCAATGCGACAAAAAGATGTACCGCGTGCGCATGCGGCAGGTGCTGGAGCAGGAGCCGAATCTCCGCATCAAGCAGGCGGAGGTGGCGGCGCTCGACCTGGAGCCTGGATCGCCGGCGCGCGTGCGTGGCGTCCGTCTGCGGGACGGCCGGTCCATCGCCGCCCAGGCGGTAGTCGTGACCACCGGAACCTTCCTGAACGGGTTGGCTCATGTCGGCGAGATGCAGTATAGCTGTGGCCGCAACGGCGAGGCGCCGTCGCAGTTGCTCGGCGACCAGTTGCGCACGCTCGGCCTCCAGTGGACCCGGCTCAAGACCGGCACGCCGCCGCGCCTGGACGGCCGCACCATCGACTGGAGCCGCTTCGAGCCGCAGCCCGGCGATGCCGATCCCACGCCATTCTCTTTCCTGACCGAAAAGATCGACCGGCCCCAGGTGGAATGCCACATGGGCTATACCACCGAGGAGACACGGCGCGTCCTTCAAGAGAGCATTGCCCGCTCGCCGCTGTATAGCGGGCAGATCGAAGGCGTCGGACCTCGTTATTGCCCCTCGATCGAAGACAAGATCGTCAAGTTCCCGGACAAGCCGCGGCACCAGATCTTTCTGGAGCCCGAGGGACTGGATACCAACGAGGTGTATGTCAACGGCATGTCCACCAGCATGCCGATCGATGTGCAGGAGGCCATGGTGGCCTCCGTGCCGGGCCTGGAGCGGGCGGAGATGATCCGGCCGGGGTATGCCATCGAGTACGACGCCATCGACCCGCGCGAACTGGCCCACACCTTGGAAGTGAAGAAGATCAGCGGCCTGTATCTGGCGGGGCAGATCAACGGCACATCCGGTTATGAAGAGGCGGGCTGCCAGGGCCTGATCGCCGGCATCAACGCTGCTGCGCGTCTGCGCGGCGAGCCGGA
>CAZMRK010000259.1:0-11300 GCA_964568355.1 uncultured Solibacteraceae bacterium | reverse complement strand
CGTCACGGCGATTTCGTACCGGCCGGGTTCGAGCAGCGGCACGGTGTACATCCCGGATTCGCCGGATAGCACGCTGCGCTTCTCGCCGGTTGCGACATTGGTTGCCGTGACCTCCGCGGTTGGGATCGAAGCCCCACTCGCATCCGCGATGGTTCCGGTAATCTGTGCCTTCTCCGATTGTGCCGGCAGCAAGGCGGGCAAAATCGTGATCAGAAGCAGCGCCCGAAACGGGTGCCACGGACGTTGTGGCGTTCGCATAGCAGACTCCTTTTCCGCAACACGGGGAAAATATAGAACCCAGGGCCCCCAGAACTCTTTCAGTTCTGAAACAGGAATAATCCTATTTCAAGCGCCTGCACCGGTCAAGCATCTTGGCCGGGAGGGAGCCTCAACTGTGCGCAGGTTAACGTTTAGCGGAAATGACCGTGGGAAACACCTGAGCCGCCGCGCCGATCTGCGGGGCCGCAAAGACCTTTTCGAGCGCCAGCACGACCGCGCCTCGCATGTACAATTCATCCAGGCTCAATCGCGACACCCGCACCTGCGGCCGCACTCCGGGGGCGTTCCACATCGATTCCACGGTGCGGCGGATCAGGCGCCAGACTCTCGTGATCGCTCCGGCGATGACGATCGATTCCGGATTGAGTGCGAAACTGATGTTTGAGAGGCCCAGCGCCAGATATTCGGCGGTCTTTTCGAAGGTGCGCACCGCGCGCGCGTCGCGATCGAGCGCTCGCTGGATCAACTCGTCGAAACGCTCCGGCGTAAACGGCCGCCGGGGATCGTAGCGCTGCCAGGTCGCCTGGTTGGAAATGAATACTTCCCAGCAGCCTTGCCGTCCGCAACGGCACTTTGGCCCTGCCCGGTCCACCACCATGTGACCGAACTCTCCCGCCCAGGAGAGATTGTGGCCCCGGTACAATTGCCCGTGCAGGAGAACCCCGGCGCCCACTCCGCGATCGCTGACCGAAAGCAGCACGGAATCCTGAACGGCGGCGACATCCGCTTCATGGAACCAAAGCTCGGCCACGACGCCTGTGTTGCAGTCGTTGTCCGCCAGCGCCGGGCAGCCCAGCGCACGGCCTGCCTCGGCGGCAATCGGATATCCGGAATAAGCCGGGAGCGATGGTGTCAGCAGGATCGTCCCGCGTTCGCTATCCACCAGGCCCGGCACGCTGATCCCGATTCGCTGAATCTCGCCGCCCGCCTTGGTTGCCCGGGCCAGCTCCCGCAGAAAAGACTGCGGCCGGGAGGGAGTCGCGAAAGAGACCACTTTCAGGATGCGTCCCTGCAGCCCCGCCCAGGCGACGGAAGTCCGGTCCGGCCGGATGCTGATGCCCAGCACCCGGAACCCCTCCGGGTTCAGGAAGAGGTTCACCGGAACGCGCCCGCGGCCTACCGGTTGGGCCTGCTGCTCCAGCAGCAGCCCTTCTTCGATCAGGCTGTCCACCACGGCTGAGACGTTGCTGCAAAACATCCCCGTGCGAACCGAAAGCTCCTTCCGGGAGATCGGTTCGTGCAGCCGGATCAGGTTCAAAAGAATCGACCGGTTGATTTCGCGGATCGTGGTGGGCCTGGCCGTCACCACGGCCCTGGCCTTGGCGTTTCTCAGAACCATCATCTTAGCCGATTCTATCTGGTAGCGAGCGGCAATTAAAATGACGTCGGATTACGCCTGTTTCTCAGCTCGACCCGAAGCTTCCCCTCGATGCGTTCAGAGTTCCTCGCGCTTGCCGGTGCGGATGCTGACCGACGACCACATGCCGCTGCGCCGCCGGTACCAGGGATAGATCAGTCCGACCACCGCCGAGAGAAGCCAGACGGACCATTCCACGCCAAAAGGCCTTCGCACGAAACCGCGCGGCATCAGGCTGAGGTCGATCCAGCTCACCTGTTGGGGCAACCGCGGAGGTTTGCCGCGCGGCGCCGCCCGGCGGCGCGTCAGCGTCGGGCGTGCGGGGCCGGCCGCCGAGGCGCGTTCGAACTGCTTCTGAAACGCCGCCACGTCCGCGCGGCTGAGTTGTTCCGGAGGCAGAGCCTTGCCGGCCTGCGCTACAAAATCCCGCAACTGCCGGTTGCCGCAGACCACGGCTGCGCACGCCACCCCGAGCTTGGAGACCGATTGCACATAGGCGACCAGCAGTCTGGCGCGTTCCGCCTTGGAGAACTTGTAGACGCCCTGCCGGTCTACCTCCAGCAAACGGCCGATGAGTTTCTGCTGGGCGAAAGGATTGGAGCTTGAGAGGAACTTCGGCAAACCCAGGCCGTATTCATCCGCGACGTAGACATCATAGGTCTTCTGCCAGACCGAAGAATCCACGCTCTCGGGAGACGTCGCCTGCCAGCCGTGCAGATATTCCACGTCATTCGCCATCTGGCGCGCGCCGGCATATCCCGCCGCTTTCATCTCGCGGAGCCACTTCGGATTCCAGTTCCGGCTGTTGAGTTCCGTCGCCAGCACCTGGCGCGCGTCTTCCAGCCGCTCCTTACCGGATGAACGCAGGTTGTTGAACAGGATCTCCGGCTTCGCGCCCACCGAGCGGGAAGCGACATTGAGGCCGCCCACAAACTGATAGACATCATCGTTATCGGCGACGCCGTAGAGGTTGCTGCTCCGGCTGTGCAAAATGACTTCGTTGCCTTGCAGGTGGGAGGCCAGCAGGTGCGGAGTGGATCCACCCCAAACCTTTTCCGTGTATACGAAGTTCGTCTTGGAAAGGTACAGGTCGGCCATGTCCTTGGATTGCTCTTTGCTGCCGTTCAGCTCAACCATGTTGGAGAGGCCGTTTCCATACGATCCCGGCGCCGCCGAGAATACCCGCGCGCCGGCCAGATAGCGCGCCTCTTCCGGAGCCACTCCTCGGGCGATGAGGTCCCGCTCCACCTGCCGGTTCTGGCGCGTAAGGGCGCTCTCTCCCGCCTGGGCGGCCATCCGCGCCGCGCGGTCGAGCAGCAGGATCTTATCCGCCAGGCCGTCTCGGTACAGTCCGGAAACGGTGAACACAACGTTCACGCGCGGCCTGCCCAACTCCCCCTGCGGAATCAGCTTCACCCGATCCACCACGCCGCGCGCATTCCATTCCGGGGCCACACCCATCAGGTACAGCGCCTCCGCCTCCATCGCGCCTTGATGCCGGCCGGTCTCGCCGGCCCACAAGACCATCGAGACGCGCTCCGGGTAAGCACCGCCGTGCTCCTTGTGGAACCGCGCGAGGAGTTCGTTGGCCATCTTCTTCCCCACCTCCCACGCCACTTTGGTCGGGAACATGGCCGGGTCCGTATCGTGCAAATTGCGGCCCGAGGGCAAGGCGGCCGGTACACGAAGCGGGTCGCCCACCAGGCCGCTGGGCAGAAAACGGGCGTTGAGCACGTCGATCAGCACGTTCAGTTCGCGGGCCGGCGAAAGAAGCAGGTTGTACAGCCAGGTGGATGCTTCGTCGAAGGCCTTGCCCAGTTTTTCGCGCAAGGCGGGCGTCACCGCATCCGGAATTTCAGGATGGCGGCCCTCGAAGATATCGCTTGCCCACCCGGAAAACCGGTCGGCGGACGTCTTGGAATCGGACAACGCCTTCAGGTCCTCCTGCGTGAAGCCCGAGCGGAGAAATTTGAGCAGCCCTTCGCGTTGCTGCATCTCCGAAGGCGCCTGGCCGAGCGTCGGCAACCCCAGCGGGATCGGAGCCTCTTCGGCGCTGTCGAGAAAATCAGAGAGCCGCTTCATGGCAGCGTCGGGATCGCCGGCCGATACCGAAAGCTGCGTATCCAGATGAAGCCGGCGGGCCTCGGCCCATGCCTCTTCGCGATAGCGGACCGCCAGGTCCGGCGATGTCTCGATCGTCGACTTCCAATTCTCGATCGCGCTTTCCAGCTTGCCGAAGCGGGACTGCGCGCCTCCACTGGCCAGCATCGGAGTCAGGTGGCTGATCAGTACCGCCGCGCTCCGGCGCCGGGCCTGGAGCGCCTCGCCGCCGCCGTCCATAATGTAATAGTTCACATTGGGCAGGTCCCCCAGCAGCACTTCCGAGGTGTCCCATCCGGCCTGGCCGGCATTCTTGCCGGGCAGCCATTCCAGCGTTCCGTGGCGGCCCATGTGGATCATGGCATCGGCCTGGAACTCCTGGCGGTAATACAAGTAGGCTGCGACATAGGCGTGCGGCGGCGGCAGCGTGCTGCTATGTTGCACCGACGTATATTCCTTCGAAGAAGCCCGCAACAACTGCGGCCCCAGAAAGATGTTGCCCAGCCGGATGCCCGGAATCACGAATACCTTGCGACCGTTCGACGCCGTCAACGTCATCAGCGTCGAAGCTTCCGGCGGCCCCCAGCGATCGTTGATGGCATCGCGAAACTGCTTCGGTAGCTGATCAAACCACTTCTGATAACGCTCCAGTGGAATGAGCGTTACGCCGCCGTTCTCCACCAGGCGTTCGAGCTCGCCGGGCGCCCACAGCTCCACGTTCCGCCCTACCCGCTCGAGCTGCGCCAGCAGCCCTTCCGTGGAAGGCAGCCTCTCGCCGGTGTTGTAGCCGGCCTGCGCGAGTTTTTCGAGCACCGCGCGAATGCTCGGCGGGAGGTTCAAATAACTTGCTCCGAGGTTCCCCTTGCCCGGCGGATTGTTGTAGTAGAGGATCGCCAGGCGCTTTTCGAAGTTATTCTTATCGCGCAGGATGGTCCAGCGGCGGGCGCGCCGCGCCGCCATCTCCACGCGCTCGGCAATCGGGGCCATGTGGTAGATGCCGGTTCGCGGATCGGGCTCCTGCGTCGCGACCATGATCGGCTCGGTAACGCCGTTGCGCTCGGGCGACGCCAGCGAACTGGCGACGCGGTCGGCCGTCACCCCGCGGTCTGACTTGGACCACTCCTCATAGCTCGTGTTCGCCGTCATCAGCCCGATGACATGCACGCCGCGCCGCTCCAGCGCCACCGCGTCCTCGGGCCGGCTGAGCGCCAGCGTGAAGGAGAGATTCACATAGACCGGATCACCGGCAGGCGCTTCCAGCGCCGCTCCGATCGTGCTCGTGGGCCATCCGAACACACCGGCCGCGGCCAGCCCCTGTGCTTCCAGAGCCTGGATCAACGCATCAATCACGCGCAGTTCCTGGTCCCGTATGTTGCTTTGAAAGAAGCTAACGATAGCAAGCCTTCCCTGCCCCGGCCGCGCGCGGCGATACCAGGCCAGGTATTCGGTCAGATTTGAAAAATACCGCGGCGCTCCCGGATGGTAGACGCCGATCTTGGGCCGCTCCTGGACCGGTGGAAGATGGACAGCCAGCCGTCCGCCCGCGGCCCGGTACAGCACCGTCAAAAATCCCGCGAAGTTCTCCGCGCCGCCGAACTGAAAATAGGTCAGCGCCTGCGCGTTCGCCTGCGCCTCCGGCAGCACGCCCCAATGGCGTTGCAGAACCTCGGGTACATCCGTGAAGACCTTCATGCCCCGCCCTATCGCGGCTTCGGCCGCCGGACGGAGCCGTCGCAGAAACTCCGCGCTGGGATGCTCCAGAAACAGAACGTCGGTCCCCGGAACCTCCGTAGTCGCGTTCTTTTCGCCGGCAACCACAACGTCGAATGACTCCGCGCCATGCTCCCGGTGGAATGTGGCAATCCCGGCGGAAGCGGCGCCTTCCGTGTGGAGTACGAGCACGGCCTTCGGCCGGTGCGCGGCCCGCACGGTCGGAAGCATCGCCGGTAGAACAGCCAGAAGAACCAGTTTTCGCATAACGGGCTCCCTACAACCGGATGCGCAACCCGATAAAGACCTGCCGTCCTGCGGCCAGGTAGTAGAGGTAATACCGCCGGTCCAGGATGTTAGTGGCGTTCGCCGTGATCGTGATATTCCCGGTCATCCGGTACCCCGCGCTCGCGTCGGCCGTAAAAAACGGACTGTAGCTGCCGGGAACGCCCCGCACGACATCCGTGTTGGTATCCGAGGAAAAAACGCTGGACTGATAACGCCCGGAAACCGAGCCCAGCCAGCGGTTCCGGTTCAACAGGGCGATAAAGGAAGTCATGTGCGCCGGAACCTGAGGCAGCCGCTTTCCGACCGTGGCAGGCAGCGACGGATTGTCTGTAATCACGCCATCGGTATAGGTATACGTCTGCTTGAGCTGGAGCCACGCCCGGATGCGTTCGTTGGCTGCGATCTCCGTTCCACGAATCCGGCCCAGCGCCGCGTTCGTCAACCGCATGAGATGGCCGGCGGGATCGGCGGCCAGGTCTGTGGTCCGGTACAGCATGTCGTGCACGCGATTTTCGAAATATCCGGCGTCTAGCGTTGCCCGCGATCCAAAATGGCGCTGTACTCCGACGTCATAGCTCAGCAGGCGCTCCGGCAGAGCATCGGGATTCGCGGCGTAGAGATTGCTCCCGATGACCGCGTTCCGGTAAAGCTCGTAGATCGTCGGCTGGCGAAATGCATTGCCGACACTGGCGCGCAGTTGAAATCCGCCGGCCAGCGTGTAGCTGGCGGCCAGCTTCGCCGTAACCGAGTGCGAGCCCCGGTTTGGGTAGTGCGCCGGCGGAATCGTGGCGGTAGTCTGGTTCAAGCCGTCGTACGTGCTCCAGTAGTCGTAACGAGCTCCAGCCACCAGGTGCAGCCGCTCCCCGATCCCGATCTGGTCTTGCACATAAGCCGCCTGGTTGATCGCCTGCCCGCTTGCCTGGCTGGTAATGGGGTTCCCGTTCTGCCGCGAGGTATAGGAAGGCACGGTCACCACTTGAATGCCGGCCGCGTCGTGCCGGGTCTCCGTGCCGAAGATAAACTGGTGCCGGCCGTGGGGTGTGAAGCCCGCCTGCAGGTTTCCGTAGTGGCTGCGAGTCGTCTGCGGGGTGTAGCTCCCTCCTCCGGTGGTCAGCGTCGCGTTCGCCGCCGGAGTGATGTACCACCACTGAGGCGCCCAATTGTATCCGGCCAGGACTCGGAGATTCCAATGGGGACTGAAGGTGTGCAGCACCTGCGCCTGCCAGGTGTAGGTGGAGGCACCCGTTGGAGAACTCAGGTAGTTGGCCGGAGTCACACTGAGAACGCGAGCCACTCCGCCGGGATCGACAAAACTGACCAGCCCGCTGTCGACCGGCATGCCCGCCGCGTTCCGCAGGTACGTATCGTACGCGTCGAAGCCGCCACCGCGGCTCTGGTGAAAAAACTGAAGGCTTGCGAAGGTCTGAGGAGAAAACGTGTATTCCAGGCGAGCGCGGTAGGCATGCTGGTTGAACCACTCCCGCCCGGTCATCCCGACCTGATAATTGACTCCGCCGGTCGAAGTCGGCAGAGTCACAACGCCGGTGACCGGAACCGCTCCCGCGCCGGATGCGGCAGTTTTCAGTACGGCCTGCTCTTCATACCCCCCGCTTTGATATCGCTGATAACCCAGGCTCACGCCCAGCCTGCCAAAGAAGCGGTCCGAGTAATGGGCCGAGTAGTTCGTCGTATCCCACGAGCCGTACTGCCCGAACACTTCAAACTGGCGGTGATCCACACGCCTGGTGATCAGGTTGATCACGCCTCCCATTGCATTGCCGCCATAGAGCGAGCTGAACGGACCGCGCGCCACTTCCACGCGCTCGAACTCGCCCACCGGCAGCATGGTCCAGTTCACCGAACCGTAATAGGAATCGTTGAGCGGCTGGCCGTCCAGCAGGATGAGGGTTCGCGCGGGAGACCCGCGTCCGGCAAAACCGCGCAGGCCGATATTGAAATCGCTGTCATTGGGGCCCTTCGTATGAAAGGCGTTGACCCCTTCGATCAAAGAAAGGACCTGATCCACCTGGCTCACGTTGCGCGTCTCCATCTCCTCGCGCGTGACCAGCGACGTCGAGACCGGACTGCGGTCCAGTTCGGTTGCCGTGCGTGTGCCTGTCACGGTGACCGTGGTGTTGAGTTGCTCGATCTTCGGCGCTGCTTCAGACTGGCCATACAGCGGACTTGTCAACTCCAGGGCCGCGAAGAGCATAGGCACACAGGCGGCGCCTCTCGTCAACAGGCGAAAGTTTTTCATACCCGGTCGCAAGTCCCGATTGTATTGGCGGCAATCGTCGCGACCTACGAGAGTTCCACCAGCGGCCCGCTATTCCGATGAGCGGTCGCTTTTCACCATGACCGGAATCTGCAGCGTTTTTGGCGGTCTGCGAAAACTCCAAGGACCCAGGAACGCTCGTCCGAGCCTCACCCACCCCCAGGCAACCCCCTTGTGTGTCATAGGGAATTACCCTGATTCCAGTACTTCCGGTCGGTGTTTTTGCGCTGTTTCGTACGATCACAGCGGCTAGAGCATAGGACTTTATCAATTTTGTAACAAGATCTTCGATATCATAGGCCAAGCATCAAACTGGGTTCTGGAAATTAGATTTCCAGAAAAAAGAAACCGATTTCTTTTAGAGGAGAAATCATTGCAACTCTTTGGTCTGCAGCCAGGCGCATTAGCGCTGCTTCTGTACATTGATCCGAATTCAGGCGGCCTTCTCGTCCAACTTCTCGTTCCAGCCTTTGTCGCGATTGGTGCGGGATGGGTGTTTTTCAAGAAAAAGGTGGCGACCGCAGCCAACAGGCTGTTCCGTCGGTCGAAGGGCGCAACGGAATAGGTGGGCATCCTGAAAGTGCCCGGCGCCTTAAGGGTAATGCCACATAGTCTTCTCGGGAGCGAACACCAGCACCACTTGCTGTGGGGCGGACGTCCTCGTCCGCGGCCGGCTCCCTGGCCGGCCTGCTCGGTCAAGCAGGAACTTGATTCTTCGAACCAGCGGGTCCAGGGAACCCCGCGCAGAATTCTCGCTTCTGGGAAAACTGTGTGGCACTAGCCTTAAAGGTGCCAAAGAGGCTGAGATCCCTCACCGTCGGCGCTTGGAAGGGCGGCATCGCCTTGGGGATCACAGTGGCAGGACTGGTGTTCCCCCTGGATTTTTTCACCCAGGTGGAAAGCCTGCGCCTGTCTTTCAGCGCCTTTCAGATTCTCGGGGTTTTTTCCTTCGCCTGGGCGCTGTATTTCGTTCTGTCGGCCACGGCGGGGGCTCTGATCGTCGGCGGAGCCGCCGCTGTGCTCATGTTGTGTCGCCGCTACGACGAACGCATCCTACATTTTCTGATTCAATCCCTGATAGCGGTGGTGCTGGTCAAAGCATTGATTGGCGTCGTGATCACCACGGGAAGTCTGGTTGGGGGCTCCTTTCGACTGCCGTTGATTGTCACCAGACTGGTCGAGATCGGGTTGGCTGCCTGGTTGGTCTGGCGAAACCAGGCGCTTCTGGACAGCGTACGCGGTTTCCTGACCGCGGTCACCGTGTGCGGAGCCGTATCGCTCGGCGTCACGATCCTCACCGCAGCCATGCCATGGGGGCAGGCTGCCAACGAACCTCTGCGAAGCAGTGGACCGCGCCCACCGCTGATTCTTATTACCATCGACACGCTTTCCGCGAGTCACATGTCTCTCTACGGTCACTTCAGGGATACGACTCCGTCCTTGAAGAAGTTTGCGTCGGAATCGTTTGTTTTTGAGCACCACTACTCGAACGCGAACTTTACAACGCCTTCGATTAGTTCGATCCTGACCGGAACCCGGCCGTGGGTGCATCGGACGTTTCAGTTGAACTCCAGGCCGCTGCGAGTGATCGCTCAAGCCGGGCTCATTCCAACGCTAAAGCGGGCGGGCTATCGTATCCTGGCGGTCGCGACCAATCCATACGCAAACCCGAGACTACAGGGCGTTGACCCTTGGGTAGACAGTGAAAGGCCGGGAAAAATCGAGTTTCCAGAGTATCGGCTGGTGAATCTGTTTCCAACATTCGGAAGCGTGTTGTACTTCCCCACGCTGGACCGCCTGAATCGAGGCTATCGGCAGTTCGCCTACCGGCACTACACGAGCAATCTGCACAACGATCCCGAGGTCGCATTTGCCGAAGCCCGTTCCATGCTGACAACTGCCCGCAACCAGCCGGAGCCGGTGTTCCTGTGGGTCCATCTGTTTGGCGCCCACGATCCGTATGCGGCGCCACGGCCCTTCCTTCAATCATTCAATTCCAGTTCCAAGGCGCTGACGGTAAATAGTACGACACCCCCATATATGTTTGAGGCGCCAAAGGACCCCAATTTCCCGGGTGTGCTTTCCGACCGCTACGACGAGGCGGTGCGCTATATGGATGATCACGTGGGCCGCTTTCTGGATTGGCTGCGCCCTGCCGGACTCCTGGACGATGCCCTGGTCATCGTTACCGCCGACCACGGAGAGAGTTTCGGGCACTCCTATGGAGGGCATACGGGACCCATGCTCTACGAAGAGTTGATCCACGTGCCCTTGCTCGTGAAACTGCCTCATCAACATTCGGGAAGCCGTATCCCTGAGCCGCGGACCGCCCACGCCGATTTGCTTCCAACTATTCTCGACTACATGGACCTGCCGGTGCCGGCCCAGGTCGAGGGGAGATCCTTCCTGCCGGTTTTAGAAGGACGCACGCTGCCGCAGCGTCCCGTCTTCGCCATGAACTTCGAAAAGAATAGCGTCTTCGGCCCGTTGCGTACCGGATCGGTGGCGGTGTTGGAAGGACGCTACAAATACGTGCGGCACCTGGGCGCGCTGTCCTATCCTCTCATGCCGAAGATCGAAGAAAGCCTATACGACCTCGAGACCGATCCTGCCGAAGAGCGCAATCTCGCTTCGCAGATGCCCGGCCTCGCCGCCAGGATGGGGGCGCAGATCAAGGCCGAGGTGGCATTGCACTCGCTTCCGATTGGGTCCAATTGAATCGATGAGTGCCGAACCTGTCGTTTTCCCCATGGGGCGCGCTGCCCTGAAGTGGGTCCTCGAGGGTGGGAAGCCCCGGCGAGGCGCCGCCAGTGTGCGATGGTCTTACCGGTGGCAGCAACTCTGGTTTGAACAGAACCTCAAAGCCGTCGACGCCAAGTGTGCGGATACGGCCTTGCGCCCGCCGGTCTTTGTCCTCGGAATGTGGCGGTCGGGCACCACGTTTCTGCACGAACTGCTGGCCGCAAACAAAACCCTGATCGCGCCGAACACCTGGCAGTGCATGAACTCGTCGATGCATCTGCTTCACTCCGCTCCGCCCGGCGACCATCGCGCGGTACGGCCGATGGATTCCTTCGCCGTGAGCGCCGACTCGCCGCAGGAAGACGAGTTCGCCATGCTAGCGCAGGGCATTCCTTCCGTATACCGGGCGTTCTTTGACCCGCGCCGGCTCCCGGAGTTGGAGCGCTGGCTGGATCCAAAAGTGTGGGCGGAATTGCCCCCGGACCAGTGGTGGACCCGCTGGCGCCTGTTTCTGGCAAGCGTACAACAGGGCCACTCCAGCCGGCTGCT
>CAZMRK010000258.1:0-10611 GCA_964568355.1 uncultured Solibacteraceae bacterium | reverse complement strand
GTCAGCAGTTCATAATACCGGTACATCAGATCGTCGCTGATCTGCATCACCTTCCGGAACATCACCTCAGCCGGCTCGGTTACGCCGATGTAGTTGCCCAGCGACTTGGACATCTTGTTCACTCCATCCAGGCCTTCCAGGATGGGCACCGTCGCCACAATCTGACCAGGTTGCCCGAAATCGCGCTGGATGTCGCGGCCCACCAGCAGATTGAACTTCTGGTCTGTGCCGCCCAGCTCCACATCGCAGTGCAGCATCACCGAATCGTATGCCTGGGCCAGTGGATACAGCAGTTCGTGCACCGAGATCGGCGTGCCCTCGCGAAAGCGCTTCGAAAAATCGTCGCGTTCGAGAATGCGGGCCACCGTGTAGTGCGAACAAAGGCGTACGATCTCTTCAAAACGCAGCGGCTGAAGCCACTGGCTGTTGAAGCGGACCTCGGTCTTGTCCGGATCGAGAATTTTGAAAACCTGCTCTTTGTAGGTCTCGGCGTTGCGATCCAGTGCCTCGCGCGTCATCGGCGGCCGGGTCACATTGCGTCCGGACGGATCGCCGATCAACCCGGTCATGTCGCCGATCAGGAAGATCACGGTGTGCCCCATATCCTGGAAGTGCTTCATCTTCCGCAGCAGGACGGTATGGCCCAGGTGCAGATCCGGAGAGGTAGGGTCGAAGCCGGCCTTGACGCGCAGCGGCCGGCCCTCTTTGGCGGCCTGCGTCAGCCGCTCGCGCAGATCCTCTTCCCGGATGATCTCCGCAAATCCCTTCTTCAAGTACGTAGTCTGTTCGTCAATCGAAAACATGTACAAATCCATCCGGGGGCCGCTCACACACCTGTCAGCGCTCGCGCCAGGTCATGGGAGAACCGTTCGAGCGCCTCCAGTTGCGCCGGTTCGGCCGGCGTCTCCGCCCCCTTGGCTACAAAAAATGCTCGCTCCTCCCGCCGCACCAGGAACGCCAGGCCCCGCTCGGTAAACACACCCGTACTCCCGATGTTGACGACCCCATCGCTGCGGCGTTCTACCAAAGCCACAAACGAATCGCGGGCAAACAGATAATGAGTAGCGGCGTCTGGGGTCAGAAGCTGGATTCCGGCGGCGGCCAGCCGCTCCAAGGTCAACGAGTCCAATCCCTTAGTCTAGCAGCCGATGCGAGCAGCCCGGAACGGAACCGCGCGCGTGAGCAAGCGGACGAACCGAACCACGCGATCGTAGCGCCTACCGCCGGTAGATCACCTTGCCGTCAAAAACAGTCAAAACCACCCGCGTCTTCTCGATCTCCGCCGGTGGAATTCTCAGAATATCGTCGGAGAGCACGGCCAGATCCGCCAGCTTATCCGGCTCGATCGAGCCCTTGCTCTTCTCCGCGAAAGCGGCCCATGCCGATCCCATGGTGTATGCCCGAATGGCTTCTTCCACACGGATCTTCTGTTCCGGCACCCAGCCCTCCGGATGCTTGCCGTCGAGCGTGCGGCGGGTGGCGGCGGCGTAGATTCCCATCAGAGGCTCCATCGGCGCGACCGGCCAGTCCGAGCCGAAGGCCAGCACCGCTCCCGCGTCCAGCAGAGAGCGGAAAGCATAAGTTCCTTTGGCGCGCTCCGGGCCGATACGCTTCTCCGCCCAGCGCCCGTCGTCAATCGCATGATACGGCTGCATGGAGGCGATCACCCGGAGCTTTCCGAAACGGGGAATGTCTTCGGCGCGCAGGTGCTGGGCATGTTCGATGCGGAAGCGGGGATCACGCCCCGGCTGGTTTGCCGCGGCTTCTTCGAACATCCCCAGGATGACGTGGTTGGCCTTGTCGCCGATGGCATGCACTGCAATCTGCAAGCCGGCGCGATCGGCCTCCAGAATATGATTCCGCATTTTGCTTTCCGGAATCATCTCGTCGCCGGCCAGACCGGAGGTGTGCGGCGCGTCCAGGTACGGCCCGAAAAACAAGGCTGTGGTCGATCCCAGCGATCCGTCCGCAAAACCTTTCAGCAGCCCGATCTGGAGTTTCTCACCGCCAAAACCGGCGCGTACTCCGATCGCCGCCAGCCTCTGCCAGCCGGCCAGTGGCTGCGCTCCATAGACGCGCACGGTCATTTCGCCTGCCGCCAGCAGACGTTGGTAAGCCCGCAAAATCTCGGGCGCCGCGGACATATCCACTACGCTGGTCACGCCATTTTCGGCCGCATAGCGCATGGCCGCCCGCAGACCTTCGGCGATCTCCTCCGGCGAGGGCGGGGGAATCACCCGCTCCATCGGACCCATCGCCGCGTCCTTCAATACACCGGTCGGTTCTCCGCGGGCATCCCGGACGATGGTGCCGCCTGGAGGATCCGGCGTCTCGCGCGTGATGCCGGCCAGTTTCAAGGCTTCCGCGTTGGCCAGGGCCATATGGCCATCCAACCGGCTGACGAACACCGGATGCCCGGCCGTTACATCGTCAATCCATTGGTGCGTGGGCAGTTCCCCCGAACTCCAGTTCTCGTGGTCCCAATTCCCTCCGGTGATCCAGCGGCCTTTGGGCTGGCGCGCCGCAAACTCGCCGATACGCTTGCGGAATTCGGCCTGGCTGCGCGCGTCGCGCAGTTGCACGCCGGCGCGATCCCGTCCTCCGGTATAGAAGTGGACGTGGGCGTCGTAAAAACCAGGCACCACGAGCTTTCCGGCCAGGTCGATCACCTGCGTGTGCGGGCCGATCCACCTGGCGATCTCGGCATCCGAGCCCACCGCAGCGATCCGCCCGGAGCGGCAAGCCACGGCCTGCGCTACCGGATGTGCCGCATCGACGGTCCAGATCTTCCCATGGACCAGCGCCAGATCGGCCGTCGGTTGTGCTTCCGCCCCGTCCAGCATGGCCAGCATCAGCATCGCAGCATAAAGAAACTTCATAACACCGGAGTGTCGTTGCCGAGCAGCGCCCGGCGGATGATCTTGATGGGCGGCGCGCCTTCCAGCATGAACCGGTCGTGAAACTCCCGCAGGCGGAAACGGCCGCCCCGCATCTGGCGGTAATCCTGCCGCAGCTTCAGAATCTGTAGCTTGCCCAGCGTGTACACCAGGTATGTGGGATCGGAGGTGCCGCGCTTGGTTTCGCGCTCGGCCACAGCGCCGGTCTGATAGCCTTCTTTCCGGAAAAATTCGATGCCCTGCTCGAAGCTCATCTTTCCGGTATGCATCTCGATGCCGACAATGTAGCGCGCATCCCGCAGCAGCGCATCCTGCAGTTGGCCCAGCCGCAGGCCCAGATCGTTCCGTTGATAGCCTTCGTCGAGCATCATTTGCTCGCAGTAGTGCGCCCACCCTTCCGCGTTGGAATTGGCAGCCAGCAGTTTGCGCGTCTTCGAAGGCGCCTGCTGGATCCATTGGAACTGCACGTAGTGTCCTGGATAGGCTTCATGGATAGCGGTGCTGATGACGGTGCCGCGGTTGAACGCTGCCATGTGCTCGGAGATTTGCGTGGCGCTCCAGCCCGCCTCGGGCAGCGTAATATTGAAAAACGCTTCCTTGGCCGACTTCTCATACGGGCCGGGTGTATCCATGGACGCAAACGTGAGCGCCCGCATGAAAGGTGGAGTCTCTTCCACAATGGGCATGACCTGCCATGGAATGGTGATGATCCCGCGCTCCTCGATGAATTGCCGCAGCCCGCCGAGCACCCCGCGGAACGTGTCCAGCAGCTTTTCCGGGGCGGGATGCTCCTTTTCCAGATCCTCCAGAATCTGTTGTGGCGAGCGCTTCGCGTCGATCCTGGCGGCAAGCTCGCGGAACTGTCTCTGATTGCGCCGCAGGTCTTCGAATCCGACCGCCAGCAGCCGGTCCAGGGGAGTATCCACCATCTCTTCGTAGGCGAGCTTGCGCCGGTAGTTCTCCGTGCCGATGCGAAAGTCCCCGTGCGAGCGGGGCAGCAGATCGTTTTTCAGAAAATCCCGATAGCTTTCGAGCGCGGCCAGTACGCGCTGGTTGCTTGCCTGAAACTCGGCCAGGAGCGCCGCATCGTGCACCGCGCGGAAAGCGGCGGGCACGTCCTTTCGAAAGAAGGAAAGAAGGCCGGGTAATTGTTCCAAAGCTACCGTTGTGTAGATCCGCGGCGGGTTCTTCAGATTCGCGCGGGCTTCGTCAAACACACGCGGAATCATCCGCTCGCGTGCGACTACGGATTTCAGCCGCTCCGCCGGGGGCGCGTAGGTGCGGCTCATGATCGTGAAGATACTGGCTGTGACACCGCCGGAGTACAGATCGGGATTTTTCTCCCAGGACCGAATCTGTTCGAGGTCCAGCAGGGTTGCGCGGATATGGGCGATCACCAGCTCTCGGTCCGCGGCGGTCTGCGGAGGCAGGCGGCTCGCATCCATTTTCTCGAACTCGGACAGGTAGCGGCGTAGAACCGCGGCTTCTTCCCGCCGTTCCGTTTCGGAAAAGTCTTCCAGTTGGGTATCGTATTGATGAAAGCCATCGCTGGTTCCCGCCGTGGGGTGGAAGCGGAAGTAGGCCTCCGTGAAGAAACGATCTTCCAGGCGCTGAAAGTCTTCGGCGGGAGTGGCGGGTTGGGCGCTGCGCGCCAGGAAAAGAGCTGCTACAAAGAAAAGAATAGGTCGATGCATCGGATCATCATTCCAGGGCAGAGCCAAAGCGCGACTGCTTCAATTATAAGCACCGCCCGTGGACGCCCGTGCTGACGGCCCTGCTGATCTTTTCCGCGACTTACCTGGTGCTCGCGATCGGAAGGCTGCCGGGCTTCCGCATCGATCGCACGGGGGCTTCCATCATTGGCGCCAGCCTGATGATTGCCTTTAACGTCCTCACCGTGGAAGAAGCCTATCGGGCCATCGATTACGACACCATCATCCTGCTGTTCGGCATGATGATCGTGGTGGCCAATCTGCGGCTTTCCGGCTTTTTCGCGCTCGTCAGCACCTGGGTGGTGGATCATGCGCACCGGCCCATCGTGCTGCTGGCCGCGGTCGTACTGGTGGCCGGAGTTTTTTCCGCGTTCTTCGTCAACGACACGATGTGCCTGGTGCTGACGCCTCTGGTGATCGAGGTCACCCAACGGCTACGCCGCAATCCCATGCCTTACCTGCTGGCTCTGGCCATGGCCGCCAACATTGGCAGCGTTGCCACCGTCACCGGCAACCCCCAAAACATGATGATCGGCAGTTTTTCCGGCATCAGCTACCGCAATTTCGCCGCGGTCCTTACACCGGTGGCGCTGGCCGGGCTCGCCGTGGTGATCGCCGTCATCGCCCTGGTCTACCGGCGGGAATTTCAAGTCGAGGAGCACCTGCAGATCGAAGCCCGCCCGGTGCGGGTGCATCGGCCCTTGGTTCTCAAGTCTCTGACGGCTTCGATCGTCATGATCATCTTTTTCTTTGCCGGCTGGCCGGTCCCCAAAGTGGCCTTAGTGGCCGGAGCGATGCTGCTGGTGACGCGCAAGATCAAGCCGGAGCGGATCTATCGGGAGATCGACTGGTCCCTGCTGGTGCTGTTCGTGGGTCTCTTCATCGTGGTGGCCGGCATCGAAAAAACCTCGCTGTCCCGGCAGCTATTCGAATTCGCCACCCGCTACCACCTGGAGCGCACCGCCCCGATGAGCATCTTCGCAGGCCTGCTCTCCAATATTGTCAGCAATGTCCCGGCGGTCCTGGTCTTCAAACCTCTCGTTCCCCACCTGGCCAATCCGGCACACGCCTGGCTCACCCTGGCAATGTCCTCCACGTTCGCCGGAAATCTGACGATCCTCGGCTCGGTGGCCAACCTGATCGTGGTGCAGAAAGCCCGGCAGGAAGTGAGGATCACCTTCTGGGACTATGCCAAAGCCGGCATTCCGGTGACCCTCGTCACCATCGCCATCGGCATCTGCTGGCTCTGACCGCAAAGTCCACTCCCTCCCGGTCGTGGTTCCGTGCCGCCACTGAACCGCGCGCGTGAGCAAGCGGATTAACCACGCTTGCCCATCACGCACTAGTCAATCAGCCCATTCCGCACCGCGAACCGCACCAGTTCATTCACGCTATGCAGGTTCAGCTTCTCCATGATCCGCCCGCGATGCGCGTCCACCGTATAGACACTCAGGTTCAGTACGGAGGCAATCTCTTTGTTGGTCTTGCCTTCGGCGATCATTTGCAGCACTTCGCGCTCACGGCTGCTGAGCAGATCAATGGGATCGGTCACGTGCCGCCGGTAGTCGTTCAGCACCGCATCCGAGACCGCGGGACTGAGGTAGCCCTCCCCGCGGGCGACGGCGCGGATCGCGCTCAGCAGGTCGCTGGCGATGGCATCCTTCAGCAGGTAGCCGCGCGCGCCTGCCCTCAGGATCTCGCGGACATAGACCGAGTCTTTGTGCATACTCAGGGCCAGCACGCGCGTCCGCGGGGAGGAGGCCGCCAGGCGGCGCGTCGCCTCAATGCCGTTCAGCTCCGGCATGGCCACGTCCATCACGACCACATCGGGCTGGAGCTTCTCGGCAAGCTCCGCCGCTTCCCGGCCGTTGCCGGCCTCGCCTACGATCTCCATGTCCGGCTGCGCGGTCAGAATGGCTTTGAAGCCCTGCCGCACCACGGCATGGTCGTCAGCTAACAGGATGCGGATCGTTTCTTTCATGATTCTCGCTTTGAACCGGAACCCGGACCTCGATCTCGACACCTTCCCTGGCTTTCGACCGGATGTGCAGGTCTCCGCCAGTGCTCCGCGCGCGGGCGCGCATCCCGATCATACCCATGCCTTCCGGACGCTTCTTCTTGGGTGCCGGCAGCCCCTGGCCATCGTCGCGAATGCGGAGGCAGATCTCACCGCCGCCGGATTCCAGCGAAATCTCCACCTTTTGGGCGCCCGAATGCCGCGCCACATTGGTCAGCGCTTCCTGCGCGATCCGGAACAGGTGGGTTTCGGTCTCATCCGGGAGACGGCCATCGAAATTCGAATGGTACTCTACTTCGATGCCGGTGCGGTGGGTAAAGCCCTCTCCTAGCCAGCGCAGGCCGGCATCCAATCCGAAATCATCCAGAATTGTGGGCCGCAGCAGTTGCGAAAGCTGCCGGACGTTGCCGATCGCTTCATCCACCAGCCGGAAGCAGTCCTGTAGCCGTTCGCCGCCCCCTGCTCCGTTCGCTTCGAGTGCCGATAGATTAGCCTTCACCGCCGAAAGAGATTGGCCCAGTTCATCGTGCAGTTCGTGGGAAAAGCGCCGCGCCGTGGTTTCCTGGTTCTCCAGCAGGTGCCAGGAGACGCGGCTCAGTTCGCCGGTCTGCCATTCCATGCGGCGGAACAACTGCGTCGTCATGCGCACGGTCACCAGGGCGATCAATAGCGCCAACCCCAGGCAGGAGCCCAGCAACAGCACCGATTCCCGCATCAATATCTCGGAACGCCGGTCGATCTGGCTCTGTTCGACGATGGCCCGGTGATAGCTGGCCGCGATCAGCCGCGCGGTGGCGGCGATCACCCGCTCATGCCGCCGGAACAGCTCCCGGGAGGCGAACGTCTCCGGTTCGTCGATCGCCAGGATGCGCCGCGCCTCTTCCGAGAAAGCCGCGGACGCCTCGGCCAGTTGCTGCCAGGATTGCCGCTGCCTTGTTCGGAGTCCTTCTTCCACGATCCGGTCGATCGTCCCCTCGACTTCGTTCAGTTGGGAGAGAATGCGGTCCGGATCTACCGAATCCGGATCCCGGGCGAGGGTGGAGAATGCTTGGCCCAGCGTGGCTTCCTGATGCTGGATCTCGTCCAGAAGGCGATTGGTTACCAGTTGCTCGCGCACAAGCTGCGCCGCGTCCTCGCGAATGGATCGGATATTGCGTACCCCGATCGTGGACGCGATAAGCAGCAGGATGATCACCAGGGCGAACCCCGCGCCCAGAACCCGCAGGATCACCTTATGGGTGATGTGTTGCGAGCGCATCGTGCCCCTTCCAGGTGAACATTTCTTCATCCTCCCCCGGCTTTAGTATGAAGGACTGCTCCAACCCCCGGCTATCGCTGATGTAGGCTAATCCAAGGGCCGATTTCCCGCTATCCTCCATCCCTTTATTTTGGTCCTGGGATTAGCCTGCGGAGGCTATCGTATTACAAAGCGTCTGGCCGCAAGATGGGATTGAACAGGGCGGAACATCGCCCGGTTCAGGAGACATCAATGAAAAAGACGTTACTTGCGATGGTGTTGGCGGCCTCGATGGCGCCGTTCACGTTTGCGGCCCAGGATCCCGCTACTCCGGCGCAGCCCGATACTACCAAGCCGGCCAAGAAGGCAAAGAAGCACTCCAAGAAGGCCAAGAAGTCCGAAACCGAAACCCCTGCTCCTGCTGCTCCCAAGCAGTAAGGGAGGTCGACTTCAGAAGGGTTGCCGCTTTGTTGGTCTTCGGAGGGGAGGACTCAGGCAGGCGGCAACCCACGATTCATCTTCTCTGCCCACCTCAGATACCGCACCAGGTCAGCTCTTCTCTCCCAGGTAAACCGCCAGAACTCCCGAAAGCCGATCGCTTCCGCGTGAATGCCCCAATAGGTTTCGATACGCCATCGCAGGTACGGGCTTTTCCACGGACGTAGCCGGTAGCCGCGCCCCAGGCGCCAGAGGATCCGTAACATAGGCTTCTTTTCCGGTAGCGCCCGCTTCAGCGGGCTGCGTCGACTTCAGTCGACGGTTCTTTCCCTTAGTGGGTGCCGGAAGCGTTATTATTACGCGCCGCCGTGCTGGTCGCATCCGGGCTGGCGTAGTAGCCGGTGCGCGTGCGGACCGTGGGCTTGCCGGGACCGCTCGCTACGACCCGAATCTGCCGGAACGAGCCGTCCAGCTTCTCGTCCGAAGGCGTATAGGTGATGATGTACTGGTTGCGGATATCGTGCGCCACCTGGTGGGCAATGCGCTCTACCTCCGTCGCTTCCTTCGGAAAGTACACCTGGCCGCCGGTGGCGTCCGCCAGAGCTTCGAGCGCCCGCTTGGCGCGCTTGGCCTCGCGACGCTCCTCTTCGCTCAGCAGGCCCACCGTATAGATCAGCACGCCGCTTTGCTGCGAGGTCTTCACCAGGTTCTCCAGGCTGATCAGGCTGCTGTTATCGTTGCCGTCGGTCACCACCACCAGGACCTTCTTGTCCTTCTTGGCTTTCTCCTTCAAGTGGTCGATCGACATGCGGATGGCATCCCGCATGGCCGTGCCGCCGCGCGAATCGATGCGTGCCAACCCCTCTTGCAGTTCCTTGACGTTGTTGGTGAAGTCGCGGTCAAGAAATGCCTCGTCGTTGAAATTCACGATGAAGACCTCGTCCTGGCGATTGGAATCCTTCACCAGCGCCAGCGCGGCCGACTCCACTTTGGCGCGTTTGTCGCGCATACTGCCGCTGTTATCGATAATCAACCCCATCGAGACCGGCACATCTTCCCGACGGAAGGTCTTGATTTGCTGCTGGATGTCGTTCTCGTAGACCTTGAATGCGCTTTGGGGCAGGTTCGTGACCAGGCGCCCGTTCTTGTCTACGACCGTCGCATGGAGCACGACCAGTTTCGTTCCCGACCGGAAGACGGCTCCGTCGTCGGACTTTTCCGCCTTGGGGGCGCTTGGGCTTTCCTGCGCATCATCGGCATATGCGGCCCACAGGCCTGAACTACCGGCCAGGCACAAAATCGCCAGAATCGCTTTGAATTTATTGTAGTGGGGCATAGTAGCCCAATCTCCAGAAAGCTCGCAGCGGAGGGAGGCCCCGCGGCTGAACCAGTTTCACCTGAATGCGCCGGTATTTGCCGTCGCGCTGCTGGTTCGCCGGGCTGTATCCCAGAACATACTGATTGCGAAGCTCGATTCCAATCTTCGCCGCGACGTCGGGTAATTCGTTCAGATTCTCCACCGGGAACTGCCGCCCTCCCGTCTGTTCGGCAATCTCACTCAGCAGGCTGGGGCCCGACAACTCCTCCGCTGTCCTTCCCCGGTTTGACGCCGATTCGTAAATACCGATCCCGTAGATCTGGACGTCGGCTTCCCGCACCAGACCTTTGATTTCTCCCTCGGTATAGCGGCTGTTGTTATCGCCGCCATCGGAGATCACCAGCAGCGCTTTGCGCGAATTCTTGGCCTTCTTCATCTGGTGCAGCGCCAGGTATACGGCGTCCAGCAAAGCCGTGCGGCCTTTCGACTGAGTAAAAGCGAGGCGGTTCTGGATCTCTTCCAGGCGGGTGGTGAAGGGCTGAATCAGCTCCGCCCGGTCGTTGAACTGAACCAGGAAAAATTCATCCTGGGGATTGGCGGTCTTGAAGAACTGAGCTACGGCTTCCCGCGACTTCTGCAGTTTGGCGCCCATGCTCCCACTGCAGTCGAAGACGACGCCTACCGAGAGCGGCGCATCCTCGCTCGAAAACGCCGTTACGGTTTGCTCTTTTTTATCCTCAAATACCCGGAAATTGTCCCTCTCCAGGCCTGTTACAAAGCGGTTCAGCGGATCCATCACGGTAACCGGGATCTGAACCAGAATCGTATCCACCCGTATATTGCCGCGGATCTTCTCCTCATTCCGGTCCGCCGGTTTGGATCGCGGAACGATGTTTACCTTGGGTTCCTGGGTAACACGATCCGCGCACCACGCGGCGGAAATCAAGCATAGGGAGGAAAAAGCGGCAAAAAGCAACAGCCTATGGTGGGAC
>CAZMRK010000257.1:0-2603 GCA_964568355.1 uncultured Solibacteraceae bacterium | reverse complement strand
CATCTCGCACGAGCAGAGCTATTACCGCACCCGGCCGCATATCTCGCCGGACGGCAAGCGCATTCTCTACTCTTCCCAAGCCGGCGGCGCGGATCAGTTCAACAATCTCTACCTGCTGCCCATCGACGGAGGAGTGCCGGTTAAGATCACCTTCGGCAACTTCGATCATTTCCACGCGCGGTGGTCGCCTGGAGGAGAGAGGATCGCGTTCATCTCGAACGAGGATGGCGAGCCGCAGCTCCAGGTTTTGCAGACTTATGGCGGAGCGTCCAAGCGCATCACATTTTCCCGCCGCCATTGGAAGCGACCCATGGGGCGGGTGCATGTCCGGGTCGTGGATGCGGCCAGCGGACAATTGCTGGCGGCGCGAATCCAGGGTCTCGCCTCCGACGGCAAATTTTATGCGCCCACGGACGCATACGCGCGCATCAGCGGCACCAGCCGGCACTGCTTTTTCAGCTCCGGCGAATTCATCCTGGATGTCCCGCCGGGTGAGTTGAAGCTGACCGCGGTGAAAGGCTACGAGCGTCTCCCGGCTCAACGGGCGGTGACGGTATCGGCCGGGGCGACTGCCGAGATGACGCTCCCGCTTACCCGGATTGTGGATTCACCCGCGCGCGGCTGGTATTCCAGCTCGACGCACGTGCACATGAACTACGGCGGCAACCGGCACAACACGCCGGAGGCTCTGGCTATGATGGCTTCCGCCGAGGATCTGCACGTGGTGAATTCTCTCATCGCCAACACCGATTCGCGCTTCTTCGACTGGCAGTACTTCGGCAAGGGGCGCGAATATCCTTTGCAGCCTCCTCGTCCCGATGTGAAGATCACCTTTGGCGAAGAGTACCGTTCGCAATTTTATGGTCACGTGTACATGGCCAGTCTGAAGGACCACATTGTCCTGCCTTACGGGACGGGCTATGAGGGCGTGGCGCTCGACGCCATCTATCCCACCAACGCAGATATGCTGCGGGCGGCCAAGGAACAGGGCGGTGTCACCGGGTACGTGCATCCGTTCGGAGAGACGGATCCGCTGGAATCCGGATTGGGGGCAAAAGCCTTTCCCGTGGATGCGGCGTTAGGCGTCGTCGACACGCTGGACTGGGCCGCGGCCTTGCGAGGGCAGCTTCGCGTGTGGTTCCGGATGCTGGACAACGATTTCCACATCGCCCCGACGGGAGGGGAGGACTCGATCGTCTGCCTGCACAACCGCAAGCTGATCGGCAGCATCCGCACTTACGCGTACCTGGGCAAGAACTTCAGCGTCGATGCCTGGTTCGACGCGCTGCGGCAGGGGCGGACGTTCTTTTCCACAGGGCCGCTGCTGGATTTCCGGGTACAGGATCAGATCCCTGGCGGTGAGGTGCATCTGGCAGGATCCGGCGGGACGGTCACGGTGGAGGGCACGGCGTGGTTTGCGGCGCCTGTTACGAAGCTTACGGTGTATCACCGGGGCGGCGTCCTGCGGGAAGTGCCCGTGGAAGGCGGCACGCACCAGGCGCACCTGCGATTTGACGTCCCGGTGCGGCACAGCGACTGGCTGGTTCTGGTAGCCGAAGGACCCTCCTCCGAGTTCTTCGATACCGATTATCTGCTGGCGAGCACGAATGCGATCCGCGTCTATGTGGGCTCGGAGAAGATCCGCAGCCGCGATTCCGCGGAGTACTTCGAGCGCTGGATCGACAAGTTGAGCGAACAAACCAGGCGATGGCCGTGGTGGCATTCGGAAGAACAGCGCCGGTACGTGTTCGAGCAGTACCAGACCGCCCGGCGCGTCTACGAGCGCCTGGCATCGGAAGCGCTGCAGACACCGCCAGGCGAAGCGAACTGACGTCGCCCCTTATGATTTTGCCGCCTGGCGCGGCGCCCGCACCTGCACGCGGATCCCGGGCGCCAGGCGAAGATGCCCTTCGGTCACAACGGTCTCGCCCGATTCCAGGCCCTTTTCTACCACCACATCTTCTTCCACGCGCATACCCGGGGTAACCGGTCGCGACTCCACGGTCATATCTTTTTTCACGACGAAGACAAACTGACCGTCCTGTCCGTTCTGGATCGCCTGCGTCGGCACAACCAGGGCATCCGGCTGCTCTGCCAGGCGCAGGGTCACGCGTACAAACTGTCCGGGCCAGAGGCGGTGATCGGAGTTGGTAAACGTGCCCTTCAACTTGATGGTCCCCGTCGTGATATCCACGGCATTGTCCACAAAGGTCAGCACACCGGTCTCGCGGGCCGTGAGATCGCTTTGCGGAGTCGCAATGACGGTCAGCTTTCCGACCGCCATATACTTCTTGATCGCCGGAAGCTGGGCTTCTGGCACCGAGAATGTGACATAGATCGGTTCCACCTGGTTGATGGTAACCATGTCGATATCGCTGGCCTTCACTACATTGCCCTGGCGGACCATGAGATTGCCGGTCCGCCCGTTGATGGGCGATAGGATGGTGGTGTAGCTGAGCTGGACGCGCGCGTTCTCCAGCGCGGCCTGATCGGCATTGATCGCCGCCTTGGTGCTCTCGACCGCGGCCTTGTCGGCACGCACCGCCTCGCCGATGGCATCGGCATTGGTGCGGAACTGTTCAGTTTGTTCGCGCGAAATTATG
>CAZMRK010000256.1:0-3972 GCA_964568355.1 uncultured Solibacteraceae bacterium | reverse complement strand
GGCGGCGCGCCGATTGTCCGGAGCTTGCGCCCGAGCCCGGACTGCGGATCGCCGGCGAGGTACCGGAAGCGCAACTGCCTGAGCTCTATTCGGGCGCGCTGGCATTTGTCTATCCCAGTTGCTATGAAGGCTTTGGCCTGCCGGTGCTGGAGGCGATGCAGTGCGGGAGCCTGGTAATTACTTCGCGCGATGCGGCTATAGGGGAAGTAGCTGGCGGAGCCGCGATCGAGGTCTTTGGTGAAAAGGAGTTGATCACGGCATTGCGGACCGCCATCGAAAACCCCGAGTGTGCCGCGCAGTGGCGCGAGAAGGCGCTGCGGCGGGCGGCTGAGTTCTCCTGGGCACGAACGGCCCGGCTGACGCGGGAGGTCTACCTGGAAGCGCAAAGGAGGTTCCGCGATTCCTAGCGCTCTGTTCCTCTGCCCCGAAACGCCATATCCTCTGGCTGGCGGGGGAGCGTTGCGCACCGCATCCCTGCTGCATTACCTGGCACAGAGGTACGAAGTCGATGTCCTGGTGTTCCGGGAGCCGGACGCAGCCGACCCGCGCGAGCACGTTCCTCCGGGACTGGTGCGGGAGATGCAGGTACTCGATCTGCCGCGCCACCGCCGCCACTTGGTAGCACGTGTACTTCGCAACACAGGGCGGCTGATCCGGTCGGTTCCGCCGCTGATGGACCGCTTCTCCGGTTTTGAAAACAGGATTGCGGATCTGATTCGCGGCCGGCATTACGACCTGGCTGTCATCGAACATTTTTGGTGCGCGCCGTATCATGAGCACGTGGCGCAGGTGGCAGATCGGACGGTTCTGGACCTCCACAACATCGAATCGGTGCTCCATGCGTATTGTGCCCGGGTGGAAGGGCGGGCGGTTTCCGCGGCGCACCGGCGCTTTTGCGAGGCCTGCCGGGCGCTGGAACGGACCTGGCTGCCGCGCTTCACCTGGCTGCTGGCCGCCTCCGAGCAGGACGCCGGGAGGATCCGCGAGATCGCGCCGGCGGCCCGGGTACAGGTGTTTCCGAACGCGATCCCCAGTGTGCCGCAGCCGGAGAAGCGGGAAGAGCACGCAATCGTTTTTTCCGGTAATTTAGAGTACCATCCCAATGTATCTGCGGTACGCTATTTTAGCCGTGAGATTTGGCCGGATCTGCGGGAACAATGGCCGGGTCTGATCTGGCGGCTGGTCGGCAAAAACCCGCACGCAGTGCGCAGGTTTACGTCGGGCGATCCCCGGATTGTCTTGTCCGGCAGCGTGCCTGACGCGATTGTGGAATTATCCCGTACCAAAGTGGCGGTGGTACCGATTCTGGCCGGAAGCGGCACGCGGTACAAGATCATGGAAGCCTGGGCGGCCGGACTTCCTGTCGTCTCGACCAGTTTGGGCGCGGAGGGCCTGCCGGTGCGCGATGGCGAACATCTCCTCCTGGCAGATGAGCCGAAAGAATTTAATAACGCGGTCTCGTCTCTATTAAGGTCGCCGGAGTTGCGTTCCCGGCTGGGCCGGGCAGGCCGCTGCCTGTATGAACGCGAGTTTACGTGGGAAGCGGTTTGGAACAAACTTAAATTATAGTTGCCGCTACGACATTGGCTTCCAAACCACTTATACTGAAAGGTCTGATGCGTTTCGCTCTGGATGCTCACGCCATCGGGCGACACCTCACAGGGAACGAGGTTTACGCTCGTAATCTTCTAAACGGATTTGCAGCTCAGGACAAAGAGTCCGAGTTTCTGGCCTACCTTTCGGTTGAGGATGCCCGGGCGTGGGTTCCCGCCAGCGTTCAAGTCCGGGCCGTATCCCCTAATCCTTTCATTCGATTGGGGTATGATCTTTCCTTCAAGCTGCGGCAGGACCGCCCGGACCTGGTCCACGTCCAGTACACGGCCCCGCTGGGGTGCCCGGTTCCGGTGGTGGTCAGCGTTCACGATGTGAGCTTTCTGGAGCACCCGGAGTACTTTACGCGCTTACGGGCCATGCAGTTGCGGTGGACGGTGGGGCGAACGGTCCGGTCGGCGGCCAGGATCGTGACCGGTAGCGATTTTTCCCGCCATTCGATTCTGCGGGCCTATCCGGAGGTGGATCCGGAGCGGGTGGTGGCCGTACCGAACGCCGCCGCTACCAGTTTCCGTCCGGCCTCGCGGGAACAGGCAGCCGCGAATATCCGCTCGGCGTTTCGAGTGAATGGCCCCTTCATCCTCTCCGTGGGCGATCTGCAGCCCAGGAAAAACCAGATCGGTCTGATTCGCGCGTTCGCCGATATGATACGGGCGTGTCCGGAGTTTCCCCATCACCTGGTGCTAGCCGGCCAGGAGACCTGGTATGCTCCGCGCGTGCGCGAGGTCGCGCGTCAATCCGGTGTGGCCGATCGAATCCATTTCAGCGGGTTTGTCACCGACGAGCAGTTGCTGCAACTCTACAACGCCTGTGACCTTTTTGTGTTCCCCTCCTTTTATGAAGGCTTCGGGCTGCCGGTTCTGGAAGCGATGGCCTGTGGAAAAGCGGTGGCGTGTTCCAGCACCTCCGCCGTTCCGGAGGTCGCCGACGGCGCGGCGCTGCTGTTCGACCCATACGCTCCGGAGGAGATCGCCCGCGCGATGGTAGATTTGATTCGTGATGCGGAACTCCGCGCGCGCATGGAACGTCTGGGGTTACAGAGGTCGGCGCATTTCAGTTGGTACCAGACCGCGCAGCAGACTCTGGAGATCTATCATCAGGTAGCCGAGGAGCAGCGCGCAACGGGAAAGGTCCTTAGGTCTGCGCCGATCCCACAACGATGACGAAAATCAGGCGCATTCTGTGGTGGGGCGCCGCCGCAGCCTGGCTATGGCCGGCCGGACCGGCGGCCGCACAAAGCGGGTTCCCCTTTACCAGCGAGACACTCAATTATTCGGTGAACTGGCCCAGCGGGTTAAGCCTGGGCGAAGGGCATCTGCGCGCCACCAAGGGCACGGACGGGTGGGAGTTCGAGATGAGCCTGGATGCCTCGGTGCCGGGCTTCACGGTGCACGACCGGTACCGTTCCACCGCCTCGCCGAACCTGTGTTCCCTCGAATTCGAAAAAGACCTGACGCATGGATCGCGCCGGAGCCGGGAGAAGACACTCTTCGCGTATGCCGAAGGGATCGCCCGCCGGACCACGCTGAACGGCGGTCAGAGCGAGATCTCCATTTCGGACTGCGCCAAGGACGCGCTCGATTTTCTGTTCTTCGCGCGCCGGGAGCTGGGGCAGGGAAAAGTGCCTCCCCCACAGACTGTGCTGTTTGGAGCGGCTTACGAGGTTCGCATGGAATATACCGGCCTTCAGAAAGTGGCGGTCAATGAGGCCAGGCTGGATGCGGACCGGGTAACCGTGGCCTTCCGGGGCCCTTCCTCGAATTTCAGCTTCGAAATCTTTTTTGCCCGCGACGCGGCGCGCACGCCGCTGGTGATCCGCGCTCCTTTTGCCCTGGGCAGTTTCTCCATGGAACTGGTTCGCTGAATGCGTGTTGCCTTCTTTTCGCCGCTGCCGCCCTCGCGCAGCGGAATCGCTGATTATTCCTACACCTTACTGGCTCATCTGAAACGTTTTCTGGAGGTGGAGGCGTTTGCCGATGAGAGCCGTCCCTTCGATCCGGCCGGCTTTGATATCGCCCTGTACCATATGGGCAACAACCCCTACCATGTCTTCACCTACCAGGAGGCCATGCGGCATCCGGGCGTGGTGGTGATGCATGAATCCAATCTGCACCACCTGATGACCGACCTGACGATTCGCAGGGGCGACTGGGACACCTATCTGTCCGAGGCCGAGTATAACGGCGGTGCTGCCGCGCTGGCCTATGCCCGCAGGGTGAAGGCGCTCGAAGCAGGACCCGATTACGAAGGTCTGCCGATGACGCGGCGCCTGCTCGAACGGGCGCGAGGGCTGATTGTCCACAGCCAGTTCATGGTGGACGAGATGCGCGCGCAGGGCTTTTCCGGTCCGATTGCCCGCAT
>CAZMRK010000255.1:0-2686 GCA_964568355.1 uncultured Solibacteraceae bacterium | reverse complement strand
GCTGCCAGCAGGTTGGATAAGGTCTGCAGCGGAAATACGACGCGCTCGCGCAGAGCGAATGAAAAGCCCCACCACAAGCTCACGATCAGTACCGTGAGCGTCCACTGCACCTTGGGAGTGAAATCGCCGAACCACAGCAGCCCCAGGGCCACAATCGAGCCCGGCAGGCCCGCGGCCACGGCCAGGAGCACCACCCGGCCTTCGTAGCTCAAGCGGCTTTCACGGCGGGACTTAGAAGACATGCGACAGCCGGCCCCGAAGGCCAAAAAGCTCCTGTGGGGCGGCTTCCGCAAGCTGGCACAATCTTACCGAGCCGCGACCGTAAGGGAGCGGTCGCAAAACACCGGAGCCGTCCCAACTTCCCTCTCGGATCATAAGCCATAGCGTTGCAGCCGCCGGTAAAGCGCGCTGCGGCTTAAGCCCAGCGCATTGGCGGCGTGGCTGACATTTCCATTGAAGCGCTGCAGGGCTTTCTTAATCAGCAGGCACTCCACCTCTTCCAGGCTCATCTCATCCAGCCGCGGCGAGCCGTCCCTGCCGATGCGCAGCCCCAGGTCGCCCACGCGCACGGAATCGCCCTGCGCCATTAGGACCGAGCGCTCAATGGCATGATCCAGTTCGCGAACATTGCCCGGCCATGGATGCGCCATCAGCGCCTTCATGGCAGCCTCTTCAAACCCGGCCAGGTTCTTGCGATAGTGCTCCGCGTGCTGGCGCAGGAACTGCGAAGCCAGCAGCGGGATGTCTTCGCGGCGGTCGCGCAGCGGAGGCAGCCGGATCTCGATCGTATTCAACCGGAACAGCAGGTCCTGGCGAAAGCGGCCCGCCGCTACTTCGGCATGCAGGTCCGCATTGGTGGCTGAAAGAATCCGCACATCCACCTTGCGCGTTCGCGAGGAGCCCACCCGCTCGAACTCGCCGGTCTCGATGGCGCGCAGCAGCTTGGATTGCAGGTTCATCGAGACGTTGGCAATCTCATCCAGAAAGAGCGTGCCGCCCTCGGCCATCTCGAAGCGCCCCACCCGGTCGGTTCTCGCGTCGGTGAAGGCGCCCTTCACGTGGCCGAACAGTTCGCTTTCGAAGATGCCCTCCGAGAGGCCGCCCGCGTTCACCGTCACCAGCGGCCGCTGCGAGCGGGTTGAAACCGCGTGCAGCGTCTGCGCCACCAGACCCTTGCCCGTGCCGTTCTCGCCGGTGATCAGCACGTTGGCGTCCGACGGCCCTACGCGCGAGATCACCTGCAGCACCGGCTGCATAGCCGCCGATTCCGCAATCAGTTGCGGAAATCGCTCGTTGCGCAGGATGCGGTTTTCCGCCTCCAGGATCTGGCCCTTGCGCAGCGCGCGTCCCAGTTCGATCTGGGTCTTCAAAATCGCCGAAAGCCGCGCGTTCTCCCAGGGCTTCTGGATGAAGTCCCGCGCGCCCCGGCGCATCGCCTCCACCGCCAGGTCCACGCTGCCCCAGGCCGTCATCACGATCACCGGCAGCGTGGTGTCGATGCGCTGGATGCGGTTCAGCAGATCCAGGCCCTCCTGGCCCGAGGTCGTATCGCGGGTGTAGTTCAGGTCCATCAGGACCACGTCGAAATCGCGCGATTCGATCGCTTCCAGAATGCCGGCCGGCGAGGTGGCCGCCTCGCATTGGTAACCTTCGCCCTTGATGAGAAAGCGCAAGGCTTCCAGAACATCGGGCTGGTCGTCGGCAATCAGAATCCGCGGGATATCGGTAGCTTTCATAGGAGCCGGGCAAGCGCCTGCTTGCCCTCACTATTCATAGCGCAACGAACGGATAGGGTCCAGTTTTGCCGCCCTTCGGGCCGGTAGAAGAGTCGCTGCCAGCGCGACCGCCGCAAGCAACGCCGCGGTTCCGCCGAATACCAGCGGATCTCGCGTGCTGACGCCGTAAAGCAGGGAACTCAGCAGCCGTGTGATCGCCAGCGCCGCCGTCAGGCCGGCCGCAATGCCGATACCGGTCAGGAACATGCCCTGTCCCACTACCATGCCCAACACGTCCAGCGTGCGCGCTCCCAGCGCCATCCGGATCCCGATCTCGTGCGTGCGCTGGGTCACGGTATAGCTGATGACGCCGTAGATCCCCAACGACGCCAGCAGCAGCGCCACTCCTGCAAAAACCCCCAGCAGGAGCAGGGTGAAGCGCGGCGAGGCTTGCGAGCCTGCCAGAACTTCCTGCATGGTGCGGATGTTGAATACCGGCTGGTCCTTGTCCACTTCGTAGATAACCTGTTTGGCTGCCCGGATCATTCCCTTGGGTTCGGCGGCCGTCCGCAGCACCAGGCTCATGCGCATGTTCGGAATCTGGAGATAGGGCACATAGATCGTCGCGCCCGCCTGCTTGTCCAGCCCGCCGTGCCGGACATCTCCCGCCACTCCGACAATTTCATACACGCGTTGGCGAATCCGCAGGCGCTGCCCGATCGGATCGAGAGCCTTGTCGCCGCTCTCGAAATGCAGCCGCGCCAGCGTCTCGTTGATGATCGCCACCCGGGGCGCATCCTCCCGGTCCCGCGCCTCGAAATCCCGCCCGTGGCGGAGCGGAATTCCCATGGTAGTGAAATAGCGGGGGCTGATCTTTCGATACTCGGCGGGAAGCAATTGTCCGGAAGGCAGTGGAGGGCGCCCCTCGATCAGAAAATCCACCTTCTCGTCTTCATTGCCGTCGAGCGGCA
>CAZMRK010000254.1:0-15447 GCA_964568355.1 uncultured Solibacteraceae bacterium | reverse complement strand
CCAGCGGCGTGCTCGAAGTACGGGCCACTCGCGTAGGCGAGGACAGCACGCTCACCCAGATCGTCCGCTCCGTGCGCCAGGCGATGAGCAGCCGGGCGCAAATCGAGCGAACGGTGGACCGCGCGGCACGGGTCTTCGTGCCCGGCGTGATGGCGGTGGCGGCGGCCACTTTCGCGGGCTGCCTCTGGCTGGGCGTGGGCCCGGCGACAGCGCTGATGCGGGCGATTGCGGTACTGGTCATCGCATGTCCGTGCGCGTTGGGCATGGCGACTCCGCTCGCGATCACAGCGGCGGTGGGTGCCTGTTCCCGCCGCGGCGTTCTGGTGCGCGACAGCCGGGTACTCGAGACGGTGGGCCGCGTGGATGTGGTCATATTCGACAAGACCGGCACCGTGACGCGAGGCGACTTCAGCGTCGCGGAATTCGTGCTGCAGCGCGCACCCGTGATGGCGGGCGGCGCTCCCGGCACCCGGGAAGACGCGCTTGGCCTTGTCGCTGCGATCGAGAGATACTCCGAGCATCCGCTGGGCGCGGCAATCGTTCGCGATGCGGAAGCGCGCGGCGCTGCCATTCCAGCGGCCTGCGATCTGGAGGTTCGGAAAGGCATCGGAATCACGGGGCGCGCGGGCGGCCTGGTTGTGTTCGCCGGAAACCGGAGAATGGCCGCAGAGGCCGGCGCCTCTATCGATCCTGAATTGGAAACGACGGCGGCCGCTTGGGAGGCGGAGGGCCGAACCACTACATTTTTCGGCTGGGACGGAGTTGCCGCCGGCGTGCTCGCTCTTGGCGATACGATTCGCAGCGGTGCGCTGGAGACAGTGCGCGCTCTCCAAAAGCGGGGCGTCCGAGTGGCGCTGATTTCGGGCGACTCGCTCGCAACCACGGCGCGGGTCGCCTCCGAACTGGGTATCGCGGAGTATCGCGCCGGGGTTCTTCCCTCGGAGAAGCTGGACATTATCCGTGAATTCCAGCGCGGGGGAGCCGTGGTGGCAATGGTGGGCGACGGCATCAACGATGCTCCCGCGCTGGCAGCGGCGAATCTCGGCATCGCATTGGGCTCCGGAACGGATCTCGCGATGCAGGCAGCGCCGGTCGTGCTCGTGTCGAGCGAACTGGATCGCCTGAATGTGGTGTTCCAGACAGCGGAGAAAGCCATGGGCGTGGTCCGGCAGAATCTTTTTTGGGCGTTCTTCTACAATGCCTTGGGCATCAGTCTGGCCATCCTCGGCATACTCAATCCGATTCTGGCCGCCGGCGCGATGGTGCTGTCGAGCCTCTCGGTGATTGGCAATTCGCTCCGCCTGCGTGCGCGAGATTAGCGGCCCGCAGGCAGCGGGTGATCCGGGAGCCTTCCCCCCGACTATGAATGCCGCTGGTTCCCGTTGGCTCCGTTTACGGGCTGGCCATTGAGCGGCGCATTTCCGTGAAGTTCGCGCCGGCTGATCACCCGGTCGATCATTCCGTATTCCACCGCCTGAGCAGCGTCCATGATGTAGTCCCGATCGGCATCGCGCTCCACCTTCTCCCTCGGCTGACCGGTGGACCGCGCGAGAATGTCGTTCAGGATCTCCCGGGTGCGGAGGATCTCCCGAGCCTGGATATCGATATCGGCGGCCTGGCCGCTCAGTCCGGTAGCGTGGGGCTGATGGATCAGAATCCGCGAGTACGGCAGGGCGAATCGCTTTCCTTTCTTTCCCGCAGCCAGCAGCACGGCGGCCATAGAGGCAGCCTGCCCCAAACAATACGTCACGATATCGGGCTCTACCCAATCCATTGTGTCCAGAATTGCCAATCCGGCAGTGGTGACGCCTCCCGGCGAATTGATGTAGAGCGCGATGTCTTTGGCCGGGTCCTCAGCGGCCAGGAACAACATCTGCGCAATCACCAGATTGGCCACCGCATCGTCGATTTCGGTACCGATAAAAATGATGTTCTCTTTCAGCAGTCGCGAGTAGATGTCGAAAGCGCGCTCGCCTCGCGGGGTCTGCTCCACAACCATTGGAACCAGGCTCATGACTTCTCCCCCCTCGCTTCCTTCAGGCCGCCACCAGGCGCCGGGCCGCAAATGCCGCGAAGCGTCCGAGGAACAGCTCGGCCCACGCCGGCCTGGACGCGCTGCTCCACGCCGCCGCGCGCCAGGAGAGCGCAACGGCGGCCGTATCGCGATCCTCCACAGGAAACTCGCCGCCGATGGCAGCCGGCCACCAGGACGATGCCCAGGACAAGGCGCCGCCGCCCGGCAGGCCGGGCTTGCCGGACAACGAAGGCGACACGCATACCGCAACACCGGCGAGTTGCCAACCCCGGTGCGTCAGGGTCACCCTCGTCCCATCCGCCTCCACCTGGAATTCGACGGCTACGGCCTGACGTTCGTCTCGCGGCCCGCCTGGATTCCATGTGAACTCCAACCTGCCGGGAGGATTCCAGGTGGTCACGGCTCCCCACTCCCGTTCCTCTCCCGAGCGCGTGCGTTCGAATATTCGTCCGCCCCTCCAAGGCTCGATTTCACAGGTCTCGTCGTCTTCTCCCGCTTCGGAGTAGGGGGCCAGGGGCCACCATTTCCCAAACCCCTCGGTGAAGAGCCGGAAAGCGTCTTCCACCGGGCAGTCAACGTAGATGCTTTGCCGTACGGCTTCGTATCTGTCGTTTTCCTTTTTCATTGGCACTCTCCTCTTTCGCAAAGGCGGAAAAAGCGGTCAGGGCATCTCGCCACATGGCGTCGATGTGCGCGCGCAACTCTGCCAGGCTCTTGGGATTCAGGCGGAAGTAATGCCGCGTCCCGCGGCGCTCTTCTTCCACCAAACCCGCGGTTTTCAAGACTTGCAGGTGCTGTGACACCGCCGGCCGGCTCACCGGCAGTTGTTGGGCCAACTCGCCGACCGTCGAAGGTCCCCGCCGCAGCAGATTGACGACGGTCTGGCGAGTGGCATCCGATAACGCCCCCAGCATTTCCGATCGGTCAGCCATACCTTACGGTAAGCTAACGCTTACCGAAAGTCAATGGCTGCGTGTGTGAAATCGACCATCGATTCCATCGCGCGGAAACCGAGTGGGATAAGCAGCTTGACAGGCTCGCCTCATCTTAGAAGTAGACCTTGACACCGAGTTGAATGATGCGAGGCGCCAGGGCTCCGTTGTACTCGCCGAAGTAGGTGCCGAGCTGCTGTGTGGAACCGGCCGGGCGAAGGTTGTTGGTAATGGAGAGCGACGACGGACTGTAGTTGAGGGCGGCCAATCCTGTCGTTCCATTCGGAGCGGTGAGATTGGTCCCCAGGTTGTAGGTGGTGAAGTTCGGGTGGTTCAGGACGTTAAACATCTCCAGCCGTAGCTGGACAAAGCGACCCTCCACGGAAGAGTAGGAGAAGTTCTTAAAGATCGAGAGATCGTGATTGACGTAACCGGGGTTCCGGAAGTACGTCCGCGGGCCATAGCCGACGCTGCCGAGCGTCGGAACGATGTAGCTGGCCGGATTGGTCTGGGCGCTTTGCGCATTCGAGGTGCGAAGGAGCCGTGGTCCCAGGCTATCGGAACCGGTGACAGCCCAGCCACCGGCGCCGGCGATAGACATCCCGAGTTCTGTTGGCGTGCCGGTGGCCGCAGTGGAAAGGCCGGAGATCTGCCAGCCGTCGAGCGCATACCTGGTGAGATGGCCGCCGCCGATCTTCTGCGAGAACCTGGGCAGGCTGTAAACGTAGTTGATGCTGAAAATGTGGGTTCGATCCCAATCCGCCAGGCGGTACTCGTGATTGCGCGTGTCGTAGGGATTGACGCCGCCGCTGTGATCATCCCAAGCCGTGCCGAGTGTTTTCGAATACGTATAGGCAGCGTTCAGGGTGAGGGAGCGGGCGAACCGGCGATTGAGGGAGACCTGAAGGGAGTTGTAGTTTGCCGATCCGTCGAAGGAGCGATAAGTCAAGCTGCCGATGCCCGGATAGGGCCGGCGAAGATTGGTCGCAAGGGCGTACTGACCGGTGAAGTTCAGGCCGGCCGCGGCGTAGGCGGCGGGCAGATTCGGCTCAACGGCCGGCACCACACCGCCGGCGAAGCGGCTGGGATCCTGCGCGGCGCGGGTGAACATGTAGCCGTAGGGCGTGGAGTTCAAATCGGTGGTGACAGCCAGGTGGCGTTGGAGGTTCGCTACGTAGGAAACATCGAGGACCATTCCGAGGCCGATGTTGTGCTGAACACCGAGGGAGAACGACATTACGCGAGGCAGCGTAGCGCTGCGGGGATAGGCATCAACGCTGGGAGCGCCATAGGTGCCTTGTCCACTGAGGCTGGCGAGGTCCTGCAGATAACCGTACTGCAGCGTGGTCAACAGTCCGTTGGGAGGATTGATAGTAGACTGGCCGGCGATAGATGTACGAGAGCGGTCATAGGAGATGCCAAACCCACCGCGAATGACGGTCTTGTCGTTATTAAAGGGGGAGTAGGCAAAACCGAATCTCGGAGCGAGGAGAACCGCGGGAAGGCTGGTGATGGCGCTTCCAACGAGCGTAGTTCCATTCGCAATATTGCCGCTATTGGGTACGACGAGATTGGCGTAGCTATAGGGCAGCGTATTTGCGAGGCTGGGACTGGCGGGTACATTGGCAGGATCGACAACGCGCCGGGTACCATCAGACAGCAGGATAGGCGTATAGAGCCTGGGCGCGTTGGCGGCGCTATAGAGATCGAGGTAGAAGGGACGGGAAAAAGTCTCATCCTTGGGATAAGTGGCGTTGACGAAGCGCAGGCCGATGTCCAAGGTAAGGCCGCGGCGGACACGCCAGGAATCCTGCACATACCATTCGAGGTTGCGGTACTTCATAGTAGCTTCCACCCAGGTAGCAGATTGAGAGTAAGCATTAAAGACACCAAGCAGCGCATTGGAGAAGGGGTGTCCGGAGTCGAGGGGATTCGCCGAGTTGGTGCCGAAATCAATTCTCGACTGGGTCTGCGCGTTGACGGTCTTGGTGGTGGATTCCGAGGCGACGTGAACGTAGATGCCGGCTTTGAAGGTGTGATTACCAACGACTTTCGTCAGATTGTCGTAGAAGTTGGTGATTGGCATCGATTGCAGGAAGGGGAAGCCCGTGTTCAAATACGGAGCGCTCAGACTGGCGACCCCGCCGAAGGCGAGAGAAGGAGCAGCATCCAGCCGAAGCGCGTCCGGGTAGAGCAGCGGCGTGGAGATGCCGGTGGAGGTACGAGTGACGTTATCGTCCATCGGCAAGATATTGACCTTCAACTCCTGGCGGGAGAAGACGAATTCATTGATGAGCGTAGGGCTGAAGGTGTGAACGAGGGACGCCGAGATATTATGTCCGGGCTGCGAGTATTCACCCTTGGATAAGGGCCAGGGCCAACTGCTGAAAGGAGGCCCATAAGGCATCTCCTGTTTATCCGAGTTGTGAACGTAGTGGACAAAGACCTGCGTCTTCTGGGAGATCGGTGAGTCAACGCGGACAATATCTTCACGACGTGGATAGTCGTTGGATGCCTGCGAAGTATAGTTGTACTGGTTGCTTCCGCTGAAGTTCGACTGAGGGAAGAAGGCAAGAGTGGACTGTCCTGCCGCGTAAATACGGCTGGTAGGGACGACGTTATTGGGGAATGGCCCGGAGCCGTTGGGATCTTTCACGATGACGGGCTTTCCGGTACCGTCCTTCGTCTGCGAGAAGTTGCCCTGGCGTTCGAGATCCGTAGGGGTCCAAAAATTGATTCGGTTCTGCGGAAGCGCCTGCCGGTAGTATTCCTGGTTCCAGAAGAAGAACAGGCGGTTCTTGATCACAGGGCCGGCCACGTCATAACCGTAGTAGTTGTAACGGTAGCGCGGGCGGCTCTGGCCGGCGATCAGCGTGTTGAAGTAGTTGTTGGCGTTCATGCTGTCGTGGCGGCGGAAGTAACGGCCGCTGGCATGGAAATCATTGGTGCCGGATTTGGTGACGAACTGAATATTGGCGCCACCCGCGCGGCCATATTCCGCCTGATAGTTTGAACTGACGATTTTCACTTCGGCGATGGCGTCCGGATTCACACTGACACCGCTGGTGGCCATATCGCCTGTGTTTTTGCTCGTGGCCCCGTCAATGGAGAAATCGCTCATGCCGGAACGCGTTCCGTTGACGTTGAAGCGGCTGGTACCGGAGAGCCCGGCATTGGAGGCGCTGGGGTTAGCGACGACACCGGGAAGAGTTTTGAAAAGGTCGAAGACGTTGCGGCCGTTGAGGGCGATATCCCGGAGAACGACCGGGCTGATGACGTTGGCGCGTTCTCCAGACTGGGACTGCAACTGCAGGTCGCCGCCTTCCGCCTTGACGACGATACTCTCCGTGGCGGTGCCGATTTCCATGGTGAAGGTGCCGGCATTGAGACGGTCGCCGGCACTAAGGACCACATCCTGCTTCGTTACGGACTTGAACCCCGTGTTTTCAATGGTGATGTTATAGGTGGCCGCGGTGAGTTGAGGCAGCGTAAATATCCCGAGCTCATTCGTGGCTGCTTTGGCGGTGGCGTTCGTGGCGGGATTAACAGCCGTCACGGAAGCGCCCACGATGGCAGCTCCGCTTGAATCGACTACAGTGCCAGTGATGCTACCGGAATTGGTTTGAGCAAGGCTGATGCCGGCGAGGGCGATGGAAACCACAACAACTGTAGCGACTCGATTGAGGAACGTGAACATGAAGGATTCTTTCCTTTCTTGGCTCGTGTCCCCGAGGCGCAGACCAGGCACACCGCGCTTCCGCCTTATGGGAAGGCACGGCAGACAACGAGCAAGCAGCTTCCAAGGGAGCGGACTTGGCGTGAAGCCGCCAACGGGCGCCGACCAAAACACCTAACCCCTATCTCAGGCACCGGAGTTCACCGGACCTGTGCGACCCTGGTTACCGCTCTATGGAAACAACGATGCGCTTGCGAGTTTGTGACAGGCGTGGAATTTTTTTTTGAACTAAAAGTAGAGTTTGGCCGCAAGTTGGATGATGCGATTGCTCAGAGCGCTATTGTATTCGCCGAAATAGGTGCCGAGGGGGCGCGTGGAGCCGGCGGGGCGGAGATTGTTGGTGATGCTCAATAGGGAGGGATCGCTCGAGAACGCACCAAGTCCGGTCGCACCATTCGGCGCCGTGATGTTGGTCGCGCTGTTGACGCCGTTGAAGAGCGTATGGTTGAGAGCATTGAACATCTCGACACGGAGTTGCAGGTATCGGCCTTCGTGAGGTGAGTAGTGGAGGTTCTTGATGAGAGCGATATCAAATTTAGCCAGGCCAGGCCCCCGAAGGTATTGCCGTGAGCCGTAGCCTTGACTGCCTAGCGCCGGGACGAGATAGCTCGTGGGATTGATGCGGCTATTGGAATTGGCCGCGGAACCCGTTTTCCCCAGGAGAGCGATGCCTTCCGTATCCGAGCCGGTGACCGCCCACGTGCCAGCACCTGCGATCCCCAGGGACATTTCGTAAGGAGAACCGCTGTAGGCGGTGGTGATTCCGGAGATTTGCCAGCCGTCGAAAAGCAACCTGCCGGGCCGCCCCGCGCCCAGCTTTCGCGCAAGAGGTGGAACCGTGAGAACGTAGCCGACAGCCAGAGTGTGAGTCCGATCGAACGGGGCCAGGCGATAGTCGTGCCCACGGATGTCGAAGGCGTTGACATAACCGGACTGATCATCCCAGGCGGTCCCGAGTGTTTTCGACCAGGTGTAGGTAGCTGTCATCGCGAGAGTGGTCGCAAAACGGCGACTTAAGGTGGCCTGGAGCGAGTTGTAGTTGGCGTTGCCGTCGAAGGTGCGGTAGTTGATGGCACCCAAGCCGGCGTAGGGACGCCGGAGGTTGGTAGGAAGAGCATAGCGACCCGTGAAGCTAAGTCCGGCGGCGGCATAGGCAGCAGGAAGGTTGGGTTCGACAGCCGGGACAACTCCGCCAGGAAACAGGCTTGGATCCTGGGCCTGGCGAGTGAACATGGAGCCATAGGGAATGGCATTCAGGTCGCGCACCTGGGCGAGATGGCGCTGCATGTTGCCAACATAGGCGGCGTCGAGTACGAAGCCAGATCCGAGATATCGTTGGAGGCCCAGGCTGTAGGACATGACCGTTGGAAGTGTGACGCTGCGGGGATAGGCTCCATCTACGGCAGGCGCACCAACCGTGAGGGACTGCTCGCGTATACCCTCGATATCCTGGAGCCATCCATACTGGAGAGCGACGAGGAGGGCATTGGGAGGATTCAGGGTGCTGCTGCCATAGACGGACGTACGGGTCCGGTCATAAGAGACTCCAAATCCGCCTCGGATAACCGTGCTGTCGCTCCCGAATGGGCTATAGGCGAAGCCAATGCGCGGCGCAAAGAGGACGGATGGCACTTTCGAGATCGCTCCCGAGACTCGAGTCGTGCCATTCGCGACGTTACCCGAGCCAGGCACCACTAAACCGGCATAGCTGATCGGGTATGTGTTGGCGAGGCTGGGCTGAGCGGGCACCGCTGCAGGATCCACAGTCCTGCGCTCGCCGCTGCTGAGGAGGATCGGGCTGTAGAGGCGGGGGGCTTGGGTGGGATCGTAGAGGTCCAGATAAAAGGGCCTGGACCAGCGATCGTCATCGGCGGCGGGAGCATGAACGAAGCGAATGCCCATATCGAGGGTGAATTTGCGGTGGAGGCGCCAGGTATCCTGCAGGTACCATTCCACATTGCGATAGCTCATGGTGGGTTCGACCCAGGTACCGGATTGCGAGTAATTGTTGTATATCCCGAGAAGCGCGTTGGAGAAAGTGTGGCCGGTGTCGAGAGGATTGGCGGCGTTGGTGCTGAAATCGATGGCAGATTGCGTGCTGGCATTCGACGTCTTGGTGGTGGTTTCAGCGGCCATATGAAAGTACAAGCCGGCCTTGATGGAGTGAGTGCGCCAAACCACCGTCAAATTATCGGCAACATTGGTGATGGGCATGGATTGATAGAAGGGGTAGCCGGTGGTGAGGTAGGGCGAATTCAGGTTGGACACTCCGCCAAAAGAAAGAGTGGGCGCGGCGTCCATGCGGAGGACCTCCGGGAAGAGCAAGGGAGTGCTGATGCCTGTTGACTGGCGGGAAAGGAGGTCGTCGATGGGAGCCGACGTAACGCGGAGCGCCTGATGACTAACCGTAAGATCGTTCGCGATGCTGGGACTAAGGATGCGAGTAAGAGTGAAAGCGAAGTTCTTCCCGGGCTGGCTCCATCCTCCTGTCGACAAAGGCGTGGGCCAGGCACTGAACGGCAGACCATAGGGCATCTTTCGCTCGTCGTAGTTGTTGATAAAGTGAGCAGAGAACCTGGTCATGTCATTGAGGTTCAAGTCGACGCGAAGGATGTCTTCCCTGCGAGAGTAGTTGTCGGAGGCTTGGGACGTGAAATTATAGCGGAAGTCGCCCTGGACGTTGGGCTGCGGGAAGAAACCGAGGGTGGAGGCGCCCGGCGCATAGATTCGCGAGGCTGGGATACGGTTACCGGGAAACGGTGTTCCAGAGAGGGGATCGCGAACGACGACAGGAATTCCATTCCCGTCCGTGGTCTTCGAAAAATCTCCTTGCCGCTCGAGACTCGTGGGCACCCAGACATAGCGCCGCCGGTTCGGAAAGACCTGTGAATAGTGCTCCTCGTTCCAATAGAAGAACAGGCGGTTCCGTCCATCATAGAGGCGGGGGACCACTACGGGGCCACCCAGTTCATAACCCAAATAGTTGTAACGGAAGATCGGACGTGGAAGGTTGGGGGTGACGACCTTATTGAAGAACTCATTCGCGTTCAGGCTTTCGTGCCGTCGAAAGTAGCGCCCGCCCCCGTGAAAATCGTTGCGGCCGGACTTGATGACCAACTGAATGTTGGCGCCGCCCGCGCGACCATACTCAGCCTGGAAGTTGGAGCTGAGGATCCGGACTTCAGCGATCGCGTCCGGATTCAGGCTGACACCGCTGCTGATCATGTCGCCCGTGTTCTTGCTGGTGGCGCCGTCAATAGAAAGATCAGACATTCCGGACCGGGTGCCATTGATATTCATGCCGGCGACTCCCGAGAGACCGGAACCGGCGGAGGAGGGGTCGGCCACTACGCCGGGCAGCGTGCGGAAAAGATCAAAGACATTGCGGCCATTGAGCGCGTATTCGCGCAGCGCGAGCGCGGAGATGGTAGCGGAACGTTCCCCTGACTGCTTCTGAATCTGCAGCATTCCGGAATTCATTCCCACTTCGAGTTCCGTGCTGGTGACGTCGATGATCTGCTGGACGTCATTGGGGATAAAAGAAAAATCGATGCGAACTTTATCCTCGACATCGAGCTTCACGCCTCGGCGGACCACGGATTTGAAACCGTCCAGCTCCGCAGTCAGGTCATAGTAGCCAGGGGGCAGCAGAGGGATGACGTAGATGCCGGAGGCGTTGGACTGGCCGACACGCCGCAAACCGTTCTCTGTGTTGATGACGGTGACCTGCACGCCTGGCACGGGAAGGCCCGCGGCGTCAATGGTCATGCCAACAATCGCGCCGGTAGTTCCAGCCGCGAAGGCGAAAGCAGCCAGGAGCAGGAACGACAGGACAACTTGAAGTCTCCACCGAGCGCAGGTGTGCGACCGGAATAGTGGATGATTCCACGCCTTCATGTCAATGCCCTTGCAAACAGAGCCCGGAGGCCATCTGATCACCCGCCAAAAGCTGCCTGAAGCCGACCGGACAATTCCTTTAACTCGGCAAGCCGGTTGGCGAGGAGCTGGAGAGCCTCCGGCCCGCCCGCGTTATGTCCGCGCGCAAAGAGCGAAAGCACCATGGAATTGACTTGAGTCGCCTTCTCCACAAGCGTGTGGGATAACGCTTGCGGAGCGCCGGCGGGAGCATCAAGAGACTCAGACGGAGCGAGAGAAGGTTGAAGGAAGTGGACAATTTCGGAGGCGCGGTCGCGGTCTTGCTCGAAGGAGACCAAATGATCGCGCACCATTGCTTCGACGAGCCAGCGGTTATCGGCGCCGCCGGCGGACGGGAGTCCGGGGTATCGGTCAAGCAACCTGCGGACTGCCCATGCCTCCATCAGTAAGGCGCGGCCGGACTGGATTGCCTCGTTCGAGAGTTTGACGACGGTTTCCTGGGCGACCACTCGCTCGCCGTTGGCACCACGAGGGAGCAAGGCTTCCACGGGCAGGGCGGCTTCGTCCTGGGACAATGGGGAGCCGGCTGACGTCACAGGAAAACCTTCCAGGGAAGTCAAGCCGGCGGGTGCGCCTTGCTGCGAGGCATGAAGAGTGACCGACAAAAAGGGCTCGTCCAGGTTGGCCAAAGCCTGGGTGAGTTCGCGCCTGCGGTCTTCGGTATCGACCATGCCACGAACGCGAACGCCGTCCGCGAAGGTATCGACCTCGATGGGCTCGCCCCAGCAGGCGTGCATACGATGGAGAGCATAGCGAGCTTTTATTTCCAGGGACAGTAACTGCGCGGGACTGGGGGAGACGGCAGGCGGCGGAAGGGAATTCGGCGTAAGGCTGGCTGGCGCCGGGGATGCCGCGGCCTCGGCCGCAAATACCGAGGCGGGCAGTTGTTCGAAGGCCATGACTTCATAGCCGATTTCCCGGATCTCGAAGCGTTCTTCGTGATCGCCCTCCTGGACGGTGAGGCGCTCGGAGACAGGACGCCAATCGCTTCCGCGGACGAGGAGGCTGCTGGCCAGAATCCCATCCGGTGTTCCGGAAGAGGCAAGTGTCAGGTCGATCCGATAGCCACTTTCTCCACCCTCGGTGCGGTCCGGCGTTACGCTTTCAGATCGGATGTTCGCACTCCGCCGCCAGTCGCCGTAAGCCTCGGCGGATAGCGGACGCCGGGGATCCATCTTGTTCTTTGCCCGTATTATTTTCAGTTCGCGCACTGCGGCATCGTCACCGCCAACGCTTTCGGCATACCGGCCTTTGGTGGGGGCACTCCAGATTTGCCACGAAGCCTTTTTCCCCCTTTTGCTTACCTCGAGGCGCTGGTGAACTACAGGAGTCGAACGGGTACGGAGCAGAGTAGCCTCCGTAGAACGGCCACGGTCCAGGATGGTGGAGGCGGCGATAGCCTCGGACCGCGTCATCACAAAGATTGCGACCAGAAGAGCGGCAGCGGCGGCCGCGAGCCCTCCACGGAAGAGCCAACGTCCGGGGAACCGGGGGGAGCGAGTGTGGGCCGCTGAATGTTCCCGATGCTTCGCGCGGACGGCTGCCCATATATTGTCAGGAGAAGGAAAGGGGCCGGTCGGCTCATCCGTGCAGGCGTCGATGTAATGCTTGGTGTCCCGCTCGATGTCGGCCAACTGGCTGCGCAGTTCCCACGAGTTTTCGAGCAAAGCCTGGACTTCCCTCCGCCGCGCGCGTGGCAGTTGACCATCCAGGTAGGCGAGGAGTTCACCGGCGCTGGGCAGTTCGGGAGGTCTCGATTTGCGTTTGCCCGATTTCCACATATTTTTTCCGGAACCTCCGCAGAGCCCTGGCTAGAAACTGTCCCACACTGTGCTCGTTCAAACTCAGCACTTCGCCAATCTCGCGGTAGGAGAGTCCGGCGTGACGCAACGCCAATATTTCCCGATCGCGCTCATTAAGAGCCGCTAACGCGGAGTTGAGCAGCCGGGTTCGCTCCTTTCGAAGGACCAACTCCTCGGGGGTGGTTGAAGCGGGGATCTCGATGACGTCGCCGCCGAGTTGAGAGATCCTCCGACGCTCCCGAAGGCGGTCAATCGCGAGGTTACGCGCCAGCCGGAAGAGCAGGGGCCGCCTCGACCCCTCGGCCGCCCTGGAACCCATCGCGTAAAAGCGTAGAAAGGACTCCTGTACGACGTCGACAGCGCCATCGGAGTTGCGCAAAATACGGCTGACGTAGCGGCAGAGGCCGTCGCATTCACGACGAAAGAAATCATCCGGGTCTTCGTGGGCCAGCGGATTCTGAAACGGCATCAGAGCCATGCATCCTTAGATTGTCTCTGGCTTCACCTCGGCCAGTGTGGGGCGATCTGTTTCCGGCCGTACTAAGGTCCTATTGTCGCTCGAAACAAATAACGGAGAGGAAAGCCATTTGTGACAGGGGCTAGAGAATTTATTTCGGGGGAATCGTCCAGCGTCGCTGCGCAACCGTGCCGGCCAGGAGGATACCGGAGCCAGCCGGGCAGTCGCTCGTCGTCTTAGCGCCACGGCGCTCCGAACTCCACGTACCAATACCCACCCCACTCCAGTCCTCTGTATCGCACTCGAATCGACGCAGCGGCCGTTACCGCGCACGCAATGGCGATCCAGACGATCCATTTCCGGCGCATGATTTTATAGTACGATCCGCGAGGTCCATGTATATTAGGAGATGTTGTTGATGCGGATTTGCCTGTCTCCTTTTCTTTTTATCTTCCTGCTTGCGACGATACCGAGTGCAGCCGCTGGTGCTCAGACCGCGCAGTCCGGTCCCTTACGCGCGCGGTTCAGTGGCGGAACGGAACCGCACGCGGCAACAAGCGGACGAACCAAATCACCCGGCCGCCGTACCGGCAAACCTCAGGCTCAACTGGAATTTGGACTGGACGCGCCGGAACCCTATCCGCAGCTCACCGGGGGCGCTTTTGGCGGCACGACGATTCCCGAATCTCCCGACCCGCTGGTTGCCTACCGCTGGCGGAGCGCCCGCTCCGATGACGGCCTCCAGATCTATACACTCCGGCCGCAGCGAGCCTGGACCAGGACGCCGGCCGCTTTCGAAAACCTCAACTCCGCGACACGCAAGCCGACGCGGATCACGGTAACCGGCAGCGGCTCCATGGCCTTTGACTTCGGAATCGAGAGCGCAGCGTGGCTGGAATTCGACAGCCCCGACCTCGCCGGAGAAGTCGAACTGAGTATCAGCGAGTATAACCAGCCCGCGGTAGTCAATCGTGGCCCGCAACATCCGGCAAAGACGGCCGTGCCGGCACGCTACGGCAACACGTATCGACTGGAGCTCAACCGCGAGCTTTACGAAGGCGTTCGCTTCGGCTGGATCCATGTTCGCAAGACGAGCAAGCCCTGGCATATTACAGCCGTGCGGTTGGTCTGCCAGGTCAAGCCGGCTAACTATCTGGGGGCATTTCACGCGAGCGACCCGCTGCTTACCCGCATCTGGTACAGCGGCGCATACGCCGTAAAACTGAATCTGCTGAAAGATTACTTCGGCGCCATCCTGATGGACCGCGGCGACCGCATTTCGTGGACCGGCGACGCTCATCCCGCGCAGGCCGCAGCGCTGGTGGCTTTCGGAAACTGGGACTTCATCAAGGCCAACCTGGAGCGTACGGCCCGAGTCGATAACAGGATCCCCAGTTACTCGCTTTATTGGATCCTGAGCCTGGTGGATGATTACCGCTACACAGGAGATGACCGAGGTTTCGACCAAATGGCGCCACTGGCTAGAAAAAAGATCGCCCGCGCCGAAATGATCTGGGAGAATCCTCCGATCCATTTCTATGGCTGGGACGAGCGCCTGGGCGCAGGTTTCGAGGATCCGGATTGCCGCGAGAGCAGGACGGCTTACCGTCTGCTGGCAATTCGCGCAAGCCGGGAGTTGGCGTGGGCCCTGAAAGCGCGCGGGCGCCACGACAAAGCCGCCGAAGCAGAGAGCGCCGCCGCGAGGATGACGAAGGCACTACAGGCGCTGCCAGGCTGGGACCGCGATGCCGGGCTTCATGTGGCTGCCGAGGCCGTCACGGCAGGGTTCGGCGACAGGACGCGGCCGCTGTGGTCGCGTGAGTTTGCCGATCGGGCCAGCCGGCTCTCCTATTCTCCGTTCAATCAGTATTTCGTGCTGCAGGCGATGGCACGTGTAGGTTTCTATGAGGCAGCACTTGAAACCGTACGCGAGTTGTGGGGCGGGCAGCTTCAATATGGCGGCACCTGCTTTTTCGAAGTGTTCCGGCCGGAATGGAACCTCATCGTCAGGCCAAACGATCCGGTTCCTAACTGCCAGGCCGGATACACGAGCCTGTGTCATCCCTGGAGCAGCGGCGTCACCAAGTGGCTTTCCGAGGAAATCCTCGGGATCCGTCCCGTCAGCCCTGGATTTGCCACTTACGAGATTCTTCCCCATCTGGCCACAGCGCTGACGAGCGTCGCAGGAACAACACCGACGCCGCGAGGCGACCTCTCGGTCGAGCTGAACACCACACAGGGCCGTATGTCGGTTACGGCGCCCCCGGGTACGCGCGGCGTCATCGGAATCCCCAAGCAGGGTAGGACGATCCGTAGTGTTGCGACCGGTGGCAGGCTGGTTTGGGACGGTGCCTTTCATCGGGTGGAAGGAATTGCAGGTGCACACGAGGACGGGCAGTTTGTATACTTCAGTGGCGTCGAGCCGGGCCGCCGCGAATTCGCGATCCGCTATGAAGGCACAGTGCCCCGGCCCGCAAAGGCTGTTGCGGCAGCCCGAAAGGCTCCGGCATTGCAGGATACGTGCGCAGGCTGCGGCCAGGATGGTTCTG
>CAZMRK010000253.1:0-11948 GCA_964568355.1 uncultured Solibacteraceae bacterium | reverse complement strand
CCGCACCAGCCAGTAAGCCGGCACGATTTGGTCGAACCACGAGAGTCTCCGCTGGTCCGAGTGGCAGCTATAGCAGCTCTTTTCCAGAATGCGCTGGACTTCCGGCGTCGTCCGCAATTCGGCTGTGGCCGGCTTGACCGGAATGCCGGGCCGCACCACCTGCAGTAGAACAAAGACCGCTGCCCCGGCAAGGAGCAGCCTGCGAAATTTCCCCATGCTGGCCTCCATAGATTTCCCTAGGCTGACCTTCATAATAGGTGCAACATGATCGATTCTCCGGCGTCACTGCGAAAAAAATTACTCTTTGCCGCCCGCAAAACGCTGCGTAATTGACACCATTTGAAATAGAAGTGTATCCTCGCCGAAATGTCGAGTATGAATTGGCGCCGGCCCGCATGGGCCACAGCTTCACTTGCGATCATTGTGGCTGGAGGATTCTGGGCGGCTCACGGGGAGCCCCATTATCCAGCCGGATTTCCGGCCACACCGTATCCGGACATTAAGGGATGCAGTACCGACCAGGCCGCTTATTTGAGGGAATCCTGGCGCTTGGCGCACTACTATGCCTGGCGCACCGACCACACGCTGCAACGCATCAAGGCCCTCCCGGCGGAAGAACGCGAGCGCGCCTGGAGTTCGGATTTTCAGGAAAGCGCGGCGGTATCCACCAGCTTGAGCAATTATTTCGGACCCTATAATGCCGGGCGCCTTTCTTTTATCTCGGAGGCCGTAAATAAAGCGCTGCTCCGCTTTGAACAAAGAGGCTCGGTCGTCAAAGGGATTCACACTCTTCGTTGCGGACAGCCGATTGCGCCGAAGGCCGACGAAGATACGGACGTATGCCCCGCCGGCAACCCCGGCGGCAGCGGCTCGCCTTCGGCTTATCACGCGCCGGTGGGGGTCATCGTTACTTGCCCGGAATCCTGGCAGGATGCATTCGATACCTCTGTTGATAAGGACGTACGCCTTCACCGTAGCGCGCGCCGGATGGTGCACGAGATCTTTCACTGGCTCAGCGTGAATCGCAAATATGTGAAAGACCGCCACGGCGACGGCGTGGGGGGGCACGAGGACAAGAAATACTATGGCGTGGCGAATGTCGATTACCTTGCCAAGCACAAACCCGAGTGGTCAACCATTAACAACGATACCTACGCCTATTTCACCGCGAATACCGGGAGCGCGGAAACCCTATACTCCGTCGTCTGGACCCAAAAGGAAGGCTCGGGCACAGGCGCCCTCTTTTTCGATCTGACCTGGGAGCAGTTGGTGGCGAAGTGGAACGAACTCTCCGCCCAGCAATATCTCGCCGACGTCTCTTCCTATGTCAAGAACGGCTCGCGGAGATATACCGCAGTCTGGCGCGTCGGCACGGGCAGTGGAGCGCTTTACCAGGAAGCCTGGCCGAAATTCGCAGCCAAGTTCAGTGAGCTGAAGGATACTCAGGATCTGATCGACATTGAGGTCGTGCCGTCCGGAAACGACTTCCGCTATCTCGGCGTTTGGCGAAAAAAGCAGCCGGGAGCGAAGGGCGATGGCGGATTGCTGAACTCCCTCAGTTGGGACGATCTGGTCGCGCGCTGGAAGGAATTCGGCAAGAACGCCTACCTGTGCGATGTCGAAACCTACAGAAAAGACGGCAAGCGGCTCTACGTCGGCGTCTGGCGCGCAGGTTCCGGCAATGGGGCGCTCCTTCAAACCACAAGCTGGGACGACTTCGCAAAATACAAACAGAAACAGAACAAGACCCAGGATCTGATTGACTTCGAGCGCTATCTCGCCGAGGACGGCAAATGGCGGTATCTCGGTGTCTGGCGCGACGGCTCCCCCAGCGGCGTATTGCACGCCACTCTCAACCGGCAGGAGTTCGACGGGCGGCGAAAAGAGTACAAAGCCAAATACACCTTGCTCGACGTTGAGGTGTTCGTTCCGCTGTCCGAACGCGTCCAATAATGCATGGAAATAGACGCCGCCGGTGCGTCATACTTCGCGGCGTTCGAGTTTTTCGAGCAGGAGCGAGAGCCGCGGAGCGGCGTCGGTATGGCCGCCGAAGCGCAAGGCGTTGTAGGCAGCCGTGAATTGGGCGATCACGGCGCCGAGTTCAGAAGGCGGGAGTGTGGCGGCAAATTCGCGGGGCGTAAACCAGGCGGGTTTTTCATAACCGCGGCGGCGCAACAATTCGAGCATGCGGGCGTAGAGCAGGGTGGCATCGGCCGTGCTGCCGCGGCCGTGCCGCAGACGCCGCACCCCCCAACGCATCCGGCCCAGACGCCAGAGGCGCGGGCCGTAGACCGCCAGGAGCGCCAGCCAGATGCCCAAAGCCAGGGCCCAGAAGCCGTGCACCTTGAGTTCGCTTACCAGATTGGCCTTCCAGCGGAAACGGAAGTGATCGAACCACCGCAGGCTCCAACTGCGGCTGGCCTGCTGCATCTTGTCGACCAGGACGGCCTGCTGGCCGTTGTCATAGCCGACCACCCATTGACGCCAGAAAGTCTCTGCGGCATCGGTGTAGAGCGCCAGGCGGGCCCAGAGGGAGGTATCACGCGGGCGGGGGTCGGGCGGAGTGGGGTCGAAGGCCGTCCAGCCGTAGCCGGCGAGGTAAGCCTCCACCCACGTGTGCGCGTCAGAGGCGCGCACGATGTACAAACCAGTCAGCGGATTCTCGACGCCGCCCAGGAAGCCATTGGCCAGGCGGGAGGGAATGCCGAGGGTGCGCAGCATGACCGCCATGGCGGATGCGAAATATTCGCAATGACCCTTACGGCGTTCGAACAGGAAGTAGGCCAGCGGATCGCTCACCTCCTGCGAGGGCAAATCCAGGGTGTACGCGTAATTGGTATGGAGGTGATGCTCAATGGCACGCACCCGTTCGAAATCGGTGGCCCGTCCCATGGCGAGACTGCGCGCCAGGGTGGGGATGCGGGGGTCGAGGGAGGATGGCAGTTGCAGGAAACGCTGTAGCCGGGAACGGTCGAGCGGTGGGGCCGAGGTCAGTTTGGGCTGCCGCACTGCATCGAGAGAGGTATAGGCTTCGTAGTAGAAGCCCGGCGGCGGGCTGTGGCCGAGGCGGTAGCCATCGTTCGGCGTGCGATATAGGAACGACTGCTTGATATCCATCATCGTGGGCGTGCCGGCGAAGAACAGCGCATCGGTGTCGAGAGCATTGAAATCGATGCGATAGAGCAGTTCGGTGGCCCGCCACGACTCCAGCATGACGTGATTGTTTTCAACGGGAATGCGGAAGGGTGCTTCCGGGGGATTGGACCAGGTTCTGCCGTTGAATTCACTCAGGGCGCCGCCGCGCCAGAGCAGGTGCTGGGGCGGCGTCATGTTGTAAAAGCTGACGTGCATCACCGGGGTGGAACTGTTCTTGATTTCGCCGATTTCGCCCAACCGGACCTGGTCGGAGAAGCCAGGCACATGGAAGCGCCGGGAGACCATGTGGCGGAACGCGGCATCGGCGGTGCGGGGCAGGAGAAAGAACAGCCCGGCCGTCAGCAGCAGAATGCCCAGGGCGATGAAGCCGGTAAGCGCACCCAGGCGGAGAGAAAAGCGGCGGAACCCACCGCGCGCTACGTTGCCGGGCTTTTCAAGCGAACGCCGGATTTCCGCGCTGGTAAAAGCGGCAATGGCGAACAGCAGATAGAGCGCCAGGAAGCCGAAAAAGCTCAGGTTGGCCGAAAGGATCGCCGCTGCCAGCAGTTCCAGGAAGGCGATGGTAGCGGTATAGAGATAATCGCGATTGGTACGCGCCGTGAGAACCTTGATGACGGCGACGAAAAAGACCAGGTGGACGGTGGCCTGCAGGAACTCGCGGGAGAAAAACCAGTAGTCCAGCGGAAAAAATCCGATGTAGGCGATCGTCAAAGCCGTGACCACGCGTTCGGAAAGCTCCAGGCGAATGAGGCCGAAGATGAGCAGGGCGCGGAGCAGCAGGCCCAGCGCGGTGAGGACGACGGTGGGGAGATCGAGATAACCGGATCCCGCGACGGCCAGATAACCGCTGGCGACCAGTCCCCACAGCGAGAACTGGAAGAAGCGCTCGGTAGACAGAACGGCGTTGGGACTCGAGCGCGCCATAAATCCAGTGTAGCGTGCGGCAGCCGGTTGATTTTGCCTGTCCGCTTGCTGGCGCGCGCGGTTCGGTGCCGGCAGTGCTCAAGCAGAGGCTTTGGCGAACGGATCGAGGTGCTGCTCCAGGGCGCGGATCAGGCCGGTCAGGCTCTGGCGGTCGAAGTTCTGCCATTGCACGAGCACGAAATAGTTGCCCTTATAGAAGAAAACGGTGTCCGGGGTAGGGCGCCACTTCTGGGCCAGATCCAGCGCGGCCGCGGAAGAGACGAGATCGAACAGCGTCACCTGGGCGGAGGCGGGGCCGCTGTAATCCGCTTCGACTACCCGGCGGACCGAGGCGCGAGGCATTTCCGGAGGAAGCGAATCGAGCAGAGGCTCGCGCAATTGCGTGCGCTTCCAGGGGGGAGAAGAGAGAGTCGCCGGAAGCAAAGCATCGGCTGTGGGAGGCTTGCGCCGGCACGCCGCGAAACCGGGGACCAGCAGAAGCCAGATGCGTCGAGTCATCTGGGGAGCATTCTAGCAAGAGGTGCTGTTCTTGCGGCGTAGGGTTGAATCCGCTACAACAGGGGATGTGCTTCTGAGCCTGTTTCACGATCAACCTCCCTCTGCGCCGCTCGGGCAGAGATTTCTCGATGAGCATGTACTGGAACGGCTACATGCGCTGGACGCCAGGGCCCGCCGGGAGGGGGTGGCCAAAATCGATCCGGACGAGGACCCGCTGGTTCGGCTGGGAATGGAGGTCGATGCGTCGGGCCGGGTGACGAAGAACTCGTACGGCGTGTTCGACTTGAGCTGGCAGGCCGCGGAGCATCCGGAATGGGCCGATCAGGTGAAGGCGGAGATCCAGGAGATTCGCGGGCGCATTCAGGCGACACATCACCGGCCGCTGCGGTACCTGATCTGGGCCGGGATGGGCGGGTCGGTGGAAGACAAGTCGATGTACCAGGCGGTGGGGCTGCTGCGGCGCGGGGTACGGTTCTACGCGCTCGATTCGACCGATCCGGCGAAGCTGAAGTATATCCTGGAAGACCTGCAACGCCGCACCGGGCTCGCGCTGCCGGCGATTTTGCGTTCCACGCTGGTAGTGGGCATGGCGATGGGCATGACCTCTTACGAGCCGGTGGTGAACCTGGAAAAGCTGGCGGCGTTGTACGATCGGTACAAGATCGACAGCCGGCCGAACTTCCTGTACCTGACGCTGCCCGGCTCGCTGCTGGACCAGTTTGCGGGAGCGCGGGGATACCGGCGCGTGGAACTGCAGCTCGACGGCGCGAATACAACGGCGGGGCGGCACAGTGGTCCCCTGACGCGGGGCAGCCTGTATCCGCTGGCGCTGGCGGGCGTGGATCTGCATGCCTGGATGCAGGACGCGGTGCTCGACGAGGAGGAGATCTACTGCGCCTGGAAGCTGGCGGCGTTTTTGCATGCGCAGGGAGCGGCGGGACGGGACAAAGTCGCCTTGCTCCTGCCGCGGGCGTGGAGCGGAGCGGCGCTCTGGACGAAACAGGATTTCGAAGAGAGCCTGGGCAAGTGCGAAGATTCCGGGATCAAGATGGTGATCCAGGAGAAGCCCAAACTGGCGGATTACCGCTCGCCAAAGGACGCAGCGCAGGATCGCGTGTTTCTGGCGGTGCGAGTGAAAGACACACCGGACGGGAACGCGGAAAAGGTAGCCCTGCTGCGGCGCGCCGGGTACCCGGTGGCGCAGGTAACGCTGCGGGCGCACGCGCTACTTTCGCATTACATGCAATTGGTGCACTACACGGTCTTCGGCCTGGGATATCTGCGCGGGATGAATTTCGTGACGCAGCCGAGCGTGGAGTTGTACAAGTCCATCGCCAACCGCGTGCACGCCGAGGCCGGCAAGGCGGGCGGCATCGAAAAAGCCAAAGACTGGATCGCGCTGCGCGAATCGCCGAAGCAGGCCAGGTGGCGCGGGATGGTGACCCTCTACTACGACTGTTGTGAAGTGGAGCCGGAGGAAGCCAAGGCAGGGGCGCCGTCGATCTATGCGGCGATTCTCAAACGGTTGGCGCAGACCGGCAGGATCCAATATGGCGAGCTGACCTTCTTTGGGGACACGCGCTACAGTCCGAAGGGAAAGCAGATGCGCAAGGTGCTGGACCGGGCGGCGGAGCGGCTGTTCCGCTCACGGCTGAAGATGCCGGTCGATGTCTACGAAGGTCCGGCCATGAATCACTCTTATCACGAGATGATCATCGGGCACGGCAAGTGCTTCTCGACCGTACTGGTGTCCGAGGCGCAGGAACACCTGGCGGCCGCGGGCTACCGGGCCGATTATCACCTGGCGCAGTTTCTGGCCACCAAGCTGGCGCTGGAAGAACGGCATCGCGCGGTGGTGGCGTTGGTAGTGAAGGACCTGGGCGAGCGGAGCCTGACCGCCCTCGGGGAGTTCTTCCAGCAGGCGGCCGCCGGGCTGAAATGAGCGGCTCCAGCGTGGCGCGGTGGTAACATCGCATTTGGCGAGTCGCGGCGTCCTAGGCAATGGCAAAGATCAAACTGGCCGGCAAGAAATCGAAGTCGAAGACCGCTCCCAAAGGCGGCATCCCGTGTCTGATTTTATTGGGTTTGATGATGGCGTTGGCCATCCTGTTCTTCGTCTACTTTATGAAATATGCGAGTCGATAATCGGCGGCCGGACGAGATGCGCCGCGTGGTCATTCAGCCAGGGTACCTGGTGACGGCCGAAGGATCGGTGCTGATCACAGTGGGCCACACGAGCGTGTTGTGCACGGCTTCGGTGGAAGATACGGTGCCGCAGTTTCTGCGGGGATCGGGCAAGGGCTGGGTGACGGCGGAGTATTCGATGCTGCCGCGAGCGACGGCCAAGCGGACGCCGCGCGAGATCACCAAGGGGCGGCCCTCGGGGCGCACCCAGGAGATCCAACGGCTGATCGGCCGGTCTCTGCGGGCGGTGGTGGATACGACGCTGCTGGGCGAGCGTACGATCGTGATGGACTGCGACGTATTGCAGGCGGATGGGGGCACGCGCACGGCCTCCATTACCGGCGCGTTCGTGGCCCTGGCGCTGGCGGTGGAGCAACTGAAACAGTTCGGCGCGCTGCGGAAGAACCCGCTGCTGGACTATGTGGCGGCCACCAGCGTGGGCCTGGTGAACGGCGAGCCGATGATCGATTTGTGCTATGAAGAAGACTCGCGCGCGGATGTGGATATGAACGTGGTGATGACCGGGACGGGCCGTTTCATCGAGGTGCAGGCCACCGCCGAACACCGGCCGTTTGACGACGGGCAGATGAACGCGCTGATCAGCCTGGCGCGCACCGGCATCGCGAGCCTGGTCGAATCCCAGAAGCAGGTGGTCCGGATCGCGTGAAGCTCTGGTGCGCTACCGGCAATGCCGGCAAGATGCGCGAGTTCCGGCTGGCGGCCGGCCGTTACGACGTAGACCTGGAGATGCTGCCCGAGTACGCGTCCATCCCGCCCTGCGAGGAAACCGGGGCGACGTTTGAGGAGAATGCCGTTCTCAAGGCCACCTATTACGGGAAATACGCGTCCGGCCTGCTGTTCGCCGACGATTCGGGCCTGGAGGTGGATGCGCTGGGCGGCGCCCCCGGTGTCTATTCGGCGCGCTATGCCGGTCCGGAGGCGAATGACGAAGCCAACAACCGCCTGCTGCTCCAACGGTTACAGGGCGTGGAAGACCGGACCGCGCGGTTCGTCTGCGTCATCGCCCTGGTGGATGGGGAGCGGGTGCTGGGGACCTTCCGGGGGACGGTGGAAGGGCGGATGCTCGAAGCGCCGCGCGGGGCGGACGGCTTCGGCTACGACCCTCTCTTCTACTATCCGCCGTTCCGGTGCTCCTTCGGGGAGGCCTCGGCCGGGAGTAAACTGGAAGTCAGCCATCGCGGGCAGGCTTTACGCGCCATGCTCCAGTACTTGATAGAATAGGGGTATCCACTCTCCCCCATGCTGGCCACGTCTACCATTGCCGAAGAAATTCTGGATCTGAAGCGGGAACGCCGCGCCGTCCTGCTGGCGCATCACTACCAGGAGCCGGAGATTCAGGAACTTGCCGACTGGGTCGGCGACAGCCTGGAACTGGCTCGCAAGGCCAAGGAATTCGACGGGGACGTGATTGCCTTCTGCGGCGTCTGGTTCATGGCGGAGACCGCCAAAGTATTGAATCCGAACCGGATTGTGGTGGTGCCGGACCGCGAAGCCAGTTGCAGCCTGGTGGATAGCTGCCCGGTGGAACCGATTCGCGCCTATCGCCGCAAAAATCCGGACCACGTGATTGTAAGCTACATCAACACGTCGGTGGAGGTGAAAGCGGAAAGCGACATCCTGTGCACGTCGCGCAATGCCGTGGCGGTGGTGAACTCGATCCCTGCGGAGAAAACCGTACTGTTTCTTCCGGACCGGAACCTGGGCAACTATGTCCAGCAGCAGACCGGACGGCAGAACATGAAGATCTGGCAGGGAACCTGCGTGGTGCATGCGACCTTCCCGGCGCGCCGGGTGGCCGAGGCCCGCGCGGACCATCCCGGGGCCAAAGTGGTGGCGCATCCGGAATGCCCGCCGGCGGTGTTGGCGCTGGCGGATTTTGTGGGCTCGACTTCGGCCATCATCGAATGGTGCGTGAAGAGCGAAGCGCGCGAATTCATCGTAATGACCGAAAGCGGGGTCAATCACTCGCTGAAGAAGCTGGCACCGGAGAAGCAGTTCTATTTTGTCGCCAATGAGAACTGCAATTGCAGCGAGTGCCCCTACATGAAGCTCAACACCCTGGAGAAGCTGCGCGACTCCCTGCGGGACCTTGAACCGCGCGTGGACCTTTCGGAAGACCTGGTGAGGCGCGCCTTAGTCCCGATCGAGCGCATGCTCGCCGTGAAATAAATGGCTTTCGGGCCGGTAATCGATTCCTTCGGGCGGATCCACACCAGCCTGCGGATCGGCGTGACGGACCGCTGCAACATCCGGTGTTTCTACTGCATGCCGGAGACGGACGTCCAGTTCGTTCATCGCGGCGAAATCCTGGATTTTGAAGAAATCGAACGGTTTGTGCGCATTGCGGTGGGGCTGGGGATCACCAAGGTGCGCGTGACCGGAGGGGAGCCGCTGGTACGGCGGGACCTGCCGGTGCTGATCCGCGGGCTGGCGGCGATTCCTGGGATCGAGGACCTGGCCCTGACCACCAACGGCGTGCTGCTGCCGGAACTGGCCGAGCCGCTCTACGACGCCGGGCTGCGGCGAATCAACGTCCATCTGGATACGCTCGACCGGGAGCGCTTTCGGCAGATCAGCCGGCGCGACGCTCTGGATAAAGTGCTGGCGGGGGTCGAGTTGTGCCAGCGGCTCGGGTATGGGCCGATCAAGATCAACGCGGTGGCAATCAAGAACCTGGTGGAGCCGGATATCGTGCCGTTGGCGCGCTACGCGCGGGAGAACGGATTCGAAGTGCGTTTCATCGAGTTTATGCCGCTCGACGCGCAGGGGCTGTGGGATCGCAGCAAGGTGCTGTTGGCAGACGACATCATTCGCATCCTTTCTGCGGAAATTGCGCCGCTGGTACCGATTCCGGATGGAGATCCACGGGCGCCTGCCCTGGAATACCGCTTTGCCGATGGTGTCGGGCACGTGGGATTTATTGCGTCGGTGAGCCGTCCCTTCTGTTTGAATTGCAATCGCATGCGGCTGACAGCCGATGGCAAGCTGCGGTATTGCCTGTTCGCAATCGAAGAGGACGACGTGAAGGGGCTGATCCGAGGCGGCGCCACCGATGAGGAGATCGCGGGGCTGATCCGCCGGAACGTGGCCCGGAAATGGCTGGGACACGAGATCAACAGCAGCCAGTTTGTGGCCCCTCCCCGGCCCATGTATTCCATCGGAGGGTAGCGCCCGCTCGCAACGGCAGCAGCGACACTCGTATCGCTGAAAGCTTTGCCCTACAAGGGCAGGCGGAGGATCTTGCCGGTTTCCCGTTCGACGATTTCCAGACTCGATCCCTGAATGCGGATATCGGCCACGCCCTTATACCCGGGCGGCACTTTACTGCTGAAAGCATAGTAACGCTTCGTAATCTTGCTTTTAGCGTCCAGCCACTCGAAAGTCGGCGTGTCCCAAAGCTGAGGCGTTCCAACCAGCGTCTTCATGGTGCCGTGCAACGGGGTATTGCTGAACTCCATGCCGCGTGTGAACATTTCCGGGTCGTTGGCCTCCCAGATGTTCATCCAGCGGAATTCAGCGCGGGGGAAGACATAACCGAACAACAGGTTCAGGCGAGGATTAAGAGCCGCGAAAAAGCCGTACGTACGGGCCGGGTCGACCAGGAAGTTGTTGACGAAGCCCGGAGCGGACCGGAGATCACGCATGCGGCGCAGATCGATGGCCTGCTTCTCGAAGCCCTGCGGCCAGCGGAACTCGCGGCCCGAGGGGTCGCCGGCGGCATGTCCCCGGGTGAGCGAAGCGTCGATGACGGTAACGCCGCGTTCGAGAAAGGGAGGGCCGAGGGTGACGTGCTCACACCAGCCGAGGGGGCGGTCCCAGGCGCTTTCGTTCTCGCCGGTCTCTTCGAAAGAGGCGACCTGGCCGTTCACCCGAATGGTGCGGGTGAAGCGCGTGCGCGACTCCGGCAACTCGGCGCTGACGGTAAGCGAACGGTCCGAGGAGGCGAGCAGGCGCCAGCGGACGATGCCGGTTTCGCCGTGGAACGTCATGCCGGCGGCGGCTTCAGCGGGCGAGGGATTGCCCCAGAACGGAAAGCAGACGTTGTGGCCCAGGAGTCCGCTCATCAGGCGGGCGCCTGCGCCCCCGCCGTAGAGTTTGGCGTCGCGAGCGGCGACGTAGCGGTCGGCATCGATGGTGGGGCGGCTTTGAATCCAGAGCGGATTGACGGACTGGCCCTCCTTGAGCACGATCTCGGCAATGTGGCCGCCGGACTGCATGATCGTGACACGCAAGTGCGGCGCGTCCAGGATCCAGGTGTCTCGGTCGTGAAAGCGTCCCGGAAGAACAGCGGCAGCGCCTGCCACTGCGCTCGCGGCGAGCAGGGCCGCCACCGGGAGAAAACGATGCCCAGTCATGCGGGATATGATCGCACACGATCAGTCGAGGCGCATGGGCCGCTGATATCCGGTCATTTCCAGGTAGCCGACGCCGGTGGAAGTGCCGGAGTAGGTCACGGCGCCCTCCCAATAGCTGGGAGACGCGGAATCGCGGGCGACCAGCTCCTGGCGGGCCACTGCGGCGGAGCATTCGATCGAGAGCCGCAGCGCCGGGATCTCGATGCGCCAACGGATGGGATAGCGGGCGCCGGTTTCGGGGCTGGTCCACCAGGCCAGCGGCTGCAGGATGAATTCCTCGCGCCGCAGGTGGCGGGGGCGACCCTGGCGATCGATGTAGGTGCCGGAGGAGTAAGGGTCGAGCGAGCCGTCTTTGTGGCGCAGTTGGAACAGCATCAGCTCGGTGCCTTCCGAGAATTGGGCGCTAAACCAGTCCCAGCCTGATTGTTCGGGCTCGAGCTGATGGGTAAACCACTCGTGGTCCATCCAGGCGGTCCCCTGGACAGACTGGCCGTTGAGCTGGCCATCAACGGCCAGCCGGGGAAAGGAGAGGTAGCACGAGGCGCGGCCCTCTCCGGCGGCCTTCTGGCTGACGCCGTTTTCTCCGTGAATGACGAGAGGCTTGACCGGCTTCAGACGGAGATGCAGGCGGAGGTCCTCGGCGGTGGCGTCGAGTGTCTGGACCTCGCCCTCCCATTGTGAGGACCAGTTGGCGTTCCAGATGCGGCGGCTGGCGAGGCTGGCGCCGGCAATGCCGGGACCGGCGCGGTTGAGACGCTCGAAATAGCGGAAGGTTCCGCCGTCGATGTCGGTGAGCGCCAGATGGGCGAG
>CAZMRK010000252.1:0-7969 GCA_964568355.1 uncultured Solibacteraceae bacterium | reverse complement strand
GCCCAGAACCCAGGTATCCTTGCTTCCGCCGCCCTGGGAGGAATTCACCACCATCGAGCCCGGCTGCAAGGCCACGCGAGTGAGCCCGCCCGGCACGATGATGACCTTTTCTCCGTTGAACAGGCAATACGGCCGGAGATCGACGTGGCGGCCGGCCAGGCGGCTGTTCTGGGGATCGTACGACGGTACCCGGGAGAGCGGCACCACGGGTTGCGCGATGTAGTTGCGCGGACTCTCCAGCAGGCGAGCGCGGAACTGTTCGATCGTGGCGTGATCCGCAAACGGTCCCATGAGCATGCCATAGCCGCCGGATTCTCCCACGGCTTTGACCACCAGTTCGGGCAGATGATCCAGCACGTAGGTGAGCTGATCCGGCCGCGAACAAAGATAGGTGTCGACGTTACGCAGTACCGGATCTTCGCCCAGATAGTAGCGGATGAACTCCGGAACGTACGCGTAGATGGCTTTATCGTCGGCTACGCCGTTGCCGACCGCGTTGGCGAGCGCCACATTTCCGGCGCGATAGGCGCCCATCAGGCCGGGCACGCCGAGCAGCGAGTCCGGGCGGAACGCCAGCGAATCCAGATACTCGTCGTCGATGCGGCGGTACACCACATCCACGCGCTTCAGGCCGTGGATGGTCTTCATGTAGACCTCGTCGCAATCCACGATCAGGTCGCGGCCTTCCACCAGTTCGATGCCCATCTGCTGGGCCAAAAAGCTGTGCTCGAAATAGGCGCTGTTGTAGATGCCCGGCGTGAGCAGCACGACCACGGGACTTGCAGTGCCGCGAGGCGAGAGCGACCGCAGAATCTGAAACAGCTCGGCCGGGTAATGATCCACCGGGCGGACCGGGTGCTGATGAAAGGCGTGCGGAAGCGTGCGGGTCATCACCAGCCGGTTCTCCAGCACGTAGGAGACGCCGCTGGGAGTGCGGACATTGTCTTCGAGCACCAGAAACTCGCCGGTGCGCGAGTCGCGGACCAGGTCGATGCCGGCTACGTGCGTGTAGATCCCGCCGGGCACCTGCACGCCGATCATTTCGCGCCGGAAATGCCGGCAGGAGTAAATCAGCGACCGGGGCACGCGGCGATCTTTCAGAATCCGCTGCGTGCCGTAGATGTCCTGGAGGAAGAGGTTGAGCGCTACCACGCGCTGCGTGAGGCCCCGCTCGATGCGGTCCCATTCCGCCCGCGGAATGATCCGGGGAATCAGGTCGAACGGGAAAAGGCGCTCGGTGCCGCGTCCATCGCTGTAAACGGTGAACGTGATGCCTTGCAGCAGAAAGGAGAGATCCGCAAGCTGGCGGCGTTCTTCGAACTGGGGCAGGGCCATCGATGCCAGCTCTTCGTACATCCGCAAATAGTGCGGCCGCGGCTGGCCGTCCGCCAGGAACATCTCATCGTAGAACGACCCCGGATCATAGCCGCGAAACAACGTGCCCTTCCAGCGCTCGGCCTGTGGTGACAATAATCGGTAGTATAACAACGGCAACAGCGGAAGCAGCACAAAAAGTTTTTTTGGGGGGCTATTCGAATTTGTTGGGTGTTTGTGGGGGGGCAAGAAAAAAGCCCCGTGCCACCGAAGGAGGTGACACGGGGCCGGCTAAGAGGCCCTCGGAGAAGACAGCCTACCCCTGATCAGCCCACCATCGCATCCGCCAGGTGCGGCTGATAGACACAACGCGGGTCCGCTGCCAGGTAGTCCCCGGTCAGCGCATAGGCCCGCGAGCGCGACCCACCACAGATCTTTTTGTACTCGCACAGACCGCACTTGCCCTCGCGCAGGCTGGTATCGCGCAGGGTGCGGAAAAGTTCCGAGTTCCGGTAGACATCCGGAAGCGACTCGTTCAGAACATTGCCGGCCGTAATCGGCAGGAAACCGCTGGGAAAGATCTCCCCGGTGTGCGAAACGAACACAAACCCCTTGCCGTCGCTCACTCCGGCCGTGCGCCAGGCGACACTCTTGGCGCTCTCGCTCTGCGTCCCCGCGCCGTGCTCTTCTTTCATGCGCTGCGCCACGTAACGGCGATAGTGCATGGCCTCGGTGGTCTTGATGCCGAAAGGCGCGGTCCTGGAGAGCTTGTACATGAACTCGAAAACCTGCTCGTATTCCTCGGCCAGCAGGTCGTCGGCTTCCGCCGCGCGGCCGGTGACGATCAGGAAGAACAGGCTCCACATCTTCGTGCCGATCTCACGGGCGATCTCGGCCACGTGCGGCAGTTTAGCCATGTTGCGCCGCGTGACCGTGGTCTGTAGCTGCGTATCCAGGCCGATCTTCTGGGCATGCCGCAGGGCGAACATGGCCCGATCGAACGTGCCTGGAATTCCGCGAAATTCATCGTGTGTAGCCGCGTCCGGTCCGTCCAGGCTGATGGCCATACGGTTGACGCCGTTTTCTTTGAACCGTTCGATCGCCTCGCCGGTCAGCAGGGGCGTTGCGCTGGGCGTTACGTTGGTTCGCAGGCCGATCTGGGCGCTATAGCGGATCAGGGAGTAGATGTCCGGCCGCTTGAGAGGATCGCCGCCGGTGAACACCATCAGCGGGTCGCCGAAGCTGCGGATCTGGTCCAGCAGCCGGTAGCCCTGCTCCGTGGTCAATTCCCCAGGATTCCGATCAGGTTGGGCGGATGCCCGACAATGGACGCACGCGAGGTCGCATGCCTGCGTCACTTCCCAGATCACCAGCAGCGGGGCCTGATCGAAGTTCATCGTATCTCCTGTCTCCGGTCCGGGGTAGTGCAATTGAATGACCAAGCCGGCAGAGGCCTAAGGTCCATGTTTTCTATGTGGTTGCGCTCGGCTGGGCCAAATCACGCAGCCCTTCGCGAGATCAGCCGCGTCACTCGCCCCACCACTGCGTGAGATTCCTCAATTCCCCATAGCGCGGTCAGCCCGAAATACAGCACTCCATACACGCCCAGCACGGGGATCGCGAGCAGGATGGGGTGCCGGATGCTCACCGCCAGTTTGATGCCCCATCCGGCTGCGGCGGCGATCCCGGCGGCGGCCCAGAGTCGCGCCACGTAGCCCGCAGGCAGCCCGGTGCGTCCGATCCGCCGGTTCAACCGCGAGCGCAGCAGCGTAAACTCCACCCACCCGGCAACCCCGGCCGATGCGGTCAATCCGGCCACGCCCCAGCGCTCGCCAATGCCGATCCAATGCGGCAGGTGGAGCGCCGCCACGTATCCGAGGGCGGTCGTCAGGGCCACGCGCAGGACGGCGAAGCGCAGCGGAGTCCGCGTGTCGCGCAGGGCGTAGTAGGTCGAGGAGTAGAGCCGGCCCAGCGTGGTTGCGAGCAGGCCCACGGTCGATCCGGCCAAAATCCCCCACACATAGACGGTGTCCATGTGGGTGAAACGGCCGGTCTCGAGAACTCCGGCGACCAGGTCGCCCAACGCCAGAAATGCCATCGCCGAGGGCACGATGAAGAACGCAATCCGGCGCAGACCATCGTCCAGGCGCCGCCGCAGATAGCCGGCCACCTCTTTCTCTTCTCCCAGAATGCTCGACATCGCCGGCAGTTCCGCCGCGGAAACCGACATCCCGAAGAGACTGACCGGGAGCAGGTAGAGAAGCTGGGCATTCGACAGGCCGGCCACGGCGCCGGCGGGCAGCGGGCTGGCCAAAAGCTGGTCCACATAGGCGCTGATCTGGACCACCCCGCGGCTGACGAACACCGGTCCAAAATTGCGGATTACCGAGCGTACATTTTCCTCGTGCGATTCGAGCGACAGACGCAGTCGCCGGACCAGGCGCAGGACCGAGGGAAGCTGCACCCCGAGCTGCAGCGCGCTGCCGGCGACCGATCCCCAGGCCACGGTGATCGCCAGGCGCTCCAGATCCATGTGCCCGCCAAACAGAACCAGCGTCGCGATCATGATGGCATTCCAGGCCACCGGCGCGCTGTAAGAGAGAAAGAACTTGCGATGGCTGTTGAGGATTCCCAGGCACCAGGCGGAGAGCACCAGAAATCCGGCGCCGGGAAACAGGACCCGCACCAGGCGGATGGTTAACTCACGCGTTTCGCCCTTGAAGCCGAAGGCGATCACATCGATCAGCCAGGGCGCGGCCAGCACTCCGGCCAGCACCAGCAGGGAGACCACCAGCGCCAGAATGCCCGCTACCGCGCCGGCCACGCGTCCCGCTTCTTCTTCGTCGTCGCGAGCCAGCAAAGCGGCATACACCGGAATGAACGATGCGGAGAGCACGCCCTCGCCGAACAGATTTTGCAGAAAGTTGGGGATGCGCAAGGCTGCATAAAAGGCATCGGCTTCGAAGCCCAGGCCGAAGTAGTGGGAGAAGACGCGCACGCGCACCAGGCCGATGATGCGACTGAGAAAGATTCCCGCGGCGACCAGGAAGGCAAGACGGCCTGTGCTCTCCGGCTTCGATTTCACATTCACCATGAGAGCACAGAAGGCCCGCATAACGCGGGCCTTCCGGCAATGCAGACGAACGAAACAACTGGTACTACTCTGTTACAAAGTGGGGCAGACTGAAGCCGACTTCACGGTCCGAGCACTAGGCACGAACCAGCTTTTCGAGCTCTTCCACTTCGGCTTCCTGTGGAGTTTGCGTCCGGCGCAGATTCAGGAACCCATAGACCGCCGCAGCCACCAGCGGCACCACTCCCATGGCGATGAAGATGGTGTCCGGCACCATGCGCAGCCAGAGCAGGTTGTGCACGACCGGCTGCTGGTAGAAGCTCCAGTCCCGAGCCGACCAGAAACCGTTGCGGAAGGATTCGAGCGCCTGCAACACGCCGATCGGCACCAGCGTCACCACGATCATGCCCATCAGGCCGATGTTCAGGCCCCAGAATCCCACCATGATCCACTTCTCTTTCCAGCATTCCGGGCGAATGATGTTACGCAGCGAGAACAGCGCCAGCGAGATGGCCAGCATGCCGTAAACGCCCATCAGGGCGCCGTGCCCGTGGGCCGCGGTCAGGAAGGACCCGTGCTGGAAGTAGCTCACGAACGGCAGATTGATCAGGAAGCCCAGCACGCCCGCTCCGAACAGGTTCCAGAAGGCCGTGGCGATCAGGAACCAGAAGGAGGCCGTATAGGGGAACTCCACGCCGCCGGCCCGGATCACTTTGTACTGTCCGTAGGCCTCCACCATCAGGAGGGAAAGCGGAATCACCTCCATGGCGGAGAAGACGCTGCCCAGAGCCATCCAGGCCTCCGGGGCCCCGATCCAGTAGTAGTGGTGGCCCGTGCCGATAATGCCGCTGCCCAGCAGAATGATGAGCTGGAAGTATGTGGCGCGCAGCGTCGAACGGGCCGTGATCAAACCCAGGCGCACCATCAGGAAGCCGATTACCACCACGGCGAAGACCTCGAACATCCCTTCCACCCACAGGTGGATCAGCCACCAGCGCCAGTAGTCGGCCATGGTGATATGGCTGTCGCGGTTCACAAACAGAGCGAAGCAGTAGAAGACCGGAATCGCGGCTGCGGAATAGAGCAGCAGGTGGGTGAGGCCGCCGCGATCCGATTCCGCCTGCAGCGCGCCGCGCAGCCCGCGGAATACGATGAACAGCCAGATGCCCATGCCGGCGATCAGCAGCAGCATCCACAACCGCCCCAGTTCCAGATACTCCCACCCTTGCGTTCCCAGCCACCACCAGGAGTTGCCCAGCAGGCCCTTCACGGAGAGATATTCGCCGGCCATGCTGCCCACCACCACCAGTACCAGCGCGCCGAATAGCACGTCGACCAGCAGCTTCTGGCGCTTGGGTTCGCGCCCGGTCACCAGCGGTGCAATGAAGATGCCCATGCCCAGCCAGGCCGTGGCGATCCAAAAGATGGCCAGTTGCAAATGCCAGGTGCGGGCGATATTAAACGGCAGGTGCTGCGAGAGGTTGATGCCGTAGAACGTGGAGCCGTCGGCGTAATCGTGGGCCATTTTGCCGCCCAGCAGGCACTGCACCAGGAACAGCAGCAGGGCCACCACGAAGTACTTCGCGGTGGCGCGCTGGGAGGGCGTCAGGGCCAGCCGGCTGAGTGGAAACCGGAGCTGCGGGTTGGCGACATCTTCGGTGGTGAGCTGATAGCGATGCTGCACATAGAGAATCAAGGCCAGGAAGAACAGCAGCACGGCCACGCTCGCCGCCGACCACATCATCGCGCCGGCCGTTACCGTATTGCCCGCGGCTTTGTCATACGGCCAGTTGTTGGTGTAGGAGTGATCGGCGTCCGGACGCGGCGTCACGGACAGCCAGGCGGTCCAGGTGACGAAGGCCGCCAGTTTCCGGGCGGCGGCCTCGTCGGCAGCCGCATTTCCCCCGCCCTCGGTAGCCGGCAGCAAAGCGCCTTTGGGCAGCGCCCGGTCTTCCTGCCCCTGCGAAAAGACCTGGCGGTAATGCGCCACGATGGCCTCCCATCCGGCCGTCTGCCCCGGGCTGAAGCGCAGAACGCCGTTCTCATAGCGGTTCTGCTTTAACTCCGCCACGATTTCGGCATCCACCGCCGCTTTTTCGCCCAGGCTCAGGCCGGCGTATCCGGGAGCCCGCTGCGCCCGCATGGCTTCGGTCATCTGGTGCAGTGCTTCGGCGGTGTAGTCCGGCCCCAGGTATGCGCCGTGGCCCAGCACCGATCCGTAGTCCATGAGCCCGCGCTTGCGGAACAGATCCTGTCCCGCTTGCACGTCTTCGGCCGTGAACAGGTGCTCGCCGCCCGGCCCCACCACTACCTCCGGAATAGGGGCGCGGCTCCGATACATCTGGACGCCGCCGACAATCATCACCGTGAAGCCGAATAGAAGAGTGAGCAGTAATCCGTGCTTCCAAAGTCCCGATCTCTGATCCTGTGCCTTCATGCTTCGAGCGTACGGGAAGCAGGACATGGATCCTATGACTAAAGTCACAGGGGAGGAGAACTTGGGATCTATTGCTGCCCTTCGGCTTCCTGTTCCAACCCGGACCGGTCCAGGATCGCGGCTCTTCGCCCTTCGATCCGGATCAGCCCTTCGGCACGGAAGCGGGCGATATTGCGGGAGACGACTTCGCGTACTGTGCCCAGGCGGGAGGCCAGTTCCTGGTGTGTGAGCGGCAGGTCAAATTCGCTGCTGCCGGCCTGGCGGCTGGCATCCAGCAGCAGGCGCGCGAAACGTTGCGTAACGCTGCCGAAGGTCATGCTCTCCACGACCGACACCAGGTGCCGCAGGCGCCGCCCCACCACCGCCAGCACCTTCAACGCGACTTCCGGGTATTGCCGGCACACCTGTTGGAAATCGGTTTTGTTGATGAAGTGCGCCACCACCGGTTCGATGGCCCGCACCGACGCCGGGTATGGCCCGCCATCAAACAACGGCAACTCGGCAACAGTGGCTGGGGCGGTTTCGAGTGCCAGCATCATCTCCCGGCCGGAAGGAGAGGTCTTGAAGATCTTGACGGTGCCCTGACCGATCAGGTAAATCCCGGCGCACGGTTCGCCTTCCCAGAAAAGCACCTCCTCCGGAGCGAAGCGCTTCTCTACGGTGCGTTGCGCCAAGGCATCCAGTTCTGCCTCGCCCAGCGCGGAAAACAACGGAAGTTGACGAAGGAATTCCTTTTTGCCCGGCAAGGTTGCCCCGAACTCCCAATCTTACCGGGCGGCGTTCAGATAGGCAATCAGGTCCGACATCTGCCGGGCATTGAACAGCGGCCAGGGCAGACTTTTGGCTCGCATCTGCTGGCGCATTTGGGGGCCGTGATCCCACAAGGCCGAGACCATCGAGATAGTGGAAAACGAGCCTTTTTTCGCCGACAGGTCTGGTGCGCCGCTGTTGCGGTCGCCGTGGCATGTGCCGCAGTTCTTCTGCGCGAAGACGCGTTTGCCGCGGGCCGCGTTGCCGCCGCCCCGGAAAAACTGCTGCGCCCACAGATAGCTCACCACCTTGCCCATCTCCTCGGGCTCGAGGGCGGGCGGGGCCGGTTTCATCCTGGAGGCGTGGTTCCACATCTCGACGGCAATATCGGTCAG
>CAZMRK010000251.1:0-2713 GCA_964568355.1 uncultured Solibacteraceae bacterium | reverse complement strand
GCACGCCGGTGGGCGCGGCGAAGGCGCTGGGGTCGAAGAAGGGCTGGCCGGGGCCAATGCCGCCAAGCTTTTCCACGACCGGCTTAATCTGGTCGGCGGTTTGGGTGTTGCCGGGCGCGTTGAGCGAGCCGGCGGCGGCCGGTACGGAAAACGGCCGGCCCTGGAAAGCAGCGAAGACGCCGTTTAGCTGCCAATCGCCGAGGGCCCACCGCGCGAGACGGGAACCGGTGAACTTCTTGCCGGCGGGCAGCTCATAGACGAATCCCATTTGCAGAGTCTGGGGGATGTCATAGCCGGCCAGGGCACGATTGCGACTGAAGACGGGCTGGTAGTTCCACATGATCGTGCCGGTCCAGCCATCCTCGTCGGTCCAATTGATGGCTTTTGAGAACGTATAAGCGCTCTTGAGGGTGAGGCCGTTCGATACCCGGCGGTTGAGAGCGAGCTGGAGCGCGTGGTAGTTGGCGCTGAGGTATCCGTTCCAGGCCCAGGTGTCGACGCTATGACCGAACAGGACGTTCAGCGGCCGCCCGGTGGTTCCGGCACCGGGAGCGGCAGCATTGATTTCGAGATCGGCAAAGCTGCGGACCGTCTGCGTCCCAACGTAGGCGGCGGAGAGATTGATCTGGCCGGGCAATTGCCGCTCCACGGTGAAGTTCCAGGACTGCACATAGCCGCGGTTCAGCCTGTCGCCGGAGATGAAGCGCATGGCCGCGGTGGCCGGTAGAGGAGCGCGGCCGGTGCTGAGATCGGGGAGTGTGATATTGGGGATACCCTGTTCGAGGGTGTCGAAAGGCTGATAAGAGTTCGCGGAGTTGAAAGTGGCGGCGAAGACCAGCGGGAACATGCCGCGTAAGGGCCGGGCCAGCGGCATAGGGTTATAGCTGATGCCGTACCCGGTACGAATGACCGTGGAGTTGTTCAGGCGATAGGCCAGGCCGAAGCGGGGAGCGAAGAGCTTGTGGCTGGTGGTAATACCGAGGCCCTTGGGGACATCGGCCAGGCCGCCGACCGAGACCAGGTTGGTGGTAGGGTCGTAACCTTCGATACCGCCGCGGCCTCCGCGCGTCTGGAGCGGAAATAGTTCATAGCGCACCCCGAGCGACAGGGTGAGCTTGGGAGTGACCTGCCAGCGGTCGCGGACATACCAGGCCAGTTGCCAGTTATAGGCGGTCATAACTTCAAACTGGGCGGAGCGCCGTACGGTCTGCGGCAGACCGAGCAGGTAAGCGGCGTAAGAGTTGAACTGGGTGAGGGCGCCGCCAGGCGTGGAAGTAATGCCGGGAGAAAACTCGAAGCGGCCGAAGGGACCGCCGTTGCCGCCGCCGTCCGGATTGTAATGATTCAGGATGTGGCGGAGGCCTTCAAAGCCGAAGCGAATGTCGTGGCGGGTGCGATTCAGCGAGAAATTCTGCTGCGTGGTCCAGGACATGTCGTGGGCGAAGAAGGGACGCGTATCGGTATCGTTCAGGAAGTTGGTATAGCCGCCGCTGAACACGATGAGCGGCGCGCCGCTATCGCGGTTGGTGGTGCCGTTTCCGTTGAGGCCGGGGATGCCGAGTTCGGAACCGAGAAACTTGCCGTAATCGAAGCCGGTGATGGCCTGGCCTTGGCGCGTCCACCCGAGCAGGCCATCCCAAAGGAATGTGGGCGAGAAGATATAGGTGCTGCCGATGGTGGCGACCTGCGTGCGGAGCGTTCCGTCTCCGATGCTGCTGCCGGAAGGGCACAAAGCCGCACCCCCGCCCTCGCCAAAGGCTGCATCACAACCTACCTTGGCGCGCATGATGGAGTACTTACCCCAGATGGTGTTTTTGGTATTGCGGTTCCAGTTGATCTTGGTGTCGAAGTTGTCCTTGTCGAGGCGCTGGGAACCGTTGGCGAGAAAGTTGGAGCCGACGCCGGGAAGGTTCGGCAACGGGATCAGATTCTGGATCTTGAGCGCGGCAGGGCTTTGGCGGCTCAGGGGGACGACGTTGCCGGCGAAGGGCGTGCGGCCGGCTCCGGAGAGGTCGCCGGTGGCCGGATCATAGATGACCGTTTTGTAAGCGGGGTTGGAGAAATCTCCTGACCGCTGGTCGGCGGTGGGAACCGTCAGATTGGTGGTGGCGCCCTGGCGTTCGTGTACGCCTTCCCACCCGAAGAAGAAGAACAGGCGATTCTTCCGGATCGGGCCGCCCAGCGTGACACCATCGATATTATTGATGTTTTTGGGCTTGGCGGCGGTATTGAAGAAGTTCTTGGCCTGGAGCACGCCGTTATCGTGCAAGGCCCACGCCGATCCATGGAAATTGTTGGTGCCGGACTTGGTGATGACGGTAATGGCTGCGCCTCCGGCGAGACCCTGTTCGGCATCGAAATTGTTGGTGGCAACGTTCACCGTCTCGATGGTCTCGGCAGGGGGAATGTAGGCGGTGTGGTGCGGCAGCCAGAGAAATACGCTTAGTGCTCCATCGATGCGGGTGGCGTTGTTGTTGCGATTCACACCGTTGACGTTGGTGGAGAGCGCGCGGGCGGGGGCGGCCTGGATGGAATTTTGATACTGACCGGGGGTTGCGCCGGGAACCAGGTTGATGAGGCTCTGATAATTCCGGTAATGCGGCAAGGGCATATTGACCACGTCGCGCGAACCCAACTCGGTGTGGAGGTCGGCCTTATCGGCCTGAAGGCTGACCGCGCCGGCCTCGACGGTTACGGTTTCATTGACCTGGCC
>CAZMRK010000250.1:0-7599 GCA_964568355.1 uncultured Solibacteraceae bacterium | reverse complement strand
GGGTGCGCGACATAGAAGTAGAGGTTAAGCTGCCCGCCGCGCCTCCCAGTAGTCCTCGAACCGACCGTTAAGGTGGCAGCAGCGTAGGGCGAGGATGGCGTTGGCGCCGCGGACGGTCCAGAACATGCCGGACCGTTTCAGCCGGGAACCGATCACAGTTTTGCAGCCGGCTTCGATAACGCCCGAGCCGACGAACAGGTGCTGTCGGCGAAACTTGGGATAACGCATCCGTTCCGCATTCCTCTCGAAGTAGTCCGCCTCGGTGCGGATCTTTTCGGCCACTTCGGCATGGGTGGACTGGATAGAGCGAAGGGAGGTCACCAGTTTTTCGATCTTCCCTTTGTCGAGGAGGCGTTTTTGATGGATCTTGATCCACGCCTTCTGGTTGGCTTCTTGATTGGGGTATAGTTTGCGCACCAATTCCCACAGGTGCTGGCGGGCGTGGTAGAGGTCGACGATCTGAACCGCGCCCGGAAAATATGGGTCCGCCAGATTCCAGATCCACTCTGCACCATCGCCGATGACGACCTTCTTTTGCGCACGGCTCCAACCGCGGTTCCAAGCTTCCAGGTAAAGGCGCTTGCCAAACTCTTCGGCGGTTTCGATGGCCCCAGTGTAGGTGGTGGAGCCCGGCTCACGAATCGCATAGCCTTTTTCGTCCCAGGCGGTCTGCGTGAACACGCATCCCAACTTGGCTTCGCGGGTATGCGCTGGTTGTCCGTCGATCTTGCCCTTGCGGCCCTCGGTCTCTTTCTTCACCACCGGTACCCCAGTGCCGTCCATCTGCACGTACAGGATCGGAATCGGGGCGCCGACCACAATGGGCAAATCCAGTTGGACCGCGCGCTGAATCTCCTGGTGTTCTCGCCGTGCGATATCGGCGCCAATGGCCTCCGCCGTGCGCTCCACCGCTTTGGCCGTCACCTCCAAGCCGGCCAGCCTCTTCATCTGCTCGCGGCCATGATCGAAGGGTGCGTCCTGACCAACCAAGGCTTGCATACGGCGCACTCCAGGAGAAGATTCGGTATCCACGATGTCCAGATCCACGTCGGCCGGAAACTGGCCTCGATGACATCGCAAACACAGGTAATAGGGCCGTTCCACCCGCGCCGGACCGACGACGGTGAGCACTGGTTTGGAACGTAAGCCCTGATATTGCGCGTGCTGGCCGCAGGGGCATGGTACTTGGTGCTGATCGGCCGGCGGCGCTTCGTATCGCAGCAGTTCGCTTAGGGCCGCGGCCCCGGCGTGATGAAGCGCTGAGCGCAAACTGGCTTCCACGGCTTCCAGATCGGTTCGACCGTGGCGTTGGCGCTCCGCGAATAGCCGGGTTAGCAAGCGATTCACTTCCCGCGTGATTTCCACATGGATTGCAGCAGCCGTTTTTTTTCCTGGTCCGTCCAGCCGCCCCGCTCGCGCTCGACAGGGCGAAGCTGGCAGATCTTATGGTTGATGCTCACCAGTTGCTCGCTGAGTTCCTGGAAGCGGTGGAATTCGGCGACTTCCTGTTGGGCCTTGCGTAAGGCGGCGGGGTTCGGAAACGTCTCGGTCACGGTCTTGCCCGCTACGCGGCGAGTGAGGCGGAACTGAGGATCATGGCCGGGATCGTGAGGCTTGGCGCAGTGGCAAGATGGCTTGCCACAGCGTCGCCTGACAGCGGTAATCGAACCAGGGCGCAAGTCGCCCAAATACAGGAACTGCTCCAAGATCTGGGAACGTTCGCTCTCCAGGGTGGCGAGGTCGTCAGGCATATTGTCTCCATTCTGTGCAGGTTGATCTGAACTCATATATACGCTCAGAATTATGCCACAAAAAAGGAATACTCGATGGCCACAGCTCTTATGTCGCGCACCCCCGGCAAGGCCCGGCATCCTATCCGCGGCCCCAATTTCGCTATCATAAAAAGATCACCCTATGATCCAAGACGGCATTCCCGAAGGCCTCACCTTCGATGATGTTCTTCTCCTACCATCCCGCAGCGATGTCGTTCCCGCCGAAGTGGATACGCGCACTTGCCTGACTCGCGGCATTTCGCTCAATATCCCCATCGTGAGCGCGGCCATGGATACGGTGACGGAATCTCATCTGGCCATTGCCCTGGCGCAGCAAGGGGGCATCGGCATCATCCACCGCAACATGTCGGTCGATCGTCAGGCGGAGGAGGTGGATCGGGTCAAACGCAGTGAAAGCGGCATGATTGTCGACCCCATCACCATCGCTCCGGACCGGAAAATCTCCGACGCCCTGGAACTGATGCGCCATTACCGCATCTCGGGCGTACCGGTAACCGAAGGCGGCCGGTTGGTCGGTATTCTCACCAACCGCGATCTGCGCTTCGAAACACGCTTCGATCTGCCCATTTCCGAGGTAATGACCAAGGAAAATCTCATCACGGTGCCGGTAGGCACCACGCTGGAAGATGCCGAAGCCATCCTCCACCGCCATCGCGTCGAAAAACTCCTGGTAGTGGACGATCAATACAACCTCAAGGGCCTGATCACTGTAAAGGATATCCAGAAGAAGCTGAAGTACCCCAATTCCGCCAAGGACTCCCAGGGACGCCTGCGCGTCGGCGCGGCCATCGGCGCCACGGGCGACTTTCTCGAACGCGCCCAGGAACTGGTGGCCAACAAGGTCGATGTGCTGGCCATCGATACCGCGCACGGCCATTCCACTCGTGTCATGCAGGCCGTCAAGGCCATCAAGCACGCCCTGCCCGATGTCCAGCTCATCACCGGCAACGTGGGCACCTATGAAGGCGCCTATGAGCTCATTTCCCTGGGTGTGGACGGCATCAAAGTCGGCATCGGCCCCGGGTCCATCTGCACCACGCGCGTCGTCTCCGGTGCCGGCGTTCCGCAAATGACCGCCATCGCCGAATGTGCCCGCGCCGCCCGCCAGGCTTCGGTCCCGCTCATCGCCGATGGCGGAATCAAGTTTTCCGGCGACGTCACCAAGGCGATTGCCGCCGGCGCCGATACCGTCATGATCGGCAGCCTGCTGGCCGGTACCGACGAAAGCCCCGGCGAGACCATTCTCTACCAGGGCCGTACTTTTAAGACCTATCGCGGCATGGGATCGATGGGCGCCATGGCGCAGGGCAGCTCCGACCGCTATTCCCAGGACCCGAATTCCAAACTGGTCCCCGAAGGCATCGAGGGCCGCGTTCCCGCCAAGGGACCGCTCGCCGAACTGGTCTATCAACTGGTGGGCGGCCTCAAATCCGGCATGGGCTACTGCGGATCGCGCAACATCCGCAGCTTGCAGGAGAATGCCCGCTTTTTGCGCATCTCCCCCGCGGGACTGCGCGAGAGCCACGTGCACGACGTCAGCATCACCAAGGAAGCTCCTAACTACCGTATCGAGTAACGCGGTTCAAGAACCGCTCCCTCACGGTCGCGGCTCGGTAGATTCAGTGCGTTACGGAGCCGCAACCATGAGGGAGCGGTCTTTGTCAGTAATGTGCCAGGCTGCTAAACTATGCGATCTTCGCCGTCAGCAGCCAGCAGAGAACGCCGCGCGGCTCGCCGCTCAGCCGCTCGACGTCGATGCGGCCCAGGGCTCCCTTCTTGAGGTCCACCATGCCCCGGCCGGCGCCCAGGAGGTAGCCGAACACCTCGCCCAGCAGCGGCTCATGCCCTACCAGCAGGATGGCCGGCTCCGCTTTGTGCCGGCGGATCTCCTGCCAGACGGCCTGCGGCGTCGAATCCGGACGCAGCGCCCCGGTCTTCCCGATCCGCCCGCCCAGCACGGTTTGCGCGACATCGGCTGTCTCGACCGCGCGCACCAGGGGGCTGGTCAGAATGAGCGCGGGCCTCACGCCCGCCGCCCGGGCCCGCTTCAACACGCGTTTGAGCTTGGCACGGCCCTCCGCGGTCAGTGCCCGCTCTTCGTCGGGCTGCCCGGAGACGTGTTCTTCCGCAATGCCGTGCCGCAGAAGATAAATTTCCATCTCGCGGGCCTATTATAGCTGTTAGGTATGCCTCGCTACGCCGCTATAGATATCGGCAGCAACTCGATCCGGATGCAAGCTGCGGAAGTCGCTCCGGGTAGTCCCACTCGCATTCTGGCCTCCGAGCGGCAGGTGGTGCGTCTCGGCGAAAGTGTGTTTCGGAACGGAGTCATCAGCACCGAAGCCATGGACCTTGCCTGCGAGGTCCTGGCCCGCATGGCCGCCCAGTACCAGAAGCTCGATATCGTCGGTAGCCGCGCCGTGGCCACCAGCGCTGTGCGCGACGCCCGCAACCAGGCCCAGTTTCTCGATCGGGCGTCGCAGGCGGTCGGCGCGCCGGTCGAGATCATCTCCGGCCGTGAAGAGGCGCGCCTCATCCATCTGGGAGTGCAGAGCCGCTGGCCGCACCCCCAGGAGCGCGTGCTGATCATCGATATCGGCGGCGGCAGCGCCGAGATCATCGCCAGCGAGCACGGGCGTATGCGCGATGCCTTTTCCAAGCCGCTGGGCGCCGTGCGCCTCAATGCCATCTTCCTGCGCAACGATCCGCCGCTGGCCCGCGAGCTGCACCAGATGCGGGAATACATCGAAGAAAAGCTCGCCGGGGCATCGCAACGACTGGCCGCCGGCGAGTTTCAGCGCGCCATCGCCACTGCGGCGACTGCCTCGGCGATCGTGTGCGCCATCAATCGCGTCCCGCGGGCCAAGCGGGATTCCGCCGACCGCCTGCGCGCCTCCACGCCGGAGATCCGCAAACTCTATCGCCGCCTCTGCCAGGCCCCGCTCGCACAACGCCGCAAAATCACCGGCATCGGCCCGCGCCGCGCGGAGATCATCATCCCCGGTATCAGTGTGCTGCTCCACGTCCTTCAGACCTTCGGCATGCGATCGGTCTACTACTCCGCCGCCGGCGTGCGCGACGGCCTCATCGCCGATCTGGAAGCTCGCGGAGTGGGCCGCGAACTGACCCAGCTCAGCGTCGAGCAGCGTAAAGAGGTGGAACAGCTCGCCGCGCGCTATGGAGTCTTCCTCCGCCACGCCCGGAAGGTGGCCGTGCTCTCCCACGAGCTGTTCGCCGCCACACAGCCTCTTCATCACCTGCCGCCCCAATACGGAAAAATGCTGGAAGCGGCCTCCTACCTCTTCGACATCGGGCACTTCGTAAGCGATACCAGCCATCATAAGCACTCCTACTACCTGGTCTCCAACTCCGATCTTTCCGGCTTCACCAATCGCGAGCGCGAATTCATCGCCAACCTCTGCCGCTACCACCGCAAGGCCCTGCCCTCGCCCGTGCACTCCAACTATCAGGGGCTGAGTTCCGACGAGAGGCGCGCCCTGCTGCTGCTCATCCCCCTGCTTCGCATGGCCGATAATCTCGACCGTACCCGCGACCAGCGCGTCCGCTCCCTGAGCTGCGTCCTCCGCGACGGCCAGTTCATCCTCCAACTCGATTCCGACAAGGACATCGACCTCGAACAGTGGGCCGCCGAACGCGCCGGCGACACCTTTCGGCAGATTTACGAACGCCCGGTTCTCATCACCCGGGCTAACGCCTGATGCCTCATGCGAAAATTTGCCAGCGACCAGATCGGCGCCCTGGTGGAGAAGCTCTCCCGGCAGCTTGAGAGCGCATCTGGCGACGCCGATGCCGACGCCATCCACGACCTCCGCGTCTCCATCCGGCGTTTCAACCAGGGGCTGCGCGTCTTTGGAGAGTTCTTCGACGCCGCCAAAGCCAAAAAACTCCACCGCCGCCTGAAAAAAATCATGGACCAGGCCTCCCTGGTCCGCGACCGCGATATCGCCCTGGAACTGCTGACCCGCTCCCGCGCCGCCGGTCAGACCAAGCTGCGCCGGCATCTGCTGGCTGATCGCGAGGCCGCTCACAAAGCATTGGTGGCCAGAGTCGAGAAGGTCAGCCGCAAATGGGATGCGGACCTGCCCCCCGCGAACAAGCCGTCCAAGCTGTGGAACGAAGAGGCCGGTCCCGGCGAAAACGCCCGCACCCGGCTGCCCGCCCAGGTTGCCGAGTATTTCCAGGCCGGCCGCGACCTGGTGGCCTCCCATCCTCCGCCGCCGGAACTGCACAAGTTTCGCCTCAAGACCAAACATCTGCGTTACACCCTGGAGCTGTTTCGACCGGTCTACGGGCAGGCCCACGAGAAGCGTCTTTCCGAGCTCCAGGGCATCCAGCAGTTCCTCGGTGAGATCAACGATTGCGTTGCCGCTGAGAAACTTCTGCCATCGCTCAAAAAGTATCTCCGCAAGCTGGGCGCGCGCAGAATCGCGGCCTTTTACAAGCACTGGAAGGAGTTTTCCACAGCGGGAAACGAGCGCTCCTGGGAACGCGGTCTCCGTATCGTCAAAAAGAAGTAGCGTTTCGGGTCAACGTTCCGGACCTCGAATCCGTTTCATCCAACAGAGGATGGCACATGCGGTGCTCATGACCGACACTCCAGCCGCTGTGGACGTCTCGTTCGAGGCCACCGTCCGCCGGCGGGAGGCACAGGTGCTCCGCACCGCCTACCGTGTCCTCGGCAACTGGGCGGACGCCGAGGATGTCGCCCAGGAGGTATTCGTGCGCCTGCACCGCCATGGACTGAATTTCGCAACCGAGGCGGCCATGGGAGCCTGGATCTATCGGGTTACCGTCAATCTGTGCCTCGATCGGGCTCGCGCCGCCCGCCCCTGGCACGAATTGCCGGAATTGCGCTGCCAGGACCCGTCCGCCGAGGCCGCTGTGCTGCGCGAGGAACAGAAGCGCCGCCTCATGGCAGCGCTCGCAACGCTTCCGCCCAGGGAACGCGCCGCCGTGGTCCTGCGCGAGATCGAAGGGCTCTCTACCGCCGAAGTCGCAGCCGCCCTGGGCTCTGCCGAAGGGACCGTCCGCAGCCAGGTGTCCAAAGCTCTGGAGCACCTGCGCGCCATCCTCAGCGAGGGGGAAGCATGACCGAAGACCAGATCCGGGAACTGTTTCGCGAAATGCGCGAAGAGCCTCTGCCGGCCGATTCGTTGGCACGGGTTCGCGGCGCCGTCTCCAGGCGTACGGAGGGCCGCCGGCGCTTCTGGGCATACGCCGTGGCATTGGCGGCCGCCGCGGGCCTGCTGCTGGCCGTGGTAGTGGTCCGGTCGCGGCCGGCGCCTGAGCCGCACCCGGCGCCCCCGGCGGTCGCGCTCGGCCCGGTCGCTGCCCCGCCGCCGGCGCCTGAGCCGCCTCCAGCGCCCCGGCCCGTCCGCCTCGTGCGCAAGAAACGCCGGCCGCCCAAGCGGGAAGTTGCCGCGCTGATCCGCATCGAAACGCCGGATCCGGATGTCGTGATTTTATTGGTTGGAAATTGATTGGAAGAATTGGAGAACGAAACCATGCGCCTGCCTGTCTTGTTCGCCACGCTGTTCCTGGCCACCGGCCTGTTCGCTCAAGAGCGCGAAGCCGTCCTCATCCCCGTCAAGACGCTGAGTGGGGATTCATTCGATCGCCTGGTCAAAATGCTGGCGGTCTTCGATGTCAGCATGAGAGCCGACGACAAGCTGCGAACGATCCTCGTCTACGCACCGCCAAATAAGATTGCAGAGATCCGTAAGGTAGTCGAACAACTGGACCAGCCCGGCAGCGAAGCCGCCATCGGCCGCAACATCGATATGAC
>CAZMRK010000249.1:0-4698 GCA_964568355.1 uncultured Solibacteraceae bacterium | reverse complement strand
TTCGGTTGATCGAGCGTCTCCTTGGGACGGAGTAAGTACCATCAAATCAATGCGTTTTTGCGATCGTTCTGAGATGTCTAGCCGGGCTAGTACGGGAGTGTTTGATCCAGGCGAGGTTCGGATTAGTCATGCGCTCGATGCGTAAGCGAAGTCTGGGGATACTTACTCATTGGCTTTACGTCGATGAGGCACGATGAAGGGGCGAGATCCATAGCCTGCGAAGCCAGGGCTGCAGCGGACATTTCGGCCCATTTTCCTGCCGCGCCGCGCGGTTCAGCGGTAGCCGGGAACGGGACGCCATGTGCTTTGCTAAGATATGGGTTGATGGACGTTTACGAGGAATTAGTGCGGCTTCGCCGACTGGGCCAGAAGTGTGCCATCGCGACTATCGTCGAGGTGCGCGGCTCGATTCCGAGTTACGAGAGCGCCAAGCTGCTGGTTCGCGAGGACGGCTCGATGGTCGGCACGATCGGCGGGGGTTGCGTGGAGGCGGAGGTCTGGAACGCGGCGCGCGAGGTCCTCGAAAGCGAAAAACCGAAGCACCTGAGCTTCAACCTGGGCCAGGATGCGGCGTATGACAACGGCCTGATCTGCGGCGGACAGTTGGACGTGTTTGTGGAACCGGTGCTGCCAATCCCGGTGGCCTTCATCTTCGGCGCCGGGCACATTTCGAAGAGCCTGTCGAAGATCGCCAACCTGGCCGGATTTGCGACGACCATCATCGACAATCGCGAAACATTCGCCAACGCGGAGCGTTTTCCGGAGGCGGGCGAGATCTTCGCCGAGGAGTACGAAGAGGTCTTCCGGAAGCTGACCATCCACGAAAACAGCTACCTGATCATTGTGACCCGCGGGCATCGCGACGATATGCGGGTGCTGCGCTGGGCGGTAACGACGCCGGCGCGGTACGTGGCCATGATCGGAAGCAAGCGCAAAGTCATTAACGTGATCAAAGAGTTGGAGAAGGAAGGCGTGCCGCGGGAGGCTTTTGAGCGCATATTCGCGCCCATGGGCCTGGAGATCGGGGCGATCTCTCCGGAGGAGATCGCGGTATCCGTTGTGGCGGAGATGATCGCGGTGCGGCGCCATACCGAATCCAACTGGCGTGCTCTCTCGAAGTCGGTGTTTGCCGACGAATCGCTGCGAGCGCTGCTGCTCCAGTGACCGCCGCCGGACTGATTCTGGCGGCCGGCGAATCGCGGCGCATGGGATATCCGAAGGCGCTGCTCGAATGGCACGGGGAGACTTTTCTGGATCATTTGATCGGGCTGCTGGAAGCGCATTGTTCGCCCGTAGTAGTGGTGCTGGGAGCCGGCGCGGAGGAGATCCGGGCCCGAACCAGGCGGCCGGCGAGCTTTGTGTGGAACGCCGATTACCGGGCAGGGCAGACCAGTTCGCTGCAATGCGGCCTGCGCGCCGTTCCGGAGGGCGCGGCGGGTGTGCTGTTCACGCTGGTGGATCATCCGAACGTGCAAGATGGCACGGTGGCCGAATTGCTGCGGTGGGGGAGCCGGCCGGCGCCTCTGCTGCGCGTACCACGGTACCGGGGTCGCCGCGGGCATCCGGTCTTCTTTTCGCGAGCGCTGTTTCCGGAGTTTCTGGCGCTTCCGCAGCAAGGCGCCGCGCGCGATGTGGTCCATGCACACGCCGGCGAGACGGAGTATGTGGATGTGACGGACGCCGGCATTCTGGATGATGTGGACGATCCGGAAACCTACCGCCGTTTGAAAGCGGAGGCAGAGGCATGACGGCCCGGGCAAAACGGCTGGCGCGTTGGATGAGTGTGGGGATGGCGATCCTCCTGCTGGTGGGGGTGGTGGCGCCGAACCTTAGCGCGAACCGCTTCGGGGGAGGCATCCAGCGGGCATTGGAACGAGCTCTGGGCCGGAAGGTAGAGATCGGCGCGGCCCATTTCGACTTATTTACGGGGCCGGGTTTCAGCATCGACGATGTCGTGATTTATGAAGATCCGTCGGTGGGGCCGGAACCGTTTGCTTATGTCACCTCTCTGGAAGCCGTACCGCGGCTGCTGCCGCTGTTTGCCGGGCGGCTGGAGTTTGCTTCGATCCGGCTGGATGATGCCAGCATCAACCTGGTAAAAAGCGGCCCCGCATCGGAGCCGGGGCATTGGAGTTTCGAGCCGCTTTTGAACCGGTCCCTGATGGCTACATTCCCGGAGATCCACGTGCGGTCGAGCCGGTTTAACTTCAAATTCGGGATGGCCAAATCAATCTTCTATCTCACGGATACAGATCTGGATGTGGCGCCGCCTTCGCGCTGGAGCCACGGGTGGAGCCTGCAGTTTTCCGGGGCGCCGGCGCGAACGGATCGCCCGGCGGGCGGCTTCGGACGGGTCACCGCCGAGGGGCAATGGAACCAGGGGCGGGATGGACAGCCGGATCAACTCGACCTGGAACTGGAACTGGCCAGAGGCAATATTGGCGAGATCATCGCCCTGGTTCACGGACAGCATGCGGGAATCCACGGGGCGCTTTCTTCGAAGATGCGCCTCAAGGGCCCATGGAACAATATCCAGATCTCCGGGCGTGTCTCGATGGAGGATATCCATCGTTGGGATCTGCTGCCCTCGAACGGAGGCGAACTGCCGCTTAATCTGCAAGGCCGGTTGGACTTGAATCGCCAGCGGCTGGAACTGGTCTCGAGCTCTTCCGGGAGAGAGGCTTTGCCGCTTTCGGTGCGCTTTCGCCTGTCCGACTACCTGTTTCAGCCGCATTGGGGCGTGGCTGTCAACTGGAACCAGTTTCCGACCAGCCAGGTTCTGGAACTGGCGCGGCACATGGGTGTCCCGATGCCGGAGCGGTTGCAGATGAACGGAATCCTGGACGGCGCGATCGGGTATGAAGGGCGCGGCAGTGTGCAGGGCGCCCTGTCGTTTCACAAGACTGTGCTGACGATGCCGGACTCCCCGGCGGTGCATTTCGATGAGGCAGCCGTGGTGTTTGCGGACGGGCATGCGCGGCTCTCTCCGGCGATTGCCCGCGTGCCGCTTCCGGAGGAGGAAAAGGCGCCTTGTCCGGAGCCGGAGTGCGCCGACGAACAGGTACAGGTGGAAGCGGACTTTGCGTTCGCCACGCAGCAATTTTCGCTGGGCATTTCAAGCGGGGCGATGCACGTGGCCACGCTGCGCTCCCAGGTAGCGTTGGCGCGCGTGCCCTGGCTGGAGCAGGTAGGCTCAGGCATCTGGAGGGGCCAACTGCGGTACCAGGTGACGCCGGAGGCAAATTGTGAGATGGGCATTGTGGGGTGCCTGGAGGCGGCGGAGGCACAGTCCCGCACGGGCTGGTCCGGACACATCCAACTGTCCGGCGCGGAGTTCCCGCTGCCGGGGCTGGCCGCTCCGCTGAAGATCGCGGCGGTGGATGCGCAACTGGACGGAGCTCATGTGGTGTTGGACCGGATCCAGGCGGAAGCGGGTAAGGTGGCCCTGCACGGGCAGTACCGGTATGAACCGAAATCGCCGCGACCGCATCGGCTGCACCTGGTGATTCCGAAGGCCGATGCGGCGGAGCTGGAGCGACTGCTGGAGCCGACTCTGCGCCGCGACCGCAGTCTGCTGGCGCGAGCGCTGGGGCGCGTCGGGATCGGGAGGGCGCCGATGCCGGCGTGGCTGGCCGATCGCCATATGGAGGGCACGGTGCAGATCGGTTCGCTGGCTGTGGCGGGGACGAACTGGACGAACGTACGCGGGCGCCTGCTCTGGGATCAGGCCAAGGTGGAGTTACTCAATCTGCAGGCGGGCGTGGACGGTGGCTCGCTCAGCGGGAAACTGGCGGCAAACCTGCGGGGGCCGCGGCCTAGCTATGAACTGACCGGGCATCTGAAGGGGATCGACTGGAGGTCCGGGGAGGTGGACAGCGAACTCGATGCGGCGACGCGGGGGATGGGGCCGGAGTTGCTGGCCAATCTGCGAGTGAAGGGCAGCTTTGCGGCTCGCTCAGTAGATCTGCCGGCGCTGCCTCCGGTGCGGACGGTCTCGGGGATGTTTACCGCCGCCTGGGCCAACGGCGCGCCCATGCTTGCGTTCCCGGAGCTGCAAGTGGCCGGCGCGGGGGGCATCTACACGGGCAAGGGCAGCACGCAGCCAAACGGCACGCTGCTGATCCAGCTTTCAAACGGCAGCAAAGAGATGCGTGTGAGCGGTACGCTGGCGCAATTGCGGCTGGATGAAGGCCAGGGGCAATGAGCCGGTTCAGTTGAGGGATCGCACGAAGGCCTGCTCGGCAGCGGAGGGATCATCGCTCGAAATGACGCGGACCGAGGCAGGCAGCAGCTTGCGAGCCGCCGATTCTTCGAGGCGGCCCCAATCTCCATTCAGCGGATCCACTATCAGGGCGCGCACGCCGTGCCGGGGCATTCGTTCCGGCAGGTCGGGGTGGCGGAGCGCGTTGAAGGGCACGTAGAGGAAGGGAATCTCGCGATCGAAGGTGGTGAGGGGATTGTTGGTATTGTCGCGCAGCCGGAAGGAGAGGGGAAGCGATTCGGGCCGGTCGAGAAACTGGTGGTAGCTCAGGAACGTATCGCGGAGGATGTACCACGTCAGGTTGGGCAGAACGGCGATCACTCTGGCCGCGGCCAAGGCGGTGTTCTGCCCGCGCGCGAAGAGGGCTAATGGCTGACGAGCGGCCACTGAGGCGGCCGCGAGGATGTCGCCGGCCTGGCGATCCGTGAACGGCTCAT
>CAZMRK010000248.1:0-6573 GCA_964568355.1 uncultured Solibacteraceae bacterium | reverse complement strand
AGCGGTCCTGGTGGGAAAGAACCTCGCCGGTATGCAGGTCAGCGACCTGCTGGCGGCATTCGACTACCTGGCGGCGCGCCCCGACGTCGACCCGGCGCGCATTGCCGTTTGGGGCAAAGGCAATGGCGGCGTGCTGGCCCTTTATGCCGCGGCTCTCGAGCCCCGCCTCGGCAAAGTGGCCAGCGAAGGCGCCGTCACCTCCTATCTCGATATCACTCGCGCCCGCCTGCACGAAGACATCGTCGATATCGTCGTTCCCGGTGTCCTCGAAGATTTCGATCTGCCCGATCTCGCCCTGGCCATCGCTCCGCGGCCGCTCTGGATCGTGAATGCACAGACTCCCACCGGAGCCGCGAAACCTCTGGCCGAAGCCAAGGCGGAATTTCCCGACCGCCCCGGCCTGCGCGTCCTCGATCGCCCCGAAGGTTGGGCCTTCTCCAAGGTCTACGCGGAATGGCTGCGTTAATGTAGTGCGTCGCAAATGTTGCCCAATAGGATAACGACGCCGCAGACCGGGGACTGGCATGAATTTCGCCGCATTTGCGAAATTCGTTGCCTGTGCCCGGTCTGCCCTAACGGGAGTCCGCCGCGTCCTGCGCCAGCGCGATCGCTCCCAGCACGCCCGCATTCGATCCGAGCGCCGGAGGCACGATGTATTCGTCGATCCGCTCCGTGATTTCCGCTGCCCGGATATAGCCTCCTAGCAGTTCCACCACCCTGCGGCGGATCAGCGGAAACAGGTGCGTCCTCCGCATCACGCCGCCGCCCAGAATAAGCCGCTGCGGGGAGACGGTGCAAATGAAATTGACCATCGCCAGGGCTAGGTATTCGGCCTCCAGTTCCCACGCCGGATGAACCTCAGGCAAGGTCTCGCCGCGCTGCCCCCAGCGCCCTTCGAGCGCGGGCCCGCAAGTCAGCCCCTCCAGGCAATCGCCGTGGTAGGGACAGCAGCCGGCATAGGGATCGCGCTGCCAGTCGTGCGGGATGCGGATATGGCCCATCTCCGGATGAATCAGCCCGTGCAGCAGCTTTCCGTGGCACATGCCCCCGCCGCCGATGCCCGTGCCGATCGTGAAGTAGAGGAAAGTGTCCAGCCCCCGCGCCGCGCCCCAGCGCGACTCGCCCAGCGCTGCGACGTTGACGTCCGTGTCGAAGCCCACCGGTAGCGACGTAGCTCTCCGCACGGCGCCGGCAAAATCCGTATTGCCCCAACCGGGCTTGGGCGTCGAGGTGATGTAGCCGCACGTGGGCGACCGCGGATTCAGATCCACCGGACCGAACGAACCAATTCCGATACCGGTTAACGGCTGGCGGCGTCCTTCGTCCCGAAAGAACGCCGCCGTGCGTTCCATGGTCTCCTGAGGAGAAGTAGTCGGAAACTCGATCCGGGCCGTCAGTTCACCCGTCTCGCCTCCGATTCCGCACACAAACTTGGTGCCGCCGGCTTCGATGCCCCCGTACATCTGCATAGCAGACCAGAATAGCAGGCTGCTTTCTCCGATTCCGGCGGGTGGATAACGCAACAAGGGTTTCCGGGCGCCTCCTGCTGCCAGGAGGACGCCGGGTCAATCGAACCACTAACGGAAATGTGGCGGGTCCGCGGCCTTTTGCCGCCGGATGAGGCCGAAAATCAAAATCCCGCATACCACGACGAGGCCGCCGCCCAGCCAAAGCAGTTCTACCGGCATCGGAATTCCTCCTCTTTCCCGGGGCCCTGTCCGTGAACCCCAGGGCGTAGCCAGTATACACCTTGCTATTTCCCACGGCGAGGGGGTGGTGCGCCGGTATAAACTGATAGGAATTTCTGCATCGTCAGGAAGGGGAGACCAGGAAAGAAAATGTTGAGGCGTCCGATCTATCTCTCGATCGCACTGGCTCTGCTCGGCTGCCGCATCGCCGCGCCCCAGTCCGACACCCAGCAGGTGCGCCGGCTGTTGGAGCCGCGTCTGGAAAGCGCCGACGTAGTCGCGTTTCAATTGCGTGAATATCTGCTGCGCAAGGCTCCCGCGCTGCCTGCGCCCTCCACGGCCGATGCCTGGAACGCTGAAGCCGCGCGCTTGCGCAAGCACCTGCTCCATGACGTGGTCTTTCACGGCTGGCCCCGCGAGTGGGTGGCGGCGCCCCCGAAATTCGAGGAGCGCGGCACCCTCGCCGGCCAGGGCTATCGCCTCCGCAAGCTGCGCTATGAGATCGTCCCGGGTTTCTGGTCCACCGCGGTCCTTTATGAGCCCGAGCATCTGCAGGGTAAAGCGCCTGCCATCCTCAACGTCAACGGCCACGTCGGACCGCCCGGCAAGGCCGTGGAATACAAGCAGAAGCGCTGCATCAACCAGGCCCGCCAGGGTATCGTCTCCCTGAACCTGGAGTGGTTCAGCTACGGCGAACTTTCCGGCAAGGAGAATGAGCACTGGTTTGCCGCCCATCTCGATCTGGCCGGAGCCAATGGCGTGGGTTTGTTTTACCTCGCCATGCGCAAGGGCCTGGACTATCTGGAGCGCCATCCCCACGTGGACCCGAGCCGCCTGGGCGTCACCGGGCTCTCCGGCGGCGGCTGGCAGACCATCGTGCTGAGCGCGCTCGATGAGCGCGTCGCGGTCTCGGTCCCGGTGGCGGGCTATGCCGCCCTGCGTTCCCGCATCGAGCGCCCCGGCGACACCGGCGATATCGAGCAGAATCCCTCGGATTTCCTGCAGGGCCAGGACTTCCAACACCTCACCGCGATGCGGGCGCCTCGCCCGACCCTGCTGGTATACAACGCCGAAGACGACTGCTGCTTCCGCGCGCCCCTGGTAAAGCCCTACATCTTCGACCAGGTGCGCCCGTTCTTCGCCCTCTACGGCAAAGCCGCGAACCTGGCCTGGCACGAGAATCTCGACCCGGGGACGCACAATTACCAGCTCGACAATCGCCTGCAATCCTACCGGTTCTTCACGCATCACTTCGGCCTGCCGGAAGCCCGGGAAGAGATCCCGGTGGATGGCGAGATCAAGACAGTGGAAGAGCTTTCTGCCGGGCTGCCGGAAAACAATCTGACCATCCTCGGCCTGGCCCGCAAGCTCGCCGATAGCATCCAGCGCCAGCCGCAGGACCGGGCGCGCCTGGCCGAGGTGGTCCGCTACCGTGCGGTGCCTCTGCAAAAGGCCTGGGCGCTCGCCAACAGCAAGAACAAGGGAGTGGAATCGCAATCCTATCGCTTTGATTTCGAGAACGGTTTGAGCGCCGCCGGAGTCTCGCTCAAGTCGCTGAGCGTGGAGCATCCGGCGCCGGCCACCATCGTGCTGGATGATCGCGGCAAGGCCGCTGCCGCCGTCGAGGTTTCCGGCCGGGTGAACCGGGGCGAGCGGGTACTGGCCGCCGATCTCCTGCTCACCGGCGATGCGGCTCCCGAAAAGCCGGGGGCTTCGGCCTACACCCAGATGCTGGCCGCGGTCGGCGACCGCCCCCTCGGCCTCGAAGCCGCGCAATTGATCGCCCTGGCCCGCTGGCTCGGAGCCGGCCCCGTACGCGTAGAGACCAGCGGTATCCGCACACAGGTGGTCGCCCTGGTCGCTGCCGCGCTCGAGCCCGGCCTCTTCCGCGAAGTCGCCGCGCGCGACGGCATGACCTCCCTGCGCCACCTGCTGGAAGCCCCAATCCCCTATCAGGACGCCCCCGACCTCTTCTGCCTCGACCTGCTCCACGACTTCGACCTGGACCAACTCGCCGCGCTACATAAAAACTAAGACCGCCCCAAACCCACTGAACCGCGCGCGTAAGCAAGCGGTCACATAAGACCATCCCCCGGATTCAGCGCCGCCCGGCTTGATGATAAGCTAACAGAACACGGAGAAAAGCCATGCTTGAGGATTCCCTGTACCACCGCCGCGCCTTCATGAAATTTGTGGGCGCACTCCCCTTGCTCGCCTACATCGGCGCCAAGGACGCATTGGATAAAGCCTTCGGAGCGGTCGGTAAGACCGCCAAGGACAATATCTACTCGCGGATCGGTATCCGTCCCTTCATCAACGGACGGGGGACCTGGACCTACCTGAGCGGCTCGCTCGAGTTGCCCGAGGTGAAGGCCGCCAAACAGGCGGCTGCCGGCCATTTCGTCGATATCTTCGAGCTGCAGCACGCCGTCGGCCGCCGCCTCGCCGAGCTTTCCGGCGCCGAATTTGGCATGGTGACCTCCGGAGCCGCGGGCGCCATCGCCTCCTCCACGGCCGCCTGTATCGCCGGTTCCGACCCGGCCCACATCTGGCAGTTGCCGGACACCACCGGGCTGAAGCACGAGGTGATCATGTTCGGCGGCCGCAGCGCATTCGACAGCGCGGTTCGCCTGACCGGCGGAAAACTCGTGATCGCGCGCACCCACGAGGAGATGAAAGACAAGATCAACGACAAAACGGCGATGATCTACACCACCTCCCTGGGGGAACGGTTGGAAAAGGCGATCGTCATCGCCAAAGACACCAAGGTCCCGCTCCTGATGGACGACGCAGCCGGCATTCCGCCCATCGAGAACCTGAAACTCTACGCCAAAATGGGCTGCGATCTCTATTGCTTCAGCGGTGGCAAGGGGTTGCGTGGACCCCAGTGCGCCGGAATCCTGTTGGGCCGCAAAGACCTCATCGAGGCCGCCATGCTGAATACCAGCCCCTGGGAAGGCGCGGTCTGCCGTCCCATGAAGGTCGGCAAAGAGGAGGTCATGGGGATGCTGGCAGCCGTCGAAGCCTGGACCAAAGTCGACCTCAGCCAGCTTAATAAAGAATGGGGCGAGCGTGCCGAGCGCATCCAGAAACTCGTGGACACCGTCCCCGGCGTGAAGACCGAGATCCGGATTCCCGAAGGTGGCAACCGCTATCCGACTCTTTCGGTCACCTGGGACGAGGAAGCCTGGAACTTCACCGTAGCCGATTGCGACCGCAAACTGCGCGAGGGTGAGCCGCGTATCGAGGTACTCACCGCCAGCAATCCGAGCCTCGTGCCGGCTGTCGCCGAGGGCGACAAAGACGACAAAAAGACCCCCCGGCGCCGCGACCGCATTCAAATCATTTCCATGACCCTCCAGCCCGGTGAGGACCTGGTCGTGGGAAAACGGCTCCGTGACATTCTGAACCAGGCCCGCAAGGGCGCCAAGGCCTGAGCCGGCGTCCCCGCCGCGGACTTGAAGATTCCCCCTACAATTGAGGGTGGGTGACCGACAGCGGCCGACAGATACGGACTCTGATCCTGGTGGCGGGCCTTTCGCCGTTTCTTTCGCTCGCCGGCCGGGTGGCTGCCGCTACGCCTGAGTTTGCCGATCCCGAATACGTAATCCGTCTCTGGGAGGTGGACCAGGGCCTGCCCGAGAATTCGGCCACGGCCATGGTCCAAACCCCCGACGGCTATCTGTGGTTTGGGACCTTCAATGGGCTGGTGCGCTTCGATGGCATCAGCTTCACCGTCTTCGACCGGTCCAATACCCCGCAGCTTCCCAGTTCCGGCATTGTCAACCTGCATCTGGATGACAACGGGCAGATGTGGGTGAGCACCATGCTCGGCTTGGTGTCCGTAAAGGACGGCAAGTGGCAGTCCTACGATGCGCAATCGGGCTGGACGGGAAATTACGTTCGCTCGTTCGCGGAAACCTCTTCCGGCGACCTGTACCTCATGAGCTTCGATAGCAAATTGTTCCGCGTTCGCGGCAATCGTCTCGAAGCACTGCCCACTCCTCCCGGCGTCCCGCTCAACCAGCGCTCCTATATCTACGTAGATGACAGCGATTCGCTCTGGCTGATCGATCAGCGCTTCGTCGGCAAGCTGGTGAATGGCGCTTGGCAGCCGGTGGTCTCTCCCGCCGCCCTGGCGCAGCGCGATCGGGTCGTTGGGGAAACCGACATCGTGGGTGCCGGCCGGGGCGGCGATCTCTGGATCGCCACGAACCAGGGCTTGCACCTCTACCGCGGCGGAACCATGGCCTTTGAAACCCGCTCGCCTTGGCCCATGCCGGTCATCTGGAGCATGTACGTGGACTCCACCGGCATGGTCTGGATCTGTACCTCCGGAGCCGGCCTCTTCCGCTATTCGAGAAACGGCGGCTGGCGGCGCTTTACGTCGCAATCCGGGCTGTCCTATGACATCCTGCGGTTTGCCTTTGAAGACCGGGAGGGCAACCTGTGGGTCGGCTCCAGCGGCGGTGGCCTCCTGCGATTCGCGCAGCGGCATTTCCTCAACATAGGGGCTGCCGAAGGGCTGCCGGAGCGGGTCGTGAAATCGGTTGCCGTCGATCCCAAAGGTGGAATCCTTGCCGCCACGCGGCGTGGCGTCATGCGCTTCGATGGCCAGCTCTTCCACCCGGTCTTGTGGCCTGGCAAGACCGACGCGCTGGCTCGCGGTGAATGCTCGGCATTCCGGGGCTTCGCGCTTTCCACTTTGGTGGACCAGCAGGGCAGCACCTGGGTCGGCTCCTATGACAACGGCCTGTTTCGCATCGATCGCTCCGGCTGCCACGCTTTCTTCAACTCCGCCGACGAAAGGCCCGGCCCCATCTACACCCTGTTCGAAGACAGCCGCGGCACCATCTGGATTGGCAGCGACGGCGTGGCGATCTCT
>CAZMRK010000247.1:0-14286 GCA_964568355.1 uncultured Solibacteraceae bacterium | reverse complement strand
CCCTACATTTTCCAGTGGAACTACACGGTCCAGCAGCAGCTTCCCGGAAGGTTCGTGCTGGAGGCCGGCTACACCGGATCCGCCGGACGCAAACTCTACTACTCGAACAACATCAATCTGCCGGTCCCCGGGCCGGGCAATGTGGACGCCCGCCGGCCGATCCAGGCGGGAGTGAGCAACATCTCGCTATATGCCCCTCTGGTGAAATCCAACTACAATGCGCTCCTCCTGCAACTGGAGCGGCGCTTCTCCAGCGGCTTCAGCCTGCTGACCGCCTATACCTACGGCCATTCCATCGACGACAGCCCCGCCCCCAACGATACCGATCAGAGAGCGCAAGATCCGCGCAACCTGGCTGCCAACCGCGGCAGTTCCGCTTTTGACGTGCGGCACCGCGTCGTCACAAGCTGGAGCTACGAGTTGCCGTTCGGTCGCGGCAAGAAGCTGTGGAGCAGCAATGCCGTAGCGGACGCGCTCGCCGGCGGCTGGCAGATCTCCGGCATCTTTACCGCGCAGACCGGCTTGCCGTTCACACCTACGTTGAACTTTGACCCCACCAATACAGGCACCACCGCTCGACCTAACCGCATCGGCGACGGCAACCTGCCGCGCGACCAGCGTACCGCCACACACTGGTTTGATACGTCCGCCTTTGTGGCGCCGGCTTCCTATACTTACGGCAGCGCCGGCCGCAACTTTCTGGTTGGTCCTGGATTGATTAACCTGGATCTCAGCCTGGCGCGTGCCTTCCGCCTCAGCGAGCGCTTCGGCCTTCAGTTCCGCGCCGAAGCCTTCAACTTGTCGAATACGCCCCATTTCAGCATCCCCAACGCCACCATCGGGAACGCCAACGCGGGGACCATCAGCTCCGTCGTATCCCCGGAGCGCCAGATGCAATTTGCCCTGCGATTGTCGTTTTGAACATCAGCCGCCGGCTTTCGTACTAAAAAGGAGGAATGGCAAAGCCTCGATCCGTTCAAGCGTACAAACTGCGCGACTACCGGCTGGCAGGATGGAAAGACACTATCGCCGGCCGGTGGAGCTACCGGCAACTGGCCGCCGATCCCGCGTGGCGCAACGGCTGGATCAGCTTCGATTCGGTCACCTGGAACCCCGCCGACAATCTGGTTTACTGTGGCCTGAATACGATTGACGGAGATCTGCTCTATTCTTTCGATCCCACCAACGCCCGCTTCGAATCGTTGGGCGCGCGCCAGTGGGCCGACGAGTTTGACGTCAAGATCCATCGGACCCTCCTGTTGTCTCCAAAGGACGGGGGCTTCTACTTTGCCACGTCGCTACTCCACGACCTCGACCGGCAGCGCGAGGCCGGCGGCGGGAAACTCGTGCACTACGATCCCATCGTGCGCCGCTACGACATCCTGGCCATCCCCGTCCCGCGGCTCTACATTCAGTCCATCGCGGCGGATTGGCAGCGCGGTCTCATCTACGGCTTCACCTATCCGGCCGAGTTTCTGTTTCAGTATGAGATCGCAAGCGGGCGCGCGGAGAACCTGGCCTATCTAGGCAACGCGATCCTGTTCGCCCAGCCGCACAACGCCGTGGTCGACAAGGAAGGCTGGCTCTGGGGCACCTGCGCCGAAACCCGCGCGTGGGACGAGAATACCGGCGAGGTTCCCATCCGGCTCTTCAAATATCATCCGGAAGGACAGCGCTTCGTTTGGTTCGAGCACGGTCTCTCGCGCACCGATGACAGGAGGCAACTGCTCCCCGACCCAGCCCTGCCGGGCGGCGCCGAAGATGCTCGAAACGAGACACGCCACAAACAGGACTACGGCTTCTGCGATGCAATGGTCTACGACGGCGAACGCTATGTCTATGCGGGAACCACCGAGGGGGTTCTCTGCCGCATCGACACGCAGAACGGCGCCGTCGAAAAGATCGCCCGCGTCATCGGAACCGTCCGCTTTCCCGCCCTCTCTTTCCGCGACGGCATCCTCTACGGCGGTGGCGGCGTGCAAGGCCACACGCAGATGACCCGCTTCGATACCCGAACCGGGCAGCTCACCACCTATACCCACATCCTTGACCCGTCTATCAACGACTGTCCGGCCCGCATACACGAAATCGCCATTGACCGCGACCACAACCTCTTTCTGGGCGAAAACGACAATCACCTGCGCTCCAGCTATCTCTGGCAGGTTCGCCTGGACTAAGTCACCATTCCACGAGAGGTGAGCGCCGGACGGCTCCGTTTTCCCATCGGCGTTGCCCTCCTCGGTGTGCTGGCCGCGTCGCCGGCAGGAGCGGAGACGTTTGCTCTCACCTGCCGTGATAGAATTCGTCTCATCCCAATTTCGCTGGGCCAGGCCCGGCGGGATCCCACGTACGGTTAAGCGGCCTGCCATGCGGCCAGGACGCACCTCCGGGTGAATGACCAGTGCACTCCCTGGGCAGGAGGATACTCGCGTATGCACCGCCGCACCACCCCAACGATTCTTGTAATCTCGCTATTGGCGTTCCCGCAGCTTGCCTCTTACGCGCAGAACATCACCGCTTCCGTGGTCGGACAGGTGACCGATCCATCCGGCGCCGCCATTCCGAACGCCGCCGTCACCATCCGAAACACGCAAACGGGAGTCACCGCGCGCACAGCCACGGACACTTCCGGAAGCTACTCGATTCCAAACCTGCTATCCGGCACCTATGAGGTCGCTGTGCAGTGCCCCGGATTCCAGAGCTTGACCGTAACCGATATTCAACTCCTCTCCGCGCAGACCTTGCGGCAGGACCTGAAACTCCAGGTCGGCGGAGTGCAACAAACCGTGGAGGTAACCGGCCAGTCTTTGATGATCCGTACCGATAGCCATACGATCGGCAGTTCTCTGGGTAGCCGCCAGGTTTCGGACCTTCCGCTCGCGGGGCGAACCATCGACAGCCTCCTCACGATGGCACCCGGCGTCGAAACCGCCGGCGCAAATCCCCGGATCTCCGGAAGCTCCTATTGGGGCGGTACGAATTTCACTTTGAACGGGATCAGCGTGAACGATTCGGCCAACAGCCGCGCAGCCGGAACTTCCGGCGTGGCCAACTTCGGCGAGGCCAACCTGCCGGCGCCTGACTCCTTGCAAGAGTTCAAGATCGAAAGCGGCAATCAGAATGCCGAATATCGCAACGTAGCCTCGGTCATGATGGTCGTCAAACAGGGGACCAACGCCTTGCATGGGCTGGTTTATGAGTTTCTGCAGAATACCGCCCTCAATGCCAACACGCTGCTGCTGAACGCCACTGGCCAGCCGCGAGCCCCGTCCCATCTGAATCAGTTCGGCGCGGACCTCGGTGGTCCCATCATTCGGAACCGCGTCTTTTTCTATGGTGCCTATCGGGGAATTCGCAATCTTTTCCCGAGCACCGTCAACCTGAGACTGCCCTCCATGGCCATGCGTAGCGGCGACTTCTCCGCGCTGTGCTCTCAGTTTTCGGCCGGGATTTGCGCCCGCGGGACGCAGCTCTACAATCCTTTCACCGGCGCTCCGTTCCCCAACAATCAGATCCCCTCATCCAGGATTGCGCCCCAGGCCAAAGCCCTGCTGCCCTACCTGCCGGTGCCGACCGATCTGAGCTCGGCCGCGCTTCCCAACAGCGCACCCAACTACATTGCGCCGGTGCCGAATAATGCGGGTGTCAATGGCGTCGATTTCCGGATAGACGGACAGATCTCGGCCTCCGATTCGTTCAACAGCGTGTTTCACTGGTCGCGCGGCGCTCCCTGGATCCGCGCCTCTGGAAGCACCCCGGCGGCCTATGGCAACAGTGCGGACGATGGCTATACCGGCTACGCCATCAGCTTGACGGAGACGCATATCTTCAGTCCCACCGCCATCAACGAATTTCGAGCTGCCTGGGTAGTCCACTCTCCCAACCACAACGGGCAGAACGTCGACTTCAATCCGGCCTCGCTCTTCCCCCAACTTCCCATCGTGGACAACGGGGGTCTTCCGCAGATGAGCATGACCGGCTATACCGGCATGTTCTCCGACTACGGCAAGGGCTATCCCTATCCACAGTACGATATCGAGTTCATCGACAACTTCACCAAGGTCCATGGACGCCACACCTTCAAACTTGGTGTGGATGAGACCGGATACAAGAACTACACCCGCCAGGGAGGGCAGGCCCTCACCGGCGTTACGGTCACTCCTCTCGGCGGCTTCACCTTTAGCGGACAGTGGACCGGCAACAAGGGATGGCCCGGTCAGCCGAACTCGCAGGGCAATGCATTCGCCGATTTCCTGCTGGGCGCCGCTGCGACCACGAACTTCGCCGGCCCCCTGACCGACTATCAACTCTCCACGCGCGACTGGGAGTTCTATGTGCAGGATACCTACCAGGCCACACCTCGACTGACCCTGAACTACGGCCTCCGCTACGTCTATCAGGCTCCCTGGAAAGTGCGGGATGACCGGGTCACGTACCTCGATCTGGCAAATAACAAACTGGCCATTCCGCAAGACTCGGCCACTTTGACGCCTCCTCCCCTGGCGATCCCCTCCCAACTTGCGGCCTACCCGTTCGAAACCACCCGGCAGGCCGGCTGGCCCAAGTCTTACTCGATTGCCGACACAAACAATTTCGCGCCCCGTTTTGGATTTGCCTACCGGCCATTTGCCGCGGGCAGGACCGTCATACGCGGTGGCTGGGGCGTCTACTATGACTTCTACCGCAGCAACGCCAGCGCGTACGTCAACATATTCAACCCTCCGTGGCGCTCCGGATCCACCTGGAGCTCGGCCCTACCGGGCAGACCTGCCGAGCCCTTCCTGCCGGATGTGACATTTCAAAATCCCTTCCCCAGCAGCGGGCAAAGCGGCCCTCCATCCAATCCCCTGCTTTATATGATCGAGCGCAACAACGTCAATCCGGCGACACAGCAGTGGAACCTGACCGTGGAGCAGCAGTTTGGCAATCAGTGGATGGTGCGCGCTTCCTACGTCGGCGCGCAGACGCACCATGCGTTGTATTCAAGGGAGGATATCAATCGGCCCAATATTCAGGTGCCCAATGTTCCCTTGCAGGCGCAGCGTCCCTATCAGCCCTGGGGTGAGATCGACAACACCAAGACCAGCGGTAAAGTCAACTTTACGCAGCTTCAACTGGAGATGAAAAAGCGCCTAGCCGCCGGGTTTCTCATAGAAGCCGAGTATTCGTTCACGCGCAGCCGCGACAACGTGCCCACCACCGGCGGCGCGCAAAATCCCAACAATGAAAACGCGGACTACGGCAATACGGATAGTGTGCCGCGCCAGGTTTTCGTATGCAATTACCTCTATGATCTGCCCTTCGGCCGCGACAGGCGCTTCTCGACCAGCAGCAGGATTGTGGATGCAATCGCCGGAGGTTGGTCCATCTCCGGCATCACCACCTATCGCACCGGCGCGCCATTCTCCGTCGCCTTCACCGTGCCTTCCAACATCATTGGCTGGTGGGGTGGCCGCGCCGATGCCGTATCTGGCGCTTCCATCAGTTCCGGCCGTGATTCCGGCTCGCATGACGTGATCAACGGCGTCTCCTGGTTCAACCCCACCGCGTTTGCGCCGCCACAGCCATGGCAATGGGGAAACTCGGAACGAAACGGCTTCTTCGGCCCCGGCTTCTGGAACTGGGATATCGGGGTGCAGAAATGGTTTCCCGTAACCGAACGGCATCGCCTGCAGTTTCGCGCCGACTTCCTGGACGCATGGAATCACTTCAACCTCGGTACGCCCTCTTCTACGATTGCGGACACACGCGATGGTGGACTTCCCAACACCACCGCCGGAAAAATCTTCGGTGGTAGCGGCAACCGGGTGATCCAACTGGGGCTGAAGTACATGTTTTGACATCCGCCCGGAGAGCCCCGGGGTTCCTGATCCGCCGCCGCGCCATCCGCCTCGGGCGATGTTGTAAGTTGCATAGTAGATGCACACACCACTCGCTCGTTTTTTGTCCGCATGCGCAACCCTGCTGGCGTTTGTCGCTCTCGCTACCGCAGCCCCTCCGAACGAGGCTTCCGGCACGTTCGAGGAGTTGGCTACCTATCGCGGTCTCGGCTCGCTGGTCGCGTCGTCGATCGGCCCCGGCCCGGCTGCTGGCAGCCAGCGCATGTACTTGAGTTATCTATACCTGAACAACACCATTGAAGTAGTGGCCGTGGATCCGGAAACCGGCCGCGTGCAAGTATTTCCGAATCCTGCTCCCACCGAATCCGGGGCGCGCAACATGGTCGTCGGGCCGGACGGCAAAGTCTACCTGGGAACTCTCCCCCGGGCGCATTTCCTGCAACTGGATCCGCAATCCGGGAAACTGGTCGATTTGGGCCGGCCCAGCGAAACCGAAAGCTACATCTGGGATGTCACCGTCGGGCCCGACCGCAAGATTTACGGCGCCACCTATCCCCAGGCCAAACTGGTGCGCTACGATCCGGCGTCCGGCAAATTGGACGATCTTGGCCGCATGGATCCGGTCGAACAATACGCGCACTATGTCGCGGGAGCCGGCGACTTCATCTACGTCGGCATCGGTACCAGCAAGGCCAATATTGCGGCCTACCAGATCTCCACCGGCGAACATCGCGAGATTCTCCCCGCCGCCGCGCAGGTAGTCGGCCAGGCTACCGTCCACGTGGGCCAGGATGGCAAAGTCTACGGCGCCGTGGGCGAGAAGCACTTCCGCCTGAATGGCTGGACCGCCACTCCAATCGCCGCCTCGGAAGCCTCTCCCGCCGTCGAAAACAATCGCCTGCGCGATGGCCGCAGCGTGAAGGTAGATGGCGATTTGATCGAAATCACCGATCCACGCTCTGAGAAGAAGGTCCAGCGCCACTTCGACTACTCCGGCAATGCCCTGCCGATCTTCCGCGTGGCGTTCGGTCCCGATAGCCGCCTCTACGGCAGCAGCATTCTGCCCATTCATCTCATGCGCCTCGACGAGGCAAACCACAGGTTCGAGGAGATCGGCGGCCTGGGCGGCGGAGAAGTCTACTCCTTTCTCACCCGGGGCAATCGGCTGCTGATGGCGGCCTATGCCGGCCTTGCCTCGCTCATGAGCTACGACCCGGCGCAGCCGTTCCAACCCGGCACGAATCCCGTGCTTACCCATTACGCCGAAGAAGATCACGGCTGGCGTCCCGAAGCCATGATCGCCGGGAAGGATGGCAGGGTCTACATGGGTTCGGTCGCCGGCTACGGCAAGCTGGGAGGCCCGCTCACCATCTGGGATGTCGAAAAGCAGCAGGTCACCACCTATCCTCAGTTGATCGAGGACCAGAGCGTCGTTTCGCTGGCGTCGCTGGGCGATACGCTGGTCGGCGGCACCACCATCGGCGGCGGGGGCGGCAGCCATCCCACTCAGAAAGAGGCGCGCATCTTCCTCTGGGACATCCGCCACTCGCGCAAGACGTTTGACATGGTGCCGGTACCCGGGGCGCCCGCCATCACCAGCCTCATCTCCGCGCCGAATCACCTGGTCTACGGCATCGCCGCCCGAACTCTGTTCGTCTTCGATCCGGCGGAACGCAAAATCGTTCACAGCGAGCCGGTCCCCTTCCGCGGCGCCGTCTACAACAGCGTCGCTGTAGGGCCGGATGGCAACCTTATCGGCCTCGCACGCGACGGCATCTTCCAGATCGACGTCCGGTCGCATGCCATCCGCCTGCTCGCCAAATCCCCCCAGCCGATCTCCGCGGGGTTCGCTCTGCGCGATGGAGCGCTCTACTTCGCCTCCGGGCCGGTGCTCTATCGTTACCGCCTGCAGCCGGCCAACTGACGGCCTCCTGCGCTTTCACGATTCCGCCGATAGAGAGGCATGTTCGGAATTCCGCGGCATGCCGCGAACCTCTCTATCAGTGGAATCCTGCTTTTTGCCTTCGCCGGCTTCGCTCCGGCGGAAGGCCCCGGCGCGGAGCACAAAGGGCCGGAGGTATCACATTGGGGATACAGCGGCGCAGGCGGCCCGGAGCACTGGGGCGACCTGCAAGAGGATTTCGCCGTCTGCAAAGAGGGTCGAAGCCAATCCCCCATCGACATTCGCCATGCTCGCACAGCCAGGCTCCATCCCATCGGGTTTCACTATCGGCCGGCCCCTCTGCACATCGTCAATAACGGTCACACCGTAATGGTGGAAGAGGAGCGCGGTGGCTATATAACCGTTGGCCGGAAACGGTATAACCTGGTGCAGTTTCACTTTCACCATTCCAGCGAAGAGCGGATCGAGGGTAAGGCGTTTGGGATGGATGTCCATCTGGTCCACCGGGATGCTTCCGGAAATCTCGCCGTTGTCGCCATCCTGATCCAGCCCGGTGAGGAGAACGGCGCGATCCGAACCTTATGGCGGCACCTGCCCCTGGAAACCGGGATGGAGTACACCTCCAGGGATATCCGTATCGATCCCAGCCGGCTGCTACCCGCTACCCGCGGCTATTACACGTTTACCGGGTCGCTCACTACGCCGCCGTGCACCGAGCACGTCACCTGGTTCGTGCTCCGCACACCGATCCAGATCTCCCTGGGCCAAATGCAGGCGTTTGGCAAGCTTTATCCTGCGAATGTCCGTCCGGTGCAGCCGCTGAACGGTAGACCTGTTCTCGCCAGCCGTTGATGCGGCGACAGCAGCGCAGCGCCGCAGTTCGAGCTACATCGCGGCTCGCTCCAGCCCGGCTGCCGCGGAGTCGATCGTCTCGCCGACGTTTTCCAGAACCTTGCCCACCCGGTCGATCTGCTCCTGGGCCTCCTTCCACTGGCTCTGCTCGATCGCTTCCCGCACCGCCGGAATGGTCTTGACGCCATAGCCGGTATAAAAGCCGGGAGCGTAGATCTGATGCTTGAACCAGGGGCGGCCGGGCAGACCATCGGGCAGCGTCAACATCCGCTCGCTCTCCACCAGCTTGGCGTTGACTTCCCGCAGGGAAGCGCGGGCCAGGGCGCCTCCTCCGTTTTCCGACGCTTTGGCTACCGCCTTCTCGTAGCGTTCGGCCGTACGGCTAAGAGCGGCCAACCCGTTCTGAAGCGGCGCAAAGCTCAGAAACGGCGGGACGGTCTGGCGCTTGGGCGGAATCAACGTCTTCTTCGGATCCGCAATCGCCGAGAATACGCCCTCGTCGATCTCGCGATTGCGCTCGATCACCTGCTCCCGGCGGTCGCGCGCGAGCTTCTGCAACTCATCGAGATAGCGCTCGATCGTATTGCTGAAACCGCCGAAATCGTAAGGCAGAAGCTCGGCGCTGGCCAGCCGCAGGACAGCCGTCCCCACAGTTTGCGCCAGAGCCCGCCCATACACAAAAGTGGTGTCGTTGAAGTGCGTGTACCAGTAGAAGTCGTCGTAGATGGAGTGATAGATCCCGCCACCGTCCTCCCCGCCGAAACTGAGGTTGAGGCTGGCAACGCCCAGGTGGTCGAGAAAGGCGGTGAAGTCCGAGCCGGAGCCGAGAGCGCCGATGCGCAGATCCGGCCGGCTTCGCACCTCCTGCTTGTTCGCGGCCTCCGAGATCTCTCGAAGCTGCAAGCGCTTCCAGACCGAGATATTTTTCTCGGGATCCACAATGTCGCGCGCGACCCCGTTGATGAATTTCTCCAGGGTATGAGAACCCGACATGCTCAGGTATCCGCGGCCGTTGCCGTCCGTATTGAGATAGACCACCCCTTTGCGCCTGAGTTCGTCCGCATGTTCCTCGGCCCACTCGGTCGAGCCCAGAAGCCCTTCTTCCTCGCCGTCCCACACGCAATAGACAATAGTGCGGCGAGGCTTCCATCCCTGCTTGAGGAGTTCGGCCAGGCCCCGTGCCTCTTCCATCAGCGCAGCGGCGCCTGAGACCGGATCCTCCGCGCCATTCACCCACGCATCGTGGTGATTACCGCGGATAATCCACTCATCCGAATCCGCGGAACCCGGAATCTGCACGATCACGTTGTACAGGCGTTTGATGTCCCAGTTGAACTTTGCCTTGAGATGCACCTCGGCCGGACCCGGACCGATGCGATACGTAATGGGGAGCGTGCCGCGCCAGGCCTTGGGAGCGACCGGACCGGTAAGCGCGGCCAGCAGCGGACGCGCATCGCCATAGCTGATCGGCAGCACCGGAATTTTGGTGATGGTTTTGGCTTCTTCGATCTTCAACCGCTTGGCGTTAGCAGTCGCGCCGACACCCGGGGTCAGGGGATCACCCGGATACACCGGCATGTCCATGACGCTGCCGCGCTGCACACCATGCTCCGGGCGATATGGTCCGGCAGGGAAGACCTCTCCCTGGGAATACCCGTCATCCATCGGATCGGAATAAATCAGGCAGCCCACCGCGCCGTGCTCGGCCGCGACTTTGACCTTGATACCGCGCCACGACCCGCCGTAACGGGCAATCACAATAGCCCCTTTGACCGAAATTCCAAGGCGCTCCAGTTGCTCATAGTCGTCGGGCACGCCGTAATTCACGTACACCAGACGGCCGGTCACGTCCCCATCGGTTGAATAGGCGTTATAGGTGGGAAGCTGCTCGTTCTGCTGGCTGGAAGTGGGATCGCCGGCCACGGCCGGCTCTCGCAGTTGGGCGGTGAAGCGCGTAGGACGCAGCAGCTCGACGGCGCGCTCCTTGGGCGTGGGAAACAGAACGTCGAATGTCTCGATCCGGGCATCGAGCCCCCAGGACCGGAACTTGGCCAGGATCCACTCCGCGTTTTCTTTGTCATAAGCCGACCCCACGTGATGCGGGCGGGCGGAGAGGTGCTCCATATAATCGCGGAGATTCTTTACATCGGGGACGGCGCGGAACCGGGTCTCCCAGTCCCGCTGGGCGCGGGCCGCCGCCGCGGAATAACCGAGCAGCGGACCAGGCTCGTCGACAGCAGCGGCGCTAAGAACGAAAAAAGCCAGGAGAAGCCCAAGGCAATAGCGGCAAATACGCATGATGCAGTTATAGCAGAGCCCCGCCGGTGGTGGAGCCGAACCGGCCCGAATCAGAATCACTACACCATCGAGCGCCAGTGAGCATATAATGTGGTTTCACTACCACTCGGAGAACAAGCGCTTCATGTATTCTCGAACGGCTGTACCCTCCCTCGTTCTGATGGGAGCAATGGTCCTGCTTTGCTCGTGCGCCGGACCCAACCAGGAACAGAAGCAGACGACGGCTGTCGCGCCTGCGCGGCCAATCGGGACGCCGGTGGAAATCAAGGCGCCTTTAGGACTGCCCCCTGTTCCTATCCCGCCCGACAACCCACCCACGGCAGAAACGATCGCCCTGGGCCGGAGGTTGTACTACGACACCGCGTTTTCTATAGACGGCACGGTTTCCTGCGCGAGCTGCCACAGCCCGGGGCTCGGCTTTTCCGACGGCAGGCGTGTCTCGACCGGTGTGCATGGCAAGACCGGATCGCGCAACGCGCCGACTGTTTTCAATTCGGCCTATTTCACCGTGCAGTTCTGGGACGGTAGAGCGCCGAGCCTGGAAAAACAGGCGGAAGGACCGGTGGAAAATCCAGTCGAGATGGCGCACACCATGCCGGATGTTGTAAAGAAGCTGTCCGCGGACCCCACCTATGTCGCGGCATTCGAGAAGGCCTTTGGCCCCGGCCCCGTCACCTACGAAAAAGTGGAAAAATGCATCGCTTCCTTTGAGCGCACCGTAATCAGCGGCAATTCGCCGTTTGACAAGTACTATTTCGGCGGCGACAAGAAGGCGATGAGCCCGGCGGCGATCCGCGGTCTCGAGGTCTTCCGCAAGGAGAACAAAGGAAACTGCGTCGTGTGCCACACCATCGATCAGAAATTCGCCCTGTTCACCGACAACAAATACCACAACCTGGGAGTGGGAATTAATGGAAAGGGTGAACTGACCGATGAAGGGCGCTTCGCCATCAGCAAGATGGAGGCCGATCACGGAGCATTCAAAACACCGTCCTTGCGGAACATCGCGCAGACCGCGCCGTACATGCACGATGGTTCCCTGAAGACGCTTGAGGATGTGGTGGAGTTCTACATCGGCGGCGGAACATCCAGCCCCTATCGCGATAAGGAGATCCACTCTCTGGACTTCCTTACGCCGACGGAGCGTGCCGATCTGCTGGCATTCCTGAAGTCCCTGACCGGCGAGATGCCGCCGAATGTGGGACCGCCCGAAACGAAGAACACCCAGCAGACACGGCTGCACACACCACTGGCCTCAGCCCTGCTGCCGTAAGAGTACATTGCAACCCGGGGACTGGCATGAATTTCGCCGCACCTGCGAAATTCGCTGCCCGTTCCCGGGTTGCCCTCGGTGCCCCTATTCACACGCGATAGCGGCGGAGCGCCTCTTCGTCGATATCGAAGCCCAAGCCCGGATATTCGGGCGCCAGCAGTTCGCCGTTCCGGATCGCAAATACTTCCTTGGTCTTGAGGATCTTCAGCGCGGGAGCCCACTGTTCCTGGGGTAGCAGAGGCGGAGTAATCAGCGCGACCTCCTGCCACTCCGCGCCGATGGCGAGCGTGGCATTGAGCCATCCGGCCAGCAGCAGCCCCATGGTTCCATGCAGAATGACGGGAACGTGGAAAGATTCCGCCAGAGTCGCCGCTTTGCGTACAGTGAAGATTCCGCCTGAACCACGGCCCTCCGGCTGAAGGATGTCGTAGGTCTGGTGCAGCAGGCACTCGCGAAACGCATCGATACCCACGTAGCCTTCGCCGCCGGTAATTGGCAGGTCTACCTCGCGAGCAAGACGCGCCGGTGATTCATAGTCATCGCGGGCGAACGGCTCCTCCAGCCAGGAGGCCCCGTTCTTTTCGAGTGCCCGGGCCACCTTCAACCCGATTTCATATGGCCAGACCTTCTGCCCCACTACCTCCGGCGCATGGGCGGTGCGGTCGAACATCAGGTGAAAGTCCGAACCGGTGGCTCCCTTGATGACGGCGCAGGCCTCGGCGTCGTCAAGTGGATAAGGCCGCCAGGCGCGAATCTTCATGCCGTGAAAACCCGCCTGCCGGATGCGCGAAGCCATGGCCGCCTGCTCCCGGTACGGCACGTGGGACTGATCGGGATTGCCCTTCCACACACAGGTCAAGTACGCGCGGACACTGGTCTTGTTGCCGCCGAGCAGCTTGTACACCGGCTGTTTGGCGATTTTACCGATGGCGTCCCATAGAGCATGTTCGATACCGCCCCAGCGATAAAGACCGGCGTGGACGTGCTGTTCCACCGCAAAGAGGTCCTTGCCCACCAGCAAGGATTTCACCTGGGGGAGCACGCTGCGTGGGTGCCCGGCGAAGGAATAGCCGGTGATTCCGGCATCGGTACGGATCTCGGCGACCGCATAGCGATGCATCACACCAGCCTCCGCTTCGGTGCTGGTGACCGGTAAATCGATCTCGTACAGATCGACCTCGGTAATGCGAACGGGCTTTACCGCGGCCGACAGCCGGGCCAAAGCCGGAAGGCTGGCCCCGGTCAGCAGGAATTGGCGCCGGCTAAGCATGTTTCCCCCGGTATTCGCGGATGGCATCCTCATTCACATCCAGGCCCAGGCCGGGCAAATTCGGCAGCAGCACATAGCCATCCTGGATCGGGAAGGCCTGCGGTGTGCGGAGCAGCTTCAGCGCCGGCGCCCATTCCTCCTCCGGCAGATTCGGCCCGCCGATGATCTCCTGCCATTGGCAATTGGTCATGGAACAGCCTGCCTGGATATAACCGGCCAAAGAAAGACCGCTGTTGCCGTGCTGAATGCACGGTACGCCGAAAGACTCGGCCAGAACGGAGATCTTCTTCGCCATCCAGATGCCGCCGCAGATGCGCGTGTCCGGCTGCACGACGTCGTAGGTCTTGTGCAGCAGAAAATTCAGAAAATGGTAAACGCTGTTGCCGAGTTCGCCGCCCGTGATCAAAATGCCGACCTCGGCGGCAAGCCGCGCCGGCCCCAGCAAGTCGTATCCGTCGAAAGGCTCCTCCAGCCAGTAGGCATGATGCTTTTCGAGGCCGCGGCAGACTTCGAGCGCCGTGGGATAGCTCCAGACCCACCCGGGCCGGACCGCCGTCCGATCGAGCATGATGTGGAAATCATCGCCGACGGCACGCCGCATGACGCCGACCATCTCCACGTCGTCCATCGGGCGCGGCCGCCACGCGCGGACCTTGATGCCCTTGTAGCCGCTTTTCTGAAGCCGAGCGGCAAACTGCGCCTGCGTCTCGTAGGCGACATCGGACTGATCCGCCTTGCCCGGAAAAACGCAGGTGCGATAGACCTTGAGGCGGTCGCGGGCGCCCCCGAGAACCTGGGCCACCGGGCGGTCCACCGCCTTGCCTACGGCGTCCCAGAGCGCATGTTCCAC
>CAZMRK010000246.1:0-9110 GCA_964568355.1 uncultured Solibacteraceae bacterium | reverse complement strand
CTGCGCCAGAACGTCCCCGAGTTCGCCAAAAAGCTCGGCATCCGCATCGAAACCAATTCCTACTGGGACGCCTACACCCCCGAGATCATCAAGAAGTACATGCAGAGCAACAAGGCGCCGGGCCACGCCGGGGAATTCGAGACCTCTTTCGCCATGGCCGCCTTTCCCGAGCGTATCCACTGGGAAGGCGTCGATTACGAGAAGGCCAAGCCCTTCCTGCACATCAAAGACCCCAAGTCCGCCGCCCAGGAGGAGCAGTTCGCGCGCGAGGCCAAGCTGGCCACCACGGCCAAGGGCGAGGCCATGATCCGCATCGCCGTGGATTGGACCGCCGAGCGGCTGCGCAAGATGATCCGGGAATCCTGACGCCTACGCCCTCTGGAAATAGCAGTGTTTCGGCGCCTCGTACGCCACGCTCAACTGTGGCGTCTCCACCCGCCGCTTCTGCTCCCGCGAATCGAACAGAAACGCCAGTGTCCCGGTGGTGAGCAGCGTGCGCTCCACCGGATACACCGGCTTGCCGGTGACAAACAGCTCCTCGATCACGTGCACCAGCCCGTCGAAATGCACCAGGTATCGCCCGCCCGGGCCCAGCCCGAAGCGCGTGGAGAGAATCTCCGGTTTCCCTTTCATGCGCGTGGCGAACAGCCAGTCCTGCACCTGCCCGTTGAGCATATAAGCCACCGCGCGGAAGCCGTCGCGATATTCGATCCGGAACAGCACCGGCTGCTTCACGTTGTCTTCGGGCCTGCCGGGCTTGGCTTTGAGCGCCCGAGCCAGCGCGGCATCCAGCAGCGGAGCGCTCCACTTGCCCTGCTCGCTGTCCCGCCACTTCCACACCGTCTCGCCTTCCAGCCACTCCACCGCCGCCACACCCTTCTCGCCGCCGGCCCGCCGCTCCACCATGCACTGCAAGGATTCGAGCGTGTGAAAGCCGTATGCATCCAGGTCCCCGTAGCCCACCACCACCGCGTGCTCCAGGTGCGCGCCCAGCGGGATCTCCAGCTCCGGCGTGCGCACCGTCACGGGAATCGACGACCCGGCCATGAACGGAATCCTCCATTCGCGCGTCTCGTCGTACATCTTCTTGGCTTTCTCCCACGAGTACGAGAGGTGCTTATCGGAAAATAGCGGCACCACCCGCCCGCTGCGCCGGAACACCTCGACGATCTGCTGGAACAGCTCGTATCGCGGATATAGCTTCTGCCCCCGCGCATTCGTCGGATAGTTGCCGTGCTCGCCCACCAGCAGCACCGCGTCTACCGCCAGCTTGTCGCCGCCCCGCGTCAGCGCCTCGGCCACCGTGGGATAGATCGGGAAGCCGTGCTTGGCTGCAGCCGCCCGGCTCAGGTCGTTGGGCGGCACCTGGTCGGTGTACATCGAGACGATCCGCGTGCGCGGCTTCACCGGCACGTTATCGGGCGTGTACCCCTCCAGGATCCGGCTGCAAATCACATCCGCGTGCGACAGCTTGCGATATTCGGTCACCACGGCGGCTACGGTTTTCTGGCGCTCCCCGGCGGCGAATGCCGCGGCGGCCCCGGACAGCAGAAAAGAACGGCGATGCATGACTCCCTACTATACGTCACTCTCTCCGCGCGCCTTCAATCTGCCGGATCGCGGCGCTGGCCGCCCAGCTCACGCGGGGAATCTTCTGATACTCGCGGAGCAGCGGTAGCGCCGGCTGGGCCGCCGGTCCCATCGCGCCCAGCGCCTTGGCGATACTGCGCTGGACGTGAGGATGCTCGCTTTTCGCGGCCCCGGCATCGAGCAGCGGCTGCAGGGCGGATGTTGCCCCGCGCCCCTGCGCCGCGATCGCCTCCGCCGCCATCATCCGCACACCGGCGTCCGGATCCCGCAGCCTTCCGATCAGCGCGCCCAGCGCCGGGCGCCCCTCCGGCCCGAGGTTCCGCAGCACCACCGCCGCCAAGCCGCGCAGCACGAAATCGTTGTCCTCCAGCGCTCGCTCCACCGGCTCCGTCGCCGGAGCCGCCGCCGCTCCCATCTGGGTCAGCGACCAGGCGGCCGCCTCCCGCGCATCCTGGTCCCGGTCGCTCAATGCCGCGCCCAGTTTTGCGGCGTCCCGCAGTTTACGAAGGGCTGCCGCCCGCGTGCCGCCCATCGCCTCCGGCCGGCCGATCCGCGCCAGCACCAGCGTATCGATGCCCAATCCGTACCCCGTGGAACGCTCGTCCTTCCCCGCGCACACGAAGGTTACCGTGTGCCTCCCTTTCGGCAGGCGAATCCACCCCAGCGGATGGTCCTCCGCCACGTACAGCTCCGTGTGATATCCCGAAATCGCCGCTGCCCCGCCGGCATTCGCCCCCGGCTCGTGCTCCAGGTCTTCGCGCGGCCCCAACCGCTGCCCGTCCACCAGCGCCGTATAATCGCCGTACTCCGGGCTGTGCGCGAGCTGCGCCAGCAGTTCGTATTCCCCCTCCTCCGCCACCTCCAGCGGGATCTCGATGCGCGAGCCCTTGCCCTGCGCATGGAAAAGCAGGATGTCGCGCGACCAGAAGACATCCCGCGCCACCTCCGCTTTGCCGCCCTCCGCCCGTACCTCGCCGATCAGGTCCTCTACCTCGATCTGCCGCGCGTTTCCATGCGGCAGGCGCGCCGCTCCGTAAGGCGGCTCTGGCAGGCCCGCCGCGATTCCCGCCTGATACCAGAAGGCCACGCTGCTGAACAGGTCCGCGCGCTCCTCGAAGGCGGAGCGCACCGAGCCGTTGGGATCATAGGTCCAGCCGGCGTGCTCCAGCACAAAGCGCAGCGACGTGGTGAACGGCACCGGATCCGCCAGGTGCCAGCGATAGGCCGTCATCCGCGACCCCACGCCGGTTCCCTCCGCCACCGGCACGCCCGCGTACGGCCCCTGGGCCACCCGCAGCGACCAGGCGTCGTTGAAATAGTCCTCCGTCCCCGTGCCCTGGATCCCGGCGGTCTTCTCCCCATCCACGTAGAACAAATCGTCGCCTTCACCGAACCACCCCGGCTGATTCTGGATCACGTTCAGCACCGTGCCCACGTAGTGTCCTTTGCCCCGCACCGCCAGCACCTCGTAAGGCTGCCCCGCCGGAGCCGGCAGCGCCTGCCGGTATAGCGCGTGGAAGTAACCCGCATCGGCGGGAAGCGACACCATCTTGCGCCAATCCACGTGATAGTAGAGGTTGGACACGCGCCGGCGTCCCTCGTTGGTGATCGTGATCCGGCAGGATTTGCGGAACGGCATCGGCCAGTAGCAATTGCGCGAGCGCCCGCTCGATCCGTCCCGCACCATCAGCGACTCGAGCGGACGCTCCAGCCCGTGCCCCACTCCGAAGAAATCGCCTACCGGTGCGTCCACGCTGGGCGTGCTGCTGCCGTCGTAGTAGACCCGCAGCCGCATCAGGCGCGGCCAGCCGTATTCGTTGGCCGCCACCGTCAGCCAGATGTGCGTCACCATGCCCGGCCCTGCGAGTTCCGCCAGCGTCACCGTTTCGCCGGGAATCGGACGCTGGCTGTCGTCATTGCTCAGCGGATCCGGATTGTTGCTCGAAGCCCGCAGCGCCCGGAAGCCCTTCATCCGCGCGAAATCCAGCAGATCGGCCGGAATTCCCGGTACCTGCGCCGCGGCCTGAAAGCACGCCAGCGTTCCGATGATCAGCCTGCGCCACATAGCCTGCGAGTATAGCCGATAGCCGACCCCGCCATGCTACGATCGGCAGCATATGCCCACACCCGAGCCGCCCCCACCGCCTGAAATGACCGTCAAGGCGGTGCTCCTGGGCCTCTTCCTGGCCCTGGTCTTTGGAGCGGCCAATGCTTATCTCGGGATGAAGGCGGGCCAGACCATCGCCGCTACCATCCCCGCCGCCGTCATCGCCATTGCCGTCTTTCGCATTCCGCGCTTCAAGGGCGGCATCCTGGAGCAGAACATCACCCGCACCGCCGCCTCGGTCGGTGAAGCGCTGGTAGCCGGTGCCATCTTCACCATTCCCGCCTTCATGATGGTGGAAATGGACGGCCATCGCCTCTGGGCCGACCTCCGCCAGCACTACTGGCAGTCCACGCTCATTCTCCTGGTCGGCGGGTTGATCGGCGTCTTCTTCATCGTGATTCTGCGCCGCCCGCTCTGCGTCGAATCTGATCTCCCCTTCCCGGAAAGCGTGGCCTCCGCCGAAGTCGTCAAAGCCGGCGCCGAGGGCAGCGACGCCCCCAAGTATGTCTTCGGCGCGATGGGCTTCGCCGCCATTATCGAAATCCTCAAAAGCGACAAAGGCCTGCAGATCTTCCGGGAATACGTCGAGGGATTCCTGGCGTTTCCGCGCTCCGTCGTCCACCACTTCAACTTCCAGAAGCAGCCCATCGGCGATGTGGTTCACACCGGCGGCATCTATTGGTCCACACCCAGCCTGTCCCCCGCGCTGATGGGCATCGGCTACATCATCGGCCCCGAGCTTGCCTCCGTGAACGCCGCCGGAGGCGTCATCGCATGGTGGGTCTTGATCCCCCTGCTGCTGTTCTTCGATCCCGGCCTCCCCGCGCGCCTGGGTATGCCCCAGAACGCCTCCTGGGACGTGATCTCTTATTCGGTCTGGTACAACATCGTGCGGCCCATCGCGGTCGGCACCATGCTCGTAGGCGCCTGCCACACGCTCTATTCCATGCGTGCCTCCATCCTGCAATCTCTCGCCGGAGCTTTCAGCGCCTCGGCCCGCGCCGCCCACGAAGGCCGCCACCTGGAGCGCACCGATCGCGACCTGCCCGTCAACTGGCTGCTCGGCGGAGCCGCGGTCCTCACCATCGCCATGGCCGCCATCTACTACTACTTCACCGGAAGCTGGAACTCGGCCATCATCGCCGCTCTTATCATGAGCGTGACCGGTTTTCTGCTGTCCGCCGTGGGCGGCTATCTGGTGGGATTGGTGGGAAGCTCGAATCAGCCGCTCTCCGGCCTCACGCTTTCCGCTCTCGTGCTCGCCGCGCTGGTGATGCTGGCCATCGGCGCGCGCGGCCTCTCGGGAGTCGCGGCTGTTCTCGGCGTGGCTTCGGTGGTGGCCTGCGCCTGTTCTGTCTCCGGCTCCCTGATTCAGGATCTGAAGGCAGGTCACCTGCTGGGCGGCACGCCCTGGAAGATGCAGTTGGTCGAGATCCTGGCGGTCCTGCTGCTATCCCTCTTTCTGATCCTGCCGATCATGGCCTTGCACGAGGCCAACCTGGCCACCGGAGGCATTGGCGGGCGGGCGCTGCCAGCGCCTCAGGCCGGCCTGATGGCCCAGCTTGCCAAGGGAATTGTGGGAGGCCAGATGGCCTGGGGCCTCATCGGCATGGGAGCGGCCTTCGGAATCGCCCTGATCATGTGCGGAGCCCACTCACCCATGCTGATCGCCGTGGGCATGTACCTGCCCTTTGATACCGTGGCCGCCATCTGGGCCGGAGGAGCCATCCAGTGGCTGGCCGGCCGTGTGACCGCCGGCTACTCCCCGGAGCGGCGCCGCCGTGCCGGGGAGAAGGGCACCCTGCTCGCCTCCGGCCTCATCGCCGGCGAGGCGATCGTCGGCATCCTGCTGGCGGTGACCTTCCTCTCCGGCATCAGCTCCTTTACCCGCCTGCTCACCGGCGCGGATGAGTTCCCATTCCTGGCAGCCTGGGGAGGCTGGCTCTCGCTTGCCGGCTTCGCCGCGGTCACCTACGTCCTGGTCCGGATTCCCAGCCGCTGACCCGGCTACATGTTGAACGTGATGCCGGCGCTCACTTCCGTCTGCGTCAGCCGTCCGCTTGGCGCGGTCATGGTGCCCAGAAAATCCGGCTTGCCCGTGTTGTATTGCCGGAAGTCGACGCGTACGCCAAACGGCCCGCTCACGCGCGCCTTCAGCCCCAGTCCGTAGTTGAAGCCGAACTTGGTCACGCTGTAGTAGCTGGAAGCTCCTGGAGGAACGAAACTGCTGAAATGAACCCCGCCCGTGACGAACGGACGTACCCGAGTCCCCTCCGGCGTACCGTAGACCAGGAAGTTGTAGAAACCCTGGTGAATCGAGAAGCCTACCGACTGATCCTGGACCGAGATGTTGCTGTGAGCATATCCGTAGCCGAACTCATGCCCCATGTAGCGCCACGTGTTCAAGGTCATCCGCAGCGCGATCCGGGCGCCGTTACCCAGCGTATAATCGACCCCCTGGTCCTGTACCAGGACGGCGTCCCCAAAACGGGACACTCCGCCGCTGACCGAGAACTCTGCCACCTGTGCTGAGGCAGCCGTGGCAAAAGTGCCTAAAGCGAGACAAAACAACCATTTGCGCATCATCGTTCCTTCAGTTTACACTTCCCTTCTTTGTATTAGAGGGCTGCGGTGTGCGCCAGGTTACGCAGCGCGATATCGATCCCGGCAGGCAGTAGAGCAGAAATGCACCAACTCGCCGTTGATCTTCTGCGTCACCGCGGCATCCACGGAGACATACGTGCCGCACACCGGATCTTTCTTCAACTCTCGTCCGGCCTCGGCACTATGGGTGGATTTGGGAACTTCGGTGACTTCCGATCGCATGCTGGCGAAAATGCCTTTTATAAGGCCCCGAATCAGCCAGAGGATCAAAAGCGGAAGGAAAATTCGGAGGATCAGAAAGCGGAGCATGCTATGGGGCGCCCTTTCCAGCACCCCGGTGCGGGACGGGCGTCACCGCCCGTCTCGCACGGAGAAGTTTACTTCTTTCTGCCTTTCTTAGTTGGAGGAGTCGTCGGGTTCTGATAGCTTGTATTCACACCGCCGGTCAGGGTCGAAAGCATGCCCTTGGCCGATTCCGCAAACGGCCCGTCCGGTTTCAACTGCAAGTACTTCTCGAAAGCCTCCCTGGTTCCCGCCGGAGGAGTCACCTTGCCCGTGCTGGCATCCACCTGCGCCTTGGAAACCAGGTACACGCCATATTGATATTGCGCGTCGGCATAGTTCGGATCGGCCTCAATCGCCTTCTTGAACGCCTCACCCGCCGGATCCGTCTGTCCCGTGTTCACCAGCACCGCGCCCAGGTTGTAGTAGTAGCGGCCCGCGTTCGGGGGATCCAGTTGGGCGGCCTTGGTCAGTTCGGCCTGTGCCTCGGGGAACTTCTTCGCCTTGGCCAGCGCGAGCGCGAAGTTGTTGTGGTAGGCGGCGTCATCCGGCTTCAGCTCGATCGCCTTGGCGTAGGCATCCAAGCCCTTCTGCGCAATCTGATCGTGCTCCGCGCCGGTCTTGGTGGCCGCCTGCCCCATGTAGGACTCGGCCAGTTGCGCCCACACCACGTTCTGCTTGGGATCGAGTTCGCTGGCCTTGGTAAACGCCGTAACCGCGGCATCGTACTGCTTGGTCTTCAGCGCATCCATGCCCTGGTTGAACGAGTCGTTCAAGGCCTTGTTCTTTTCCATGGCCTTCTCGCGCTCTTTCATGGCCTTTTCGATGGCGGCTTTCTGTTCCGCCGACATGCTGCGTTCCTGCTCCTTGGTGAGCTGGCCCGTTTCGGCGGCCTGCATCGCGGCTTGCTGCTGCTGCTGCACCCGCTTCAGGTCGAAGCTCACTTCAGTGGGATCGCCCAGACGGGTGCGCACGTTGTCGACCGAGTCTACGTCCTTGCCGTCCACTTCCAACACGATCTTATAGGTGCCCAGCGGCAGCCCGGCGTGAAAATAATGGCCCTTTTTATCGGTTTTGACTTTGTAATTGCCCTTGATGTCTTTGCGTTCGATCTTGACCAGGGCGCCCTTGATCGGCGAGCCGTCGCCCCCCTTCACGTCTCCTTCGAGCGAGGATGTTTGGGCAAATCCGGAGAGGGAAAACAGCAGAATGCTCGCGGCCGTCAGGGCCACGTTGCGGAACTTCATAAGGACCTCCAAGCTTGAGAGTTGCTTGTGTTAAATTCCAGTCTACTACAGCGCACCATCAGAATCATCCGTGCAACGCATCATTGTAGTCGACCCGGAAGCTTGCCGCAATTCGCTGATATTTGGTGATTTATCGCATCAAATCCGCAGCTCGTAGCCCTGCTGCTGCATGGCCGCGATGATCCGCGCGCGGATCTCCGCCACTTCCTCGGACGACAGCGTTCGTGTATCGGATCCCACCGTCAGCCGGAACGATACGCTCTTCTGCCCTTCCGCCAGCGGCGGCCCTGCGTATTGCCGCAGGTAGACGATCGATTCCAGCATCTCGCCCGCCGGCGCCGCCAGCTTTGCCTCCAGGTCGCCGGCCAGTTCCCGTACCCCCGCGATCACCGAGAGATCGAAGGCGCTCGACGGGTACCGCCGGATCGGCCGGTACTTCCGTTCCGCTGCCGAGAGCCGGTACACCTGCGCCAGGTCGAGATCCAGAATCGCGGCCCGGCCTTCCACCAGCGACGGATGCAGCTCGAACAGCCGCCCTACCGTCTCCCCCCGCCACTGGACCGCCGCCGCGCGCGCCGGATGCTCGTAGCTCCGCGCCTCGGCCGGACACACACGCGCGCCTTCCAGCAGGCATTCCGCCGCGTGCTTGATTTCGAATAGCTCCGCCCGGCCGTCTCCGCTGCGGTGATACACCGCCGCCGTCAGGTGCGGAATCTCCAGCGGCAGCCCCTCCGGCTGCTGGTGGATCTCGCGGCCGATCTCGAACAGGCGAAATGTCTCGAAATGCTTGCTGTTCTCGAGAATGTTGTCCCGGATCTCCGGCAGCAGCGATTGCCGCAGCAGCGTCTGGTTGGAAGCAATCGGGTTTCGCACCGTGACGTGCCTGTCCGGATCGAAGCCGAACGCCCGCGCCTGCTCCTCGCCCACAAACGAATAGTTGTAAACCTCCGTGAAGCCCAGCGCCGTAAACAGCTCGCGTACTCCGTGATGAAACGCCCGTTCCTGGTTCGCCGGCGGCACGGTAGAGAGGACCGCGGGCGGCCGCGGCTCGATCGAATCGTATCCGATCATCCGTCCCACCTCTTCCACCAGATCGTCCTTCACGGCGATATCCTTGGTCGCCCGCCACGAGGGAACCGTAACAGAAAATACGCCCGGCGCCGCTTCGCTCACTCCAAACGCCAGCCGCTCCAGGATCTGGCGTACCTCGGCCGCGGCGATCTCTCTCCCCAGCTTGCGGATCAGCCAATCCATGGGCAGCCGGATCGGTTCCGGAGCCT
>CAZMRK010000245.1:0-4467 GCA_964568355.1 uncultured Solibacteraceae bacterium | reverse complement strand
ATCGTAGCAGCCTACGGCAAGCCTAATGCCAGCCCGTTCCTCGAACAGGTGAACGCCTTCAAGGTGCTGGAACTGGAGGAGCGGCACGGCCAGCCGATCCAGGCCGAGGTGCAGGTAATCACCTTGGGCGGACAGCTTGCGTGGGTAGGTATGCCCGGCGAGATCTTCGTCGAGCACGGCAAGGCGCTCAAAATCGCATCACCATTTCCGCGCACGGTGATCGCCGAACTCGCCAACGGCTCCATCGGCTACGTGCCTGACCGGCAGGCCTATCCGCAGGGCGCCTATGAGGTGGTCAGTTCGCGCGTGGCCCCGGGCGGCGGAGAAATGATGGTGGAGGCTGCCGCCAAGATGCTCATCGAGGCCCGCAAAGCGCACTGATTTCTGCCACGGACCACCCTGCACGGCCGGCTCCTGTGGGATATACTTTCAACTAAGAAGTTCCGTGGCAGACCTCGCCCATCCATCTCCTGAGGCGGGCACTCGGCCGGAAACGTACGCCTGAAGACACTTGGGGGCTGGCGGATGGTTGGTTGGCAAAAGACGGTTTGGCGGAAGAAAAACGGTCAGAGGGTTTTGCGGATTCTGTGCGGCGGCCTGCTGCTTATCGGCTGTGTCCGCGCCGCCGATAAGGTCGATTTCACAAAAGACATCCAGCCCATCTTCGAAAAATCCTGCTACGGCTGTCACGGCCCCAAGCAGCAGATGGCAGGCCTACGCCTGGACCTCCCTGCGGCCAAAGTGGTGCAGCCAGCCAAACCGGAAGAGAGCGCGCTTTACCAGCGCATCGCCGGCCTCAGCGACCAGGCGCGTATGCCGATGGGAGGCAAACCGCTGCCACCCGAGCAGATCGCCCTCATCAAGACCTGGATCGAACAGGGCGCTCAGTGGCCCGAAAATGCCGCCTCGCCGGTGACCGCGGCGCCCAGGCACTGGGCCTTCATCGCCCCGCAGCGCCCGGCGCTGCCGGAAGTCAAGCAGGGCGATTGGGTCAAAAATCCCATCGATCGCTTTATCCTGGCTCACCTGGAAAAAGAGAACCTTGCCCCGTCGCCGGAGGCCGACCGCGTCACGCTGCTGCGCCGCCTGAGCCTCGACCTGACCGGGCTTCCCCCCACCATTGCCGAGGTGGACGCCTTCCTGCGCGACCAAAGCCCCGACGCCTACCAGAAACAGGTCGAGCGTCTGCTGGCCTCGCCGCACTATGGCGAGCTGTGGGGCCGCCGCTGGCTCGACGCGGCGCGCTACGCCGATTCCGACGGGTACGAGAAGGACAAACAGCGGCAGGTCTGGTTCTACCGGGATTGGGTGATCCGAGCGCTCAACCGGGATCTGCCCTACGACCAGTTCGTGGTCAAGCAGGTCGCCGGCGATCTGCTGCCGAACGCCACTCAGGAGGATCACGTAGCCACCGGTTTCCTGCGGAACTCGATGATCAATGAGGAAGGCGGCGTCGACCCGGAGCAGTTCCGCATGGAGGCCATGTTCGATCGCATGGACGCCATCGGCAAGAGCGTGCTTGGACTCACCATCCAGTGCGCCCAGTGCCACAACCACAAGTACGATCCCCTCAAGCAGGAAGAGTACTACCGCATGTTCGCCTTTTTGAACAATTCCTACGAGTCGAACATTGCGGTCTATACGCCCGAAGAGCAGAAGAAGCGGGCGGAACTGTTCCACTCCATCCGCGAGATCGAGACCGGCCTTCAACACCAACATCCCGGCTGGAAAAAGCGCATGGATGCCTGGGAAGACCGGGTGAAGAACGATCAGCCCGAATGGCTCGTGGTCCGGCCGGAGGTCGACGACATCTCCACCGGCGGCCAGAAGTATCTGCCCATGAAGGATGGCTCCCTGCTGGCGCAGGGCTATGCTCCCACCAAGCACAAGGTGAAGCTCACCGTACGCACCGATCTCGCCAAAATCAGCGCCATCCGCCTGGAACTGCTCAACCACCCCGATCTGCCTCTGGGCGGCCCGGGCCGCTCGATCGAGGGTACCGGCGCTCTGACCGAATTTGAGGCGGAAGCCGCGCCCGCCAATGATCCCAAGAAAGTGACCAAGGTGCAGATCGCCAGGGCCACGGCGGATATCTCCCTGCCCGAAACCCCGCTCAAGTCGTACTACGAAGACAAGAGCGGCAAGCGCCGCGTCACCGGCCCGATCGAGTACGCCATCGACGGCAAGGAGGAGACTGCCTGGGGAATCGACGCCGGGCCTGTGCTGCGCAATCAGCCCCGGAAAGCGGTCTTCACCGCGGCCGAGCCGATTGCCAATCCCAAAGGCACGATCCTCACCATCTATCTCAGCCAGAAGCACGGCGGCTGGAATAGCGACGACAACCAGAACCACAACCTGGGCCGGATCCGTCTCTCCCTCACGTCGGCGCCGGACGCAGTCGCCGATCCGCTGCCCAAGAACGTGCGCGACCTGTTGGCCATTCCGCGCAGCCAGCGCACCGAAGCGCAGACGCAGATCATCTTCCGTTACTGGCGCACCACGGTGCCGGAATGGAAGCAGGCCAACGACCAGATTGCCGCGCTCTGGCGCCAGTTCCCCGAAGGCTCCACGCAACTGGTGCTGGCAACCCGCCAGGATCTTCGGGAAACACATTTGCTCATCCGCGGCGATTTCCTGAAGCCGGGCAAGCTGGTGGAGCCGGGAGTGCCGTCCTTTCTGCATCCTCTGCCCGCCGGGGCGCCGCCGGATCGCCTGACCTTCGCCCGCTGGCTGGTGGCTCGCGATTCTCCCACCACCGCGCGCGCCATAGTCAACCGCATCTGGCAGGGCTACTTCGGCATCGGCCTGGTCGCCACATCGGAAGATCTGGGCACGCAGAGCGAAGCTCCGTCGCATCCGCAACTGCTCGACTGGCTCGCGGTGGAGTTCATGGACCATGGCTGGAGCCTCAAGCACATGCACCGGCTCATCGTGAATTCGGCCACCTATCGCCAGTCTTCCCGGGTGACGCCGGAGCTTTATACGCGCGATCCCTACAACCGCCTGCTGGCCCGCGGCCCGCGCTTCCGCGTGGATGCCGAAGTGGTCCGCGACATCGCCCTGGCGTCCAGCGGTCTCCTGAACCCGGCCATGGGAGGTCCCAGCGTCTATGCGCCCGCGCCGTCGTTCCTGTTCCAGCCGCCCACCAGCTACGGGCCGAAGGTATGGAAGGAAGAGACCGGCCCGGAACGCTACCGGCGCGCGGTCTACACCTTCCGCTACCGCTCGGTGCCCTATCCGGCGCTCCAGACCTTCGACGCCCCTAACGGCGATTTCTCCTGCGTGCGCCGGCCCCGTTCCAACACACCGCTGCAGGCGCTGACCACGCTCAACGAGCCCCTGTTCGTCGAATCCGCCCAGGCCCTGGCCTTGCGGACTCTGCGTGAAGGCGGCCACACCGACAGCGACCGTCTCGCCTATGCATTCCGCCGTTGCACCGCCCGTACCCCCACCGATCAGGAATCCCAGGTCTTGATGGGATTGCTGCATCGCCAGACCGACCGCTTTTCGAGCGGCAAGCTCAATCCGTGGGACCTGGCCGCGCCCGACCCGGCGCATCCGCCCGTCCTGCCTCAGGGCGCCACTCCGGCGCAGCTTGCGGGATGGACTGCCGTCTCCCGCGTGCTGCTGAACCTGGACGAAACCATTACCAAGGAATGAGTATTAAGGAATAGGCCAATGAACTGTCAGGATCCGCTTCGCCGCAACGAACACCCCGTCCAAGTGACGCGGCGCTGGTTCTTCGAACAGTGCCGGATCGGATTGGGAGCGATGGCGCTGGGCCACCTGCTGCGCCAGGAAGGTTTCGCGGCCGATGCCGCGCCGACCGGTCCGCTAGCCCCCAAAACGCCGCACTTCACCCCCAAGGCCAAGCGCGTAATCTTTTTGTTTATGGCCGGCGCCCCCAGCCATCTGGAGTTGTTCGACTATAAGCCCAAGCTCGCCCAGTTCGACGGCACGCTTCCGCCTAAGGACCTGTTGAAGGGCTATCGCGCGGCTTTCATCAATCCCAATTCCAAGCTGCTCGGGCCCAAATTCAAATTCGCGCGCTACGGGCAGTCCGGCGCCGAACTCTCCGAGCTTCTGCCGCATTTCTCCAAGGTGGTGGACGATGTCGCCATCGTCAAATCGATGGTCACCGACGCCTTCAATCACGCGCCCGGCCAACTGCTCATGAACACCGGCACGCAGCAGTTCGGACGCCCCAGCATGGGCGCCTGGGTGACCTACGGATTGGGCAGCGAGTCGCAGGATCTGCCCGCCTTCGTCGTTTTCAGTTCGGGCAAAAAGGGGCCAAGCGGCGGTAGTTCCTGCTGGGGCAGCGGCTTCCTCCCCACGGTCTATCAGGGCGTGCAGTTCCGCGGCAGCGGCGATCCGGTGCTCTACCTTTCCAACCCTCGCGGTGTGGATCGCGAGCTACAGCGCGACTCGCTCGATTCCATCAAGCAGTTGAATCAGATGCGCCTC
>CAZMRK010000244.1:0-3765 GCA_964568355.1 uncultured Solibacteraceae bacterium | reverse complement strand
CCGGCGTCGTCCGGGTGTACATGGAGCGAGCGATCGAGCATGGCCAGGGCATCGGCGTCGCGGTGCTGGCTCAGAAGGAGCAGGGCTGCCTGCCAGGCCGCCTCGGGGCGGACGCTGATCTGCCGCAAGCCTTCGGTGAGCATCTTCCCGGCTTCGGCCTGTTCTCCGGCCGCGTCCAGCATCCGGGCCCTCAGCAGGAAATAGTCTCCGGAACGGTCGGCTGGCGGCACACGATCCAGGACGGAGAGCGCGGATTGCGGACCATCGGTGAAGAAGAGCGCCAAAGCCAGGTCGGGCAGAGCCGAAGCGCGCGACGCCGCTGCTTTTTCGAGAAACTGCCGCGCCAGCGCATACTGCTCCGCGCCGGCCAGCGTGGCTCCCGCACGCTCCCACACGGCGAGATCTGGATTGCGGGCCAGCAATTCGCGGAATTCAGCCGAGGCTTCTTCGATGCGGCCATCGGCCAGGAGCAGGCTGGCGAGCGCCAGTTGCAGGCCGGGGTCGCCCGGATGCGAGCGGGCATCCCGGCGGAGCCGCTCGATTTCGCGGCGAGTGCGATCGGCCTGCGAGAGCGTGGCCAGCTCGATCATGCCGGCCTCCTGGCGCGGAACCCGTACCATGCGCGGGCGCACCTGTTGGAATTTGGCGAGAAAGGGCTGCGCCTCCTGCTCGCGGCCAAGCTCCATCAGCGCGCGGCCGAGGTGCATGAGAATAGCGGGATCCTCCGGAGCGCCGCTTAGCGCCTGGCGCAAGCATCGTTCCGCCTCGGCGGGTTGGTCGAGAGCGAGGTGCACCACCCCGAGCAGTGCCAGCACACGCGGGTTGCCGGGCGCCAGGCGGGCGGCGGCCTGGAGATCGGGCAGGGCTTCGGTGGTGCGGCCCAGGCGATGCAACAGCCAGGCGCGGCTGAAAAGAGCCGAAGGGGAATCCGTTTTCAAACGGATAGCGGCATGGAGCTGTTCGAGTGCCTTCTCCGGCTCGGTCTTCCAAATGAGCTGGGCAAGATCGTAGTGCGCGACCGGGTCGCGCGGATATCGCTGCAGATAGCGGGTCAGCTCCGCGATGCCCTCGGCGAGGCGCGAGCCGGAATAGCCGTAGACCAGGGCGCGATCGCGGCGAGCCGCATCATCGGTAGGGCGAAGTGTGAGATAGCCATCATAGGCAAGCGCGGCATCGCCGTAATAGCCGGCATCTTCGGCGGCTCGGGCGAGTGCCAGAAGGATCTCGGGACTGCGTGGCGCGCGCTGGCGTGCCTGGGAGAGCAGATAAACCGCACGGCTGGGATCGTGGAGGGCGGCATAGACGCGGCCCAGCTCGAACAGCACCTCGATATTTTCCGGCTGGTGCGCCAGCACCACGTCCAGCACCTGCCGGGCGCGATCGTAATGCTGTGCGCGGGCCGCTGCCCGGCCCAGGTAGAACATCAGCCCCAGGTCTCCCGGACGCCGGGCGAGTGCAGCCTGGAAGGCTGCTTCGGCGCGATCGAACAGGCCCAGACGCGCCGTGGTCAGGCCCAGGGCAGCCAGGACCGCGGCATCGCTTTCATTCTGGAGTCCGTTGAATTCAGCCAGCGCGGCTGTCCGCTGCCCGGCCCCATAGAGCGCTTCGGCGCGCAGAAGGCGCACGGCTGGACCGGAGTCCGGAACCTGCCTGAGGTACTCCAGCGCCTTGGTTTCCTGCTTCCGGGCAATGGCGAGGCGCGCCAGTTGCAAATTGGCATTGGCGTGGGACGGATTCACACGCAGCAAGCGTTCGAACCAGGTCTGAGCCTGTTCCGGCTGGCCGCAAACCAGGTAATGGTTCCCCAGGTTGTTCCACAAGGCCGGCGAATCGGGCGCGCCGGCCGCGGCTCGCTGGTAGATACGCTCGGCCTCGGCGCACTTCTGCTCCGCATCCAGGCGCGCAGCCTCGCGCAGGTCCTCCTCCCGGGTTGCGGCCGGAAGAGCGGCAGCCCACGCGGCCAGCAGAAAGACGGTGGTTCGGGTCAACCACATCGGATCAGCGATGATACACGAAAAGTCCTATCCTCGCCGGAGCGCAGCGAGGATAGGAGTGATTCGCGGGCGGGAACGCCCTTCAGAACTGGAGGCGAAGCCCCAGTTGTGTCCGGCGTCCGTGTGTGTTCGCCAGGATGTCGGTGGACTGGCCGAAGGTGCTGGAGTAGATGTTCGTATCCGGATCCGCCCAGGTGATGCTGTTGAGCACGTTAAACGAATCCATACGCAGCTCAAAGCGGAAGCGTTCGACGATGTGGAACGATTTGACCAGCGAGGCATCGATGTTCAACATGCCTGGCGCGGTTAAGCCGGCGTACTGCCAGGGATTGGTGCGCGGCGTGTAAGCGGGCAGCGGCGAGAATGCGTCGGTGTTGAACCATCTCTGCGGGGTCGGATTGTCGATGATGGGGTTGCCTTCCACCACCGCCGCGGGGAACTGGAGGAAGCGGCCAGAACGCCAGGTCACGATGGGGCTCAGGTTCCAGCCCCCGATCAGGGCGTCGACCAGGCGCGGCGCGCCGCTCCCGAAGGCGCGGCCTTTGCCGAACGGAATCTCCCAGGTGCCGGCGATGGAGAGGCGATGACGCGAAGCCCCGGCATCGATCCAGGTGTATTGCTGCGCGTACGTGGCGATGTCGTTGAAGTAGCGCTGGTCCTGCTCATAGTGGTAGTTGTAGCCCAGCAGGAACGAATAGCCTTTGCTGAAATTCTTTTGCAGCTTGATCTGGAGCGACTGATACTTCATGCCGCCGCCTGGCTCGGCGTCAATCACCGTGATGTCGCCATACTGCGGATACGGCCGCATGAGGGACGACAAGCTGACGGTCTGCTGATAGCGCAGCGGACCGGGAAATTTCTCGACCGGCAGCAGATCGTAGAACGGATTCGCCACCTGCTGATTGACCGCGTCTTTGTACTTGTAGGCGATGTTCGGATCGATCATGTTGATGTTGCGCGCGGTATCGAAGATGAAGTGGCTCAGGTTCAGGTAATAGGTGACGTCGAGCACCATACCCGTGGGTAGTTGCCGCTGCACGGAGAAGTTGATGCGGTCGCTGGTCTGCTTGGGCCGGTCCGCCAGGTAATAGGTCGTGCTGTCTCCCAGGTTGGTGTAAGCACCCAGGGTCTTCTGGTAGGCCGGGATGACCGGGTAACTGGAGGGGAAGGGGTTGGCCAGGTGCATCTGCGGCACACCCTGCACCATGGGCGGAGCTCCGGTGTAGTTGGTGTAGCCCGGCGTGGTGAGGTTATTGAAGTCGGTGGTGCTGGTCATCCAGGGAGTGACGTAGCGGCCATAAGCGGCACGCAGGGACGTCTTGTCGTTCAAACGATAGGCCACGCCGACGCGGGGCGACCAACTGCCGCCGCCGGCATTCCACTGGCCGCGGTGCCCGCTGTCGGTGAATTGGAAGGCTCCGTTCATAATCCATGGGCCGGAGTAAAACTGGCTGAGCTGAGCCGGCATCTGGGGCGCATTGGCTCCCTGCAGCTCGGGGATAGGCTTAGTCAGGTCGAGCGGGCGGACGCTGCGGTCTTCGGATTCGCGCCAGGCCTGCTCATACTCATAGCGCAGCCCTAGGTTGATGGTCAGATTACGGGTGACCTTCCAGTCGTCGTTCAGGAACGCGGAATAAAAGCGGGCCGAGGGCTCCAGGAAGTTGATCACGGGCATCGAGGTGGCGCTCGAATCCCAATCGCTGGCGCTTCCGTTGGTCGGCGCGACGGCTCCGATTAAGAAGGTCGCGAAGCCGTCTCCGGAGAGCAGCGT
>CAZMRK010000243.1:0-3614 GCA_964568355.1 uncultured Solibacteraceae bacterium | reverse complement strand
GGAAAACGTATCCTGTTGCCGCGCGCCGCGGTGGCGCGAGACCTGGTGCCGGCGGAACTGGCTCGCCGGGGCGCCCGCATCGACGTGGTGGAAGCCTATCGCACCGTGGTTCCGGAAGGGGCCGCGGCGGAGGCGGAGCGGATCTTCTCCGCGGCGCGCAAGCCGGACTGGATCACCTTCACCAGTTCCTCCACCGTGCAGAATTTCGCGGGCATGGTGGGCACGGACGCGCTGGCCTCCACACGGGTCGCCTCCATCGGGCCGGTCACTTCGGCCACAGCCCGCCGGCTCGGCATCCCGGTAACGGTGGAAGCCAAAGTCTACACGATGGATGGGGTGGTCGAGGCGATCCTGAACATGCGAAAGTGATCTTTGGATGCGAAGATTCCTATATCTCCTGGCCTGTGCCTTCCCCCTCGCGGGCTTAGCTCAGGATTTCCGGCCGCCGGCCGTACCCCTCATCGCCTGTGATCCCTACTTCAGCGTCTGGTCCGCCGCCGACCGCCTCACCGACGATGTGACCCGCCACTGGACCGGAACCGAGCAGCCGCTGACCGGCCTGGTCCGCATCGACGGGCGCGCGTACCGGCTCATGGGCAATGGTCCCAAGGAACTGCCCGCCATGGCACAGCGCCATCTCGAAGTGGCGCCCACGCGAACCATCTATACGTTCGAGTGGGAGGGCGTGCGCGTCACGCTGACCTTCCTCACGCCTCTGCTGCCAGGCAAACTGGATATTCTTTCGCGCCCTGTCACCTATCTCACCTGGTCGGCGCAATCGATCGACGGGCACAATCACGCCATCTCCCTGTATTTCGATGCCGGCGCCCTGCTGACGGTCAATACCAACGATCAGGAAGTGGTCTGGTCGCGCTATCGCCTGCCGGGCTTGCACGTGCTCAAGATGGGCAGCCGGGAACAACCGGTGCTCCAGAAATTCGGCGACAATCTGCGCATCGATTGGGGCTATCTGTATCTGGCCGCCCCCGAGGGAGAGACGGCCCTGGCCTCCCACGCAGCGGCGGTCCGGTCATTTGTGGAGCAGGGCAAATTGCCGGCTTCCGACGATCTGGAGATGCCCCGTCCGGCGCGCCGCCAGGCGCCGGCGCTGGCCTTCGCGGCGGATCTGGGACAGGTCGGAAAGGCGCTGGTATCCCGCCACCTGCTACTGGCCTACGACGACCAGTTCTCGATCGAATATCTGGAGCGCAAGCTGCGGCCCTACTGGCGGCGCGGCGGCGCGGGGGCTGAAGACCTGCTGCGCGACGCCGAGCGCGATTATGCCGCGCTCTCGCGCGAGAGCCAGGCGCTCGACCAGGAACTGATGGCCGATCTGACGCGGCAGGGTGGAGAGAAATTCGCCCGCCTGGCTGCCCTGGCCTACCGCCAGTCGATTGCCGCCCACAAGCTGACGGCGGATGCGGACGGAACCGCGTATTTCTTCCCCAAGGAGAACTTCAGCAACGGCTGCATCGCCACCGTCGATGTGATCTATCCTTCGTCCCCGCTCTTCCTATTGCTCAATCCCGACCTGCTGAAAGCTTCGCTGACCCCGCTGATGGAATACGCTTCCATGCCGCGCTGGCGTTTTCCGTTTGCGCCGCACGATCTGGGCACCTACCCGCTGGCCAATGGCCAGGTCTACGGCGGCGGAGAAAAGACCGAAGAGAACCAGATGCCGGTGGAAGAGAGCGGCAACATGCTGCTGATGGTGGCCGGCCTGGCGCAGGCCGAGGGCAACGCGCAGTATGCCCAGCGCTACTGGCCCGTGCTGACCCGGTGGGCGGAATATCTCAAAGAGAAGGGGCTCGATCCCGAAAATCAGCTCTGTACCGACGATTTTGCCGGGCACCTGGCGCACAATGCCAACCTGTCGCTCAAAGCGATTCTGGCATTGGGGTCCTACGGTAAGTTGTGCCGCATGACCGGCCGGAATACGGAAGCAGCCGGATATGAAAACCTCGCGCGCGGGTTCGCCGGGCGCTGGACGCAGATGGCCGCCGACGGCGACCATTACCGCCTGGCTTTCGACAAATCCGGCACCTGGAGCCAGAAGTACAACCTCGTATGGGATCGGCTGCTCGGGCTGAACCTCTTTCCGCCGGAAGTCGCGCGCAAGGAGATCTCTTTCTATAAAACGAAGCTGAATACGTACGGCTTGCCGCTCGATAATCGATCCGAATACACCAAGCTCGATTGGATTCTGTGGACCGCGACGATGGCAGAGTCGCGCGCCGATTTCGAAGCGCTGGTAGAGCCCTCGTATCGTTTCGCACACGAATCGCCCAGCCGCGTGCCGCTCAGTGACTGGTACTGGACGCAGAATGCGAAACAGCGCGGATTTCAGGCGCGTTCCGTCGTCGGCGGACTGTGGATCAAGATGCTGGGTGATTCCCAGACGTGGAAAAAATGGGTAGCTCGCTCTACCGAGCCGCGACCGTGAGGAAGCGGTTACAAAATGCCGTTATGCAGCACCCTGCTGACTCCGGAACGATGGGGTGGCGGGCGCTGTCATTGGGGATGGGGTACAGGCGCCCGCCGGTGTAACGGAGATATTCGTTTAGACGGCTCGACTCTGATTTTGTTATCTGTTTTTTTTCAAAATCTGCGTCAGGACTTTTCCCCCTTAGAATGAGAGCTTGGTAACCCGTGGATGAATCCTTTTTCGGATTTCGGCTGATCCTGGTGGTCCTGTTGATTGCCATCAACGGATTTTTCGCCAGCTCGGAGGTGGCGCTGTTGTCGGTTCGCCACTCCCGCCTGCGTGAGATGGCGGAAGAGGGTCGTGCCGGCGCGCAGGCAGCCTTGAACCTGCTGGCGCACCCGGAGCGCCTGTTATCGGTCACCCAGGTGGGCGTTACCCTGACCAGTCTGGGGCTGGGCTGGGCCGGCGAGGAGACGCTCTATGAGATTTTTCTCTATCTTTTCCACCCGCTCATTACACCCGTCACCTCTACCCTGTTGCACGGCGCAGCCCTCATCCTCGCCTTTCTGCTGATCAGCTATTTTCACGTGGTGATCGGCGAAGTGGTGCCCAAGAACGTGGCCATCGAAAACGCCGACCACATGGCGGTGCTGGTGGCTCCGGCGCTGCTCGTCTTTTACCGGATCTCGGAGACTTTTGTCCTGGTGATCGAAAAATCGGCAGCCTTCGTCACTCAGCTTCTGATCGGCAAGGGACGGCCCCGCGGAGGCGGCCACTCCACCGAAGAATTGAAGCTGGTAGTCAGTTCCAGCCGCGGCATGGGCTTTCTTCCCGAAGCCCAGGAGGATATGATCCACGGCGTGCTGGACCTGGACAGCCTGGCGGTACGAGAGATCATGGTGCCGCGCAACGACATCGTCTCGGTGCCGGTGGATGCCGGCCTGGACCAGGTGCTGCATACCATGATCGGCCAGCAGCACTCGCGCCTCCCGGTCTATGAAGGCAAGGCTGAGCACATCATCGGCGTGCTGCACTATAAAGATCTGCTGCCGGTGTGGGAGGAACGGCGGAACGCCATCCGGGCCGGGCGTCCCAGCCGGGCGTTCCGGGTCCGCAGCCTGATGCGCAAGATTCTGGTGGTGCCCGAGACCAAGCCGCTGGCCCAGATGCTCGAAGAGTTCAAGCAGGG
>CAZMRK010000242.1:0-3195 GCA_964568355.1 uncultured Solibacteraceae bacterium | reverse complement strand
GCTTCTTCGGGATTTGCCCGATGTGCCGAACCCGCAGCAGTTGGCGGCGCTGCAGGGGCCGGTGTCCTATCCCACCTACCAGCGGTACCGGCAGTTGCAGGGGGTATTCTCTGCCAGCTTCGCCTACCTGGCGCCGGTTCCGTTTGGAATCTCGACGGGCGCGCGTACGGAAAGGACTTGGGGACATCTGGTCACCGCGTCGTACTTTTCGACGCTGGGGATGCGCCCGTTCCTGGGACGCTTCTTCGATGAGGCGGATGAACAGCCAGGCAGGGCGCCGGTGGCCGTCATCAGCTATCGATTTTGGGAGGAACATCTGGGCTCCGACCCGTCGGTTGTCGGAACGGCACTGCGCATCAACGGGCAGCCGTGCACGGTGATCGGGGTCGGCCGGAAGAAGTTTCTGGGCGCATCGCCCGCGCTGTTTGTGGCTGACCTGTGGCTGCCGGTCTCGGTGGATGCGCGCATCGCTCCGGAGTTGGCAAACCACGCGCTGGAGCGGCGCGATCTCCCCATTTTTCACATGGCCGGACGCCTGCAGCCGGGTGTCACGCAGCCGGCTGCCGAGGCGGAGCTGAGCGCCGTTTCCAAACAACTGGCGGAGTTTTACGGCGATCCGGAGCGGGATCGCAAGGATCTCCGGGTGCGGCTGCTGGAGGGCGGGAAGATCCTCCCGCTGCGGAAGCAGGACATCCCGTTCTTCCGGGAATTTCTGCTGCTGCTAGGCGGCCTGATCCTGCTGATCGCCTGCGCGAATGTCGCGAATATGATGCTGGCGAGGGCGGCCGACCGGCGCAGGGAGATCGCGGTGCGCCTGGCCCTGGGCGCCAGCCGCGCCCGTCTCATACGCCAATTGCTGACGGAAAGCCTGCTTCTGGCGGTGGGCGCCGCAATTCCGGCATTTCCGCTTTGCCTCTGGCTGATGCATCTGCTTTCGCAACTGCGGATGCCGTTTCCGATTCCGGTGGCCTTCGACCTGACCCCCGACTGGCAGGCGTTGGGGTTCACCTTTGCGGTGACCTGTGTGGCCGGCCTGGCCTTTGGGCTTGCGCCCGCCTGGCAGGCCACTCGTCCGGATCTGGTATCGGCGCTCAAGGAGGGCGGCAACGCGCTTCTACACAAATACCGGATCCTGAGCTTGCGCAACGGACTGGTGCTCTGCCAAATGGCTGCATCGCTGATGCTGCTGCTGATCACCGGCTACATGGGGCTCGGCATTCAGAGCACACTGGGCGTGCAGGAAGGGTTCGACCCGAGAAATCTGTACCTGATCTCTCTGGATCCGGTGCGCGACGGATACTCTCCGGCCCGAACGGAGGCGTTCTTCGAGAAACTGCTGGACCGCTTGAAGACCCGGCCCGCCGTCGCCTCCGTCTGTCTCACGGATACATTGCCGGTGGCGTGGGATGGCAATCCCGGCGTCTGGTTTTCCCGGGTGGACCGGCCGCGAGACACATCGCGCAATGCCTACTGGGCACGGAGACATATCGTCGGCCGCGATTATTTCGAGACGGCGGGTATCCAGATCCTGGCCGGGCGAAGCTTCCGGAAGCAGGATCAGACGGAGCACGCGGCCGCCGTGATTGTCAGCCAGCAGGCGGTCCGCCAGTTCTGGGAGGGAGAGGACCCCGTGGGCCAGTGGATCGAGATCCGGAACGGCGAGGCATCGGGCGGCTTCGGAGCCATGCCCGGGACCATCGACCATCGGTCCACGGTATTGGCGAAGGAGATCCGCAGGTTCCAGGTGGTTGGCGTGGCTCGGGATGTGACCGAAGACTTCGTCGCAAACAAGAAACCTGCGGCCGTCTATTTTCCGCTGCGGCCGGCGGACTATGCCCAGCCGTCCTTGCGAGGGGTGACGCTGCTGGTACGGGCGGCGCCCGGCGTGGATGCGATTCGCGTGGTGCGGGGAGAGATTTCGGCGATGGACTCCGCCATCACTCCTTTCCATGGACGTAGCATGTCGGAGCACATCGCGCAGTTCATGTCGGCGCTCCAGGGCGCTTCGTGGACGTACGGGCTGCTGGGATTGTTTGGCCTGGTTCTGGCATCGGTCGGCGTGGCGGGCGTAACGGCGCACTCGGTGGTCAGGCGCGCGCACGAGATTGGCATTCGCATGGCGCTGGGTGCTCAAAAGCGGGACGTGCTGAAGCTGGTGATGAAGGAAGGCGCGGGCCTGGTAACGGTGGGGACCGTTGCCGGGATGGCGTTTGCCTGGGTTGGAATCCGGGCTCTTTCCGGCATGTTCTTTACCGTGGCCAGTGTGAAGAGCTCGGAACCCGCTGTGCTGGCGGGCGGGCCGCTGCTGCTTGCCGGCGTAGCCCTGATCGCCTGCTACCTGCCGGCGCGCCGGTCGATGCGGATCGATCCGGCAATCACGCTGCGGATGGAATAGGCGTCGAGAGGAGTGTCGACGCGGCCCGCTGAAGCGGGCGCTATAGGTGGGCTGGGATGCGATACTAAGAGTTGGCACCCCGGATGGAGTTGGAAGCGCGTTTGGAAGAGGTGCGGGCGCGCATGGCCCGCGCTGCCGCGAGGGCCGGGCGCGATCCGGCCGAGATCACCCTCATTGCCGTTACCAAGGTTTTTCCTGCGTCGGCGATCTGCGATGCCTATGCTCTGGGCTTGCGCGAGTTCGGCGAGAATTATGTGCAGGAGTTTCAGGGGAAGGCCCCGCAAGTAGCCGGTCTGGCAGGGGCTCGCTTTCACCTGATCGGGCATCTGCAATCCAACAAAAGCAAGGTGGCGGCCGAGCTGTTCCAGTGCATCCAGACGGTGGATACGCCGAAACTGGCGCGGCGGCTCAACGAATCCGGCCGCAAGCTGGACGTCATGCTGGAAGTGAAACTCTCCGAGGAGCAGTCCAAGAGCGGCGCTTCGCCGGAAGAACTGCCGGCGCTGGTGGAAGCGGTACGCGGGTGCGAGAACCTGAACCTGCTGGGCCTGATGACCATGCCCCCATGGTCGGAGGATCCGGAGCATCCGCGGCCGTATTTCCGGCGCTTGCGGGAACTGGCCGCGCAATATGGTTTGAAGCACCTCTCGATGGGAATGTCGCACGATCTGGAGACGGCCATCGAGGAAGGCGCCACCTATATCCGCGTAGGCACGGCGCTTTTCGGCAAACGGAAGAAGGTGTGACGGCCGGATTCTGCTCTCCTCTACCCCCGGCACGCTCCGGAGTGGCGGATTATG
>CAZMRK010000241.1:0-13795 GCA_964568355.1 uncultured Solibacteraceae bacterium | reverse complement strand
AACTTGTTCGGACAGAAGACGCGCAAGCGCAAGATGCGCGTGGCGGAAGCGCTGGATTACCTGGTCCAGGAGGAAGAACAAAAGCTCATCGATATGGAGCAGGTGACCCGGGTAGCGCTCGAGCGGGTAGAAACCAGCGGGATCATCTTTCTCGACGAAATCGACAAGATTGCGGGGCGCGAGAGCGGACATGGCCCGGATGTCAGCCGCGAGGGCGTCCAGCGGGACATTCTGCCGATTGTGGAAGGCACGACCGTCAACACACGCTATGGCTTCGTGCGCACCGATCATATTCTGTTTATCGCTGCGGGAGCGTTTCATGTCTCCAAACCAAGCGACATGATCCCGGAGTTGCAGGGGCGCTTTCCGATCCGCGTAGAGCTGAAGTCGCTTTCCGTGCAGGACTTCATCCGAATCCTGCGGGAGCCGAAGAATGCACTGGCCAAGCAGTACACAGCGCTGCTCGAAACCGAAGGGATCAAGCTGGTATTCACCGAGGACGCGCTGGAAGAGGTCGCCAGGTTCGCCACGCAGGTGAATGAGACTTCCGAAAATATCGGCGCGCGCCGGCTGCATACCATCATGGAAAAGCTGCTGGAAGACATTTCATTCGAAGGTCCGGACCTGAAGAAGAAGACCGTCAAGGTAGACTCCGAGTACGTTCGCAAGCAGCTTGCTTCGATTGTCAAAGACCAGGATTTGAGCCGCTACATTCTGTAGCCGGCCCGCTCTCCGCAAAATTCCGCCGGAAGTTCATACCTGAGCGGCGCTTTACCAGTTGACATACAGGGTTGTATCGAAGGACGATCTTGTATATGAAGCGGAAGCGTCTGACCCGCCGCGAAAGCCGGGAAGTGACGCGCGCGCGGCTGATCGAGTCCGCCGAGAAGTTATTCGTACGTAAAGGGTTCGACGCCACATCGGTGGAACAGATCGCCGCGGAAGCGGGCTTTTCCCGGGGAGCATTCTACTCCAACTTTACAGATAAAGATTCGATCTTCCTATCTTTACTCAACAAACGCCATCGCGAGATCCGGTTGGCTCTGGACGTCTTGTTCGAAAAAATACCTAGTGTCGAGGGCCGCTTCCGGGCGGCGCGAGATTGGTATCGCGAGCAGTGGCGGCAGCAGCGCTGGACCGTCTTGCAGACCGAACTCCACCTGAGAGCGCTGCGGAATCGCTCGGTACGCAAGAAACTTTCCGCATTGCTGCAGCAGGAGATCAACGGCTATTCCGACTTGATTCTTCGCTACTATCGCGAGGCCGGCCTCCCTGCGCCGGAGGCGCCGCAGGTGCTGGCGGTCTCGCTGTATGCGGTAGCACATGGCCTGGGGATCCTTTCGCTGCTCCACTCCAACGTGGAGTGTGAGCAGGATGTCGCGCTGGCCGGCGATCTTACATTTGGCCGGCTCATCCCACCTCCGATCGAAGGGGCGGAAACAAGAGATGCAATTCGAATCAAGGACAAAATTAGGGGCTCTGCTTTGCGCCGCCGCCCTGGCGGCCTGTTCGCCGCATCACCCGGTGGCACCGGCGGAGGTCGCGACGCCAGTTAAATTGGTTCGCGTACAGCATCTTCAAGCGCCGGAAACGGTCAGCGTGAGTGGTTCGGTAGTGTCGCCGGACAACCCATCCAATGCGGCCTTTCTGGTTGCCGGAAAAGTGATCCGGGTAGTCCCCCGGGAGGGCGATTTCGTTCGCCAGGGGCAGATTCTGGCGGTGATCGACCCTACCGACTATCAGCTTGCGCTGAATGCCGCGGAGGCGCAGGCGGCATCGGCTAAGGCGGTCCTGCAAAAGGCCGAGTCGCCAGTCCGTCCGGAACTGCTTGAGCAGGCACGCATCGCCTTTGGCCGCGCGCAGGATGAGTACCAGCGCATGAAGCTGCTCTACGATTCGAAGAGCCTCCCGCCGAACGATTTCCACAAGTTCCAGGCCGCCTATGAAGGAGCGCGGCAGCAGTATGAGGAGGCCCGAACCGGCGGACAGAAAGAAGACCGGGCGCAGGCGCGCGCGGTGTTCCAGCAGGCCACCGCAGGTGTACGCATCGCCGAAAAACGGCTTGCGGATACAACGCTCCGAGCGCCGATTGACGGATTCGTGGCTGCCCGCCAGGTAGAAGTGGGTGATATGGCGAGCCCGGGCCGGCCCGTGTTCCAGCTCGTCCGGCTGGATCCGGTAGAAGTAAGCGTGGGAGTACCCGAGACGGACATTCATCTGGTACGGAGCGGCCAGAAGGCCGGCATCCAGGTTCCCGCCCTGCCTGGTGAACGCTTCGAAGGCACAGTCCGCGTGATCAACGTGGCAGCGGATCCGAGCACGCGGACCTACATGGTGCGGATCCAGGTGCCGAACCCCCGTCACACGCTCAGGCTCGGCATGGTCGCGGAAGTCCAAATCCGCAGCGACCGTATGCTGGACGTGATGACGCTGCCTGGAGAAGCGGTAGTGCGCGATCCCCAGGGAGCGCCGATCGTCTTTCTCTACTTCCCCGACCAGAAGCGTGTGTATTCGAAGCGTGTGGAGGTAGGGACGGTCTACGGGCGTGAAGTCCAGGTCAAGGGAGGGCTGACAGGCACCGAAAGCGTGGTGGTCGGCGGCCAGGACCGGCTGCGAGATGGAATGGCGGCGTCCGTGGTGGGTGGGCCGGAGGTCAAATAGCCCATGAACCCGGTCAAGGCTTCCTTGCACAACCCGCTGGTAACGATCATTCTGGCGGTCATGACGGTGACGATGGGGGTCCATGCCTTTCTCACCATGCCGCGCACCGAAGATCCGAGCATCACCATCCGCACAGGCCTGGTGCTGGCCTGGTATCCGGGAGCTACCTCGGAGCAGGTGGAAAAGCAGGTCACCAAGAAACTGGAAGAGCACATCTTCAAATTTCAGGAGGTTCGGAAGGAGAAGACCTATTCGACCAGTAGTCCGGGGATGGCCGTTGTCTCTGTGGAACTGGAGGAGTACGTCACGGACGCGGATGCGTTTTGGGCGAAACTGCGCCACGAACTGAACGTGGTGGGGGCGTCCGAGCTGCCGGTGGGAGTGCGCGGTCCGATCGTCAACTCAGATTTCGGCGAAACGGTCGCGATGCTGATTGCCATTCACGGCAAGCGCTATGGCTACCGCGAACTTCGTGACTATGTGGATCGGATCCAGGATGAGCTCCGCACGATTCGCAACGTGGGCAAATTGGCCGTCTATGGAGAACAGAGCGAGCAGATCTGGGTTACGAGCAGCCTCGAACGCATCTCGCAGTACTTCGCCGACCCCTTGAGGGTGATTCAGGCGCTGCAGCAGCGCAACATCATTCAGCCTTCGGGCGCTCTGGATGCCGGATCAGAGAAGGTACCGCTGCACACGACCGGCCTGTTCACTACCGAGGAGCAGATCCGCAACGTGCTGGTGGACGTTTCGCGCACGGGCCAGCCGGTTTACATTCGCGACTTTGCCGATGTAGAGAGGCGCTATCAGGACCCGACCTTTGTGGTTCGTTATGACGGCGAGGCGAGCGTGCTGCTCTCGGTAGAGATGCAGAAGGGCAAAAACATCGTACAACTCGGCGACCAGATCCAGGGCGTATTCGCGCGCCTCAAGGCGCAGTTGCCGCCAGACCTGCGGCTCGACTTGATCGCCGACCAGCCGGCAGTGGTGAAGGAACGCATTACGACGCTCAGCCGCGAGTTTATGATCGCCATCGGAGCGGTCATTCTGGTGACGATTGTCCTGCTGCCGCTGCGCGTGGCGGTGATTGCCGCGTTGGCGATTCCCGTGACCATCTGTACCTCGCTCGGGGTCCTGAACCTGATCGGCATTCAACTTCACCAGGTCTCCATTGCCGCGTTGATTGTGGTGCTGGGAATCGTGGTGGACGACGCAATCGTCATCGCGGACAACTATGTGGATTGTCTCGATCGCGGCATTCCTCGCGAACAAGCGGCGTGGCAATCCGTGGGAGAAGTAGTGGTGCCGGTGCTGACGGCCACGCTAACGATCATCGCATCGTTTCTTCCGCTGCTGATTCTGAAAGGATCGGTAGGGGAATTTATCCACGCGCTGCCGGTCACAGTGGCCGTGGCCCTGAGTGTTTCATTCGTAGTAGCGATTTTGCTGACGCCCCTGCTGTGCCGGTTTTTCATTCACAAGGGACTGCACAGCCACGATTCCCAGGAACGGCAGAAGACGAGCATGTTGGACCGGCTGCAACTGGCCTACAACCGCACCATCGTATTCTGCATGGGGCGCAAAGCCGTGGCTGTGGCGCTTGGCATAGGTGCGATTTTCGGCGGGGCTGTGCTGTTCCGGGTCGTCCCGCAGCAATTCTTTCCTTCGGCCGAACGCAACCAGTTCGTAATCGATGTGTGGATGCCCCAGGGATCGCGCATCGAAGCGACCAGCGAGGCGATGCAGCGCATGGAGCGGAACCTGGCCGGTAACCGGGAAGTAACGCACTATGCTTCGTTTGTAGGGCAGAGCGCGCCGCGCTTCTACTACAACGTGAATCCGCAGAATCCCGATCCGGCCTACGGACAGTTCATCGTCAACACCGCTTCTGCGGAAGAGACGCCCGCGCTGGTAGCCTCGCTGCGCGACAGCCTGGCGAGAGTCGCTCCCGGCGCTCTCATCGTGGTGAAGGAATTACAGCAGGGTATGGTCATGGATGCGCCCGTAGAAGTGCGTATCTTCGGCGAGGAGATTCCGGAACTGCGGCGGATCGGCAAACAGGTGGAAGGAATTCTGCAGAACGTACCTTATGCCGAGTTGATCGACAACGACTACCGCGGCGATTCCTATCTGGTGGATGTCGATGTAAACCCCGAGCTCTCCAATCGCCTGGGTCTGACCCATGCGGTAGTCTCGCAGGTGCTCGCCGGAGGGTTTAGCGGAGCGCCGGTCAGCACCTTCTGGGAAGGAGACCGCGCCGTCACCATCCTGCTGCGCCTGGACCCGCGCTACCGCGACTCTTTCGAGAACGTACGCGATGCCTACGTCACCTCGCCGATCACCCACGCCAGCGTGCCATTGCGTTCGATCGCCGATCTTCAGCCGCAATGGCAGACCAGCCGCATTGTGCGCCGCAACGGAGTGCGATGCATGACCGTGCGCGCCTTTCCAAGGCGTGGCCACTACGCCTCCGAAGTTCTGAACGCGATCAGCCCAAAAGTGGCCGCACTCTCTCTTCCAGCAGGCTATCGTTTCGAATACGGCGGCGAGAAGACCAACAGCGACGAGACTCTTCCCGGGATGCTCGCGGCCTTGGGGATCAGCATTCTGGCGATCTTCCTGGTGCTGCTAATCCAGTTTCGCAATCTCTCGGAGCCTCTGATCGTGATGTGCTCCATTCCGCTGACATGGTTCGGCGCGGCCCTCGGCTTGCTGCTGCTGGGAAACCCATTCGGATTTACTGCCTTCACCGGACTGATCAGCCTTTGCGGCATCGTCGTGCGGAATTCCATCATCCTGGTGGACTATATCAACGAGAGATTGCGAGAAGGCCACCCATTGGAGCAGGCGGCCACTGAAGCCGGTGAGCGCAGGCTGCGCCCCATCTTTCTGACAACCATGGCGGCGGCGGTCGGCGTGACCCCCATGATCGTATCCGGGTCAAGCCTGTGGAGCCCTCTGGCGAGCGTGATCGCGGTAGGACTGGTTTCCTCCATGTTCTTCACTCTGGTGGTGGTGCCAGTGCTATTCGTGCTGGTAAAGCGTCGTACTCACCGACCGAACACGCCGGCGATAGCTATGCTGCTGCTCGGCTGTGTTCTGGCCGCACAGCCATCCCAGGCGGAAGTGCGTAAGCTGACGCTGCCGGAGGCGGTAGACCTGGCGCTGCGGCAAAACTCGGCGCTGAAGATCGCTCGGGCACGCGTGCAGGAGAAGCAGCAGAAAGTAATCACGGCGCGGGCGGATTATTTTCCGCAGCTTTCGAACGACACGTCGCTGATGAGCCTCTCCGATAAGCAACTGGTGACCGTGCCGGCAGGAGGGCTGGGAACGCTGCCCGGGCTCGGGCCGTTTCCCACGCAGCAGGTAGCTCTGAACCAGGGCTCGACCAGCATCCTGTTGCTGAACACCACGCTAGGACAGCCGCTGACGCAACTGCTCAAGATCCGCGAAGGGCGCCGAGTGGCATCCGCCGATGAACGGATCTCGGAGGCGGAATTGAAGAAGGCCGAGGATGAGGTGGTGCTGGCCGTACATCAGCTCTACTACGGGCTGCTGGCGGAGCACAAGCGGATGGAGGTGATCCGCTCGGAGATTGCCGCCGGCGAGGAGACGCTGCGCGAGGCGGAGAACGGATTGCGGGCGGGAAGCCTCCTGGAAGTCGCGGTGATTGGCGGCCGGGCGGCACTCCTGAAGAGCCGGCAATCGCTTCTGGCCTCAGAAAATCAGAGTGCCGATTTGACGGCGGAGATGAACGACCTGTTGGGGCTCCCTCTCGACACGGAACTGGACCTGGCCGCTGTGGAACCCGATTCTGGCGAAAAGCTGACCTACGAACAGTACCTTACGGCCGCTCTGGCACAGAATCCCGAATTGCGGGCGGCCAAAGAGGCGGTAGCCAAGGCACGGAGCGCCGTAGCCGCGGCCCGCTACGAGTACGTTCCCAACCTGGGAGCTTTTGTGCGCCAGACCTATCAATCGGGCGTGCCCTTCGTGACTCATAATTTCGGCACGTTCGGATTGCAGATGAACTGGAACCTCTTCGATTGGGGAAAACGCAAAGGGGTTGTAGGAGAGCGGCAGGCGCTGCTGGCGCAGGCTGAGGAGAATGTCCGGCGGATCACGAACCGCATCTCCGTGGATGTGGGCCGCGCGTACCGCAAACTGGACCGGTCGCGCCGCATGATCGAAGTGGCGGCTGAGGCCCTGGCGCTGCGGCGTGAGAGCGAGCGCCTGAGCAGCGACCAACTCAGGGCCGGGGTGACCAGCGAGGCCAAAAATAAAGAAGCCCGGGCGGCTACAAGCAGCGCGGAACTCGATGAATTGCAGGCGCGGCTGGCCTATCGCCTCGCTGAGGCCGAGATCGCCCGAGTGGCCGGGATGCGGTAAAGCCCCTTTTACTGACGGGGCCGGCTGCGGTCATCACTTTGCCGCCCTGCCGCGGTGTCGAGGGCACTCTTTCGCACGGAATCGCCCGGAGGCTCGGCGGAAGATGATGATGGCTGTACGGTGACCTGCGCGGGCGGAGAGTTGCCACGATGGTCACGCTCGCGCCCTCTGTCCCGGTCGCGGTCGTGGTGGTGTAGCGGTGGATCCACGACAACGATGCCCGTATAGACAGGCGCCAGATACAGACTATCCGCGGGCGGCTCAGGCGCGGGTGGAGACGGAGCCGGCTCGGTCACGATCACCATGGGCGGTTGCGGCGGCATCTGCTGCGTCGTGTAGACCGGTGCCGGGCGTCGCGGGGGGGGTGATGACGATGGCGAAGATGGCGGAACTGAAGAAGGCGGTGGTAAGGGATCACGCGAGTCGGGAAACGTCACGCCTTCGAGGACCGGCACGACACGCGTACTCCCCGCGCGCAACACGGGTCGGATCGCGTCCAGCCGCGCGGCGGGTAAAGATGGCGAAGGCAGGACTGCGGCGAAGTGCGCGGTTACGAGCGGTTCCTTCACTTGCGCCGGCGCGGCAACAGGATCGATCTGGCGGGTCTCCTGCGTAAACGCAGCGAAGGTGGTATGCGTATGCAGGTAGAGGCGCGGCACCGCCGGCGACCGCCAGGTCTCGTCCGGCGCCAGAGGACCCCAGCCAACCAGGCCGGCGCCCTGCATCCAATAGACATCGCCGGGATGGAAGGTCGCATTCCTACCTGGTACCCAAAACCACCCCAGGGTGTTGTTCTGCATCCAGCGGCCGTAGTGGTAAGGCAGCCAACCCCAGGAATCGGCGCTGACCCAGGTGTAGCCGAGGCCGTCGTACCAAGCCCACTTTCCATTTCGGAAAGGAACCCAGCCTTCCGTTACTTTCGGTCTCCAAACCGTACCGTATTCCGGCGTCTCGACCCAGGAACCAGCCGTGCCGAGATCGGCAAGACCGTAATGCGTTGCAGCGAACTGCGGGGCAGGAGCCACAGTGGCCAGGTATTTGTCGCGCTCTTCGTTCCAATGGTCGGTGTCAAGTGGAGCGATCTCATCGTAAAGGTAGAACCGGCTGGCAGCCTGTGGCCGCACGCGTATCGTCCTTCCTTCTTTGAGGTCCAATTCGGCGGCGGGCGACGAGAAGCGCACCGTGCCCTCCAGCACCGCAATCTGGCTCCATTCGTCGCGGGCTTCCAGGCGGACGCGCGTCTCGCGATAAATCGTAATTTGCGCTCCCGGCACGGCGAACAGCAGCGCGTCGCGGCTTTCGGCGCGACCGGTGAGATAGGCGACGCCGCGGTCGAGCGAGATTATTGTGATTCGCTGCCCCGTGGACAGACGCGAGTAATCGGAAAGCTCGCCCAGAGAATCACCACCAAAACGGACCGCGGTGCCTTCGTCAAACTCGATTTCCAGCCGGGATTGCGGCCCGGTACGGAGCCAGGTGGACTCGGGGAGCGGAAGGTTGCGCAGCGCCGGCCGCCATGAATCGGCCGGGTGGAGTTGGACCTCCACACTTCCCTCGAAGTCGCCCAGGCGGGCATAGCGGGCCTGAGCGCAGAACAGCGCCGTCGGGATCAGCCACAACGCCAGGTATTTCATAAGACCTCGGCTCGAAGGACTGCTAGGAGATGACGCTGCCGGCGTTTTCGGCGTGCAGCAAAAAATACCCGATATGATTGGAACATGACCGACGCGGCCCTGCTGGACCATATCACCCGTCTGCCGCACGCCAAATCCAATTTCAAGCAACTGGTCAAGGAACTGCACCTGAAGGGCTCCGACCGCGAAGACCTGGAGCTTGCCCTGGCGCGGCTGGTGGCGCGCGGCGAGCTCGTCGAAGCCCGCTCCGGACACTACGTGGTGACCTCGCGGAGCCGCGAATTTGCCGTGGGACGTCTGCAGGCCCACCGTGACGGCTATGGTTTTCTGATCTCCGACCGACCGCTGGAGGGCATCACGGGAGATATTTACATTCCGTCCGACTCCGCGCAGCAGGCCATGAACGGCGACCGGGTGTTGATTCGCATCGGGCGAGTGGGGCCGGACGGGCGCGCCGATGGCGAGATCGTGAAGGTATTGAAACGCGCACATCCTACCGTAGTCGGGGAGTTTCGCGTTGGCCGCCGCGGGTACTTCGTGGTGCCGCATGACCAGAGGCTGCACCAGTGGATCGAGATTCCCGAAGGTCTGGAGATGCCCCGCGAAAGGCATCCGGTGAACCGCATCGGGGCTAAGACCGTGGAGGTGCCCGATCCGGAGCACATGGACGGCATGATCGTCAATGTGGAGCTGCTGGATTACCCCGAACACGGCTCGGGGGCGGTAGGACGAGTCATTGAGATCCTGGGACATCCGGACGATTTCGGCATCGATGTGGAGATCGTGATCCGCAAGCACCACCTGCCGAACCAATTCCCGCCGGAGGTATTGGAGCAGGCCGGGCAGGTGCCGCCAGCGATCTCGGAAGCCGACCTGGAAGGGCGACGGGATTTTCGCGATCGGGAGATCGTCACGATCGATGGGGAGACTGCCCGCGATTTCGACGATGCGGTTTGGGTAGAGCATTTGCCGAACGGCAACTATGCGCTGGACGTGCACATCGCCGACGTGAGTCACTATGTGCGTCCCGGGTCGCCGATCGATGTCGAAGCGCGGTTGCGTGGCACCAGCGTCTATTTCCCGGATCGCGCGGTGCCCATGCTGCCGTTCGAGCTTTCCACAAACATCTGCTCGCTCAATCCGCAGGTAGACCGCCTGGTACTTTCGGCGCTCATGGAGTTTGACCATCAGGGCGACCGGGTGCGGCAGGAGTTCACGGCAGGCGTGATCCGCAGCGCGGCGCGCATGACCTATACCAAAGTACACCTGCTCCTCGAAGGCGACCCCGCCTTGCGGGAGGAGTACGCGAAGCTGGCGCCGCGTTTCGAGCTGATGCGCGAACTGGCCCTGATCCTGAACCGGCGCCGGGAGCGGCGCGGGTCGATCGATTTCGATCTGCCAGAGCCGCTGATCGAGTTCGACGAATGGGGCGCGATGATTGGCGTCCGGCGCGCTCCGCGCAATATCGCGCACCGCATCATCGAAGAGTTCATGCTGGCCGCCAATGAAGCAGTGGCGTCGCACCTGGAGGCGCACGCTGCAGCTTCGCTCTACCGCGTGCACGAGACGCCCGATCCCCGGCGAGTGATGGAGTTCGAGGAAGTAGCCGCGCATTTCGGCTATTCGCTTGGCGTGGGCGCGATCCCGGTGAGAAAATTCGGCATCACCGACCGCCGGCGCGACGGCAGCAAAGTCCGCAAAGAGATCGTCGTGGCCGATGCCGCCGCAAGCATCTCTTCGCGCAACTATCAGCGTCTGGTGAAGAAGATCGAAGGCAAGCCGGAAGAGCGAATCTTGAGTTACCTCATGCTGCGATCACTGAAACAGGCGCGCTACAGCGTAGAGAACGTCGGCCATTTCGCCCTCGCCGCGGATACCTATACGCACTTTACGTCTCCGATCCGGCGCTATCCGGACCTGGCGGTACACCGGCTGCTAAGGGACGTGCTGGCCGGGCTGCCCACTCCCGGAGAGAGCGAACTGCGCACCGTGGCCGAGGAGTGTTCGCTGTCGGAGCGGCGGGCAGCGGAAGCCGAACGCGATCTGGTGGAGTGGAAGAAGGTCAAGTTCATGGTGGATCGCGTTGGCGAGGAGTTCCCTGCCCTGGTCATCAGCACGACCAGGTATGGTTTGTTTGTGGAGTTGGAAGACCTGTTTGTGGAGGGCCTGATACCGATCGACCTCCTTCCGGGCGACCGGTATACATTTCACGAGAACGTGCGAAAGATCATCGGGCAGTACTCGCGGCGGGAGTTTTCGATCGGAGACAAAGTGCGCGTATGCCTGGATCGCGTGGATGAGGCCGAGAAGAAACTTCAATTCTCGATTGTGGAACCCGCGCAGAAAGGCGCACGGAAAGCGAAGAAACGCAACAAGGGCGCGTAATCACCCCACTTCTTCGTTGGCGCGGCGGAGATAGGCTCGCATACAGGCCAGGCAGTAAGCCGTTCCGGCGCGGCGCAGGCCTGTATCCCCGGCCAGTCCCGGAACGTGATCAGGCTCCGCCACTCCGTTAAAGCGAACCTGCCGCAAGGATTTCATCACCTGGTACATGTCCATGTAGCCGTCATCGGGAAACGTCTCGACAAAACGTGGGAGAGGAGAGGTTACGTTGCGAAAATGAATCTCGAACAGTTTGCCCCGTCCTCCAAAATCCCGGATCATCTCGAAGACGTTCTTGCCCATCTGGCTTCCGCCCTCGGACCAGGTGCCTACACAAAAGGTGAGACCCCAATAGCGGCTGCTACCGGCGATCTGCTCAGCCCGATGATAACCGTCGTAATGCGTGAAGAGCTTGGCCACGCCGTTCATCTTCGCCAAGGGCGGATCATCCGGGTGCAATGCCAGCTTCACACCGGCCTTTTCGGCGACCGGGAGGACGGCCTTCATGAAGTAGGTATACGCCGACCAGATATCTTCGGCCGAATATTCACGCTCGAAGCGCTGCTTTTCGACCTTCGCACGAAATTCGGCGAGATCGAATTCGCGAGTGAGATAGCCGCGGCGGCGAACCATGCGCGTCGTGTAAGTATTCGCCGGATGAAAGTCGTAAGACGAAATCGGAATGCCCAGCCGCCCTAAATCGCGCAAGAAAGCGCCATACTCTTCGATGTCCTGATCACGGCCAGGCTGGCCGAGCTGCACTCGCGTGCGCCGATAGGCGTAGTGAACGCCGGAATAGATACGCATACCGAAGCGCGCAAAGCGCTCCTGTGTGGCACGGATTTTTTCGTACGGTGTGGGACGATCGCCGAACTCGACCCGGGCGTAACGCAGCCCGATCTGCTGCAGAAAGAGCAACTCGTCATCGGTCACACTGGCTGCGTCGATGCGGTGGGCGAATTTGACGTTAGCGGGATCGTCCTCGGGCAGGGGTTTCGCAGCCGGTGCGGAAGGAGCAAGCAGTGCTGTTCCGGCGGCGGTTTTCAGAAACGTTCGTCGGCTGGTCATAGAAACCAGCTACAGCTTATCTTACTTGCGGCTGGCGTAGTAGCCTTTGCGCGCCTGTACCTTGAGGTTCTTGTCCTTGAGCCGGATCTCGATGTGGCGGTAGCCGCCATCGCGAGCTTCGTTCGTGGGGGTGTAGCCAATCGAGTATTGGCTGCGCATCTCCTCCTGCAAGTCCTTGAAGACGTCGGAGAGGGTGTGCTTGCGGTCCACCTTAAAGACGCGTCCGCCGGTCTCGTTGCTCATCCTTTGCAGGTCGGAATCACTGGGGTGGCCGAAGAAGCCGCCGCCGTACGCACTGGGGTCGTAGTAATAGATTCCATAGACCACCGAATCGGCCCGCTGGGCAGATTCAACAGCCTCGGAAACTTTGAGACGGCTTCCCTGATCCACACCGTCGGTGATGAGCACAATGGCCTTGCGCCCCACCTCGCTTTGCAGCCTTTCTTTGGCCGCCAGGTACACCGCATCGAAAAGCACCGTGCCGCGAGGCTGGCTTACAGTGGGCACGGGACCGGGATGCAGACCTCCCACCGGGGCGCTGACATGCAGCTTATCGAGCGCATGGCTGAGCAATCGCTGGGTATTGGTGAAATCCTGCTCCAGGGTGGCCTCTTCGCCGAAGCTGATGATAAAGGCCATGTCCTTTTTGCGCAGCACTTCGCTGAAAAACTGTAAAGCGGCGCGGCGTTCTGTTTCGAGCAGGTTTTCCTGGCTGCGGCTGACATCCACCAGCAGGCCGATGGTGAGTGGAAGATCGGTTTCCCGTGTAAAGTACTTGATGGGCTGGGCCTTGCCGTCTTCAAAGACGGTAAAGTCGTCTTTGGTAAGATTGCTGATCAGCGCTCCGCGCTTGTCTCGTACCGAGGCCAGGACGTTGACCAGGTTGACCTCCACCTGGATAGGGGGCGGCAGCTCTTCGCTGGGCTTGGCTGGCGTTTGCGAAAGAGCAGGCGACACCAGCAGGGTGAGAGTCAACAGAATGCGGCCAGCTTGAGAGAGCGCCATATCGCTACAATAATGGGACGTACGAGAAGGATCTTCTGTTTCCCCATGCAAGAGGCGATTCTCCATTTGTCCAGCACGGATCCAGTACTTTCCGCCATTATCGAACGGGTTGGCGGCTATCGCATCCAGTTTCGCGACCCGAACTTCGAAACACTTGTTCGCTCGATTGTCTTTCAACAGCTTAGCGGAAAAGTGGCGCGCGTGATTTTCGATCGGTTGGCGGGGGCGGTAGTTGGCGGCAAATTGACGCCGGAAGGAATTTTGAAACTACGCCCGGCGCGTATGCGATCGCTCGGCCTCTCGAAGCAGAAGACCGAGTATATCCGCGATCTGGCGCGGCGCACGCGCAACGGCGAACTGGTATTCGAGGAATTGCCGGATCTCAGCGATGAGGATGTCATCGAGCGGCTCACGCAGGTGAAGGGTATTGGGGTGTGGACCGCCCACATGTTCCTGATGTTCGCCTTGAGGCGAACCAACGTGCTGCCAGTGGGCGATCTGGGAATTCGTGTGGCGGTACGAAAGGCCTACGGCCTGGAGGCAATGCCTAAGCCGGCGGAACTGGAAGTGCTCGGGCAGCGCTGGCATCCCTACTGCACGGTGGCAAGCTGGTACTTGTGGCGCAGCCTGGAAAATCAGCCGGATCTGTAAGGCGC
>CAZMRK010000240.1:0-2709 GCA_964568355.1 uncultured Solibacteraceae bacterium | reverse complement strand
TCCCGGCATCCTCGGCGAGTTGCTGGCCGCCGCCCTAAACGCCAACGCCATGCTCTGGAAAACCTCCCCGGCGGCTTCCGAGCTGGAGCAGGTCACTCTCGATTGGCTGCGCCAATGGATGGGCCTTCCTGAAAAACGCTTCGGCATCATTTACGACACCGCCTCTACCAGCAGCCTGCACGGCATCGCCGCCGCGCGCGAAAAAGCCGACCCGGAGGTCCGGCGCCGCGGCAGCCAGGGTAATTTGATCCTCTACACCTCGGAGCAGGCTCACTCTTCGATCGAGAAGGGAGCGATCACCCTGGGGATCGGCCAGCGGAATGTCCGCAAGATCGGCGTGGATGCCGAATTCCGCATGCGGCCGGATCTGCTGGAGCAGGCCATCGAGCAGGATCTGGCGGCCGGGTTGCACCCCTTCTGCATCTCCGCGACGATCGGGACGACCTCCACGGCCAGCGTCGATCCGGTGGACGCTCTCGCCGATATTTCCGAAAAGCACGGGCTATGGCTGCACGTCGACGGAGCCTACGGCGGCTCGGCCACCATCGTGCCTGAATTGCGCCCGCTGTTTCGCGGCCTGGAGCGCGCCGACTCGATCGTGGTCAACGCGCACAAATGGCTGTTCACCCCGGTGGATCTGAGCGTTTTCTATACGCGGCATCCGGAGATCCTGCGCCGCGCTTTTTCGCTAATCCCTGAGTACCTGCGTACCGCCGAAGACGGCCGCGTGGTGAACTTCATGGATTACGGCGTGCCGCTCGGCCGCCGTTTCCGTGCGCTGAAGCTGTGGTTCATCATGCGCTACTACGGCCATGAGGGGCTCGCCGCCATCATGCGTTCCCAGATCGCCCTGGCCAAGGAGCTGTCCGCTCAGATCGAGGCGCATCCCTGCTTCGAGCTGGCCGCGCCCACCGTGTTTTCGGTGCTCTGTTTCCGCTACAAAGGATCGGACGAACAGAATCGCGCGCTGCTCGATCGTGTCAACGCGTCCGGCGAGGTCTTCCTGTCGCACACCGCGCTCCACGGAAAGTTCACCATACACCTGTCGATCGGCAATATGGGCACCACCCGGGCACACGTGCAGCGCGCCTGGCAGCTTCTGCAAAAAGAAGCGGAAGCCCTGTAGTCGTTCCGGCGAAGCTCTGATATAGTGCTCTGAGCCCGCTGGCAGCCATGCGGGCGCGGAGCCATGTCAAGCAGGATCGAAAGCCAGGTTTCCGGGCCGTGTACGCCCGCTCTGCTGGAGAAAACCATCGGCCAGGCGCTCGCCGCCGCGGTGGCCGCGAATCCTTTCGGCGAGGCTCTGGTCTCCCGCCACCAGGGCCTCCGGCTCACCTGGCGGGATCTGTCCGAACAGGCCCGGCGCACCGCTTGCGGTCTTTGGGGCTTGGGCGTGCGTCCCGGGGACCGGGTCGGCGTGTGGGCCTCCAATTGCGCCGAGTGGATCTATCTCCAGATCGCCACCGCTCTTACGGGATCGGTTCTGGTCAACGTCAATCCCGCCTATCGGTCCCACGAGCTGAGCTTTGTCCTGCGAAAATCCGGCATGAAGGTTCTGTTCCTGCACGAGAAGGACACCCGAACCAACTTTCTGGAAATCCTCAACCAGGCGCTGGAGAGTGTGACATTGCCTCACGCCGTTCTGCTGGGGAGCGAGTCCTGGGATCGGATGCTGGCCGAAGGAGAGCCTTACGATCCTCCGCCGCCCGATCCCGACCGCGTGGTGAATATTCAGTACACCTCCGGTACCACCGGATCCCCCAAGGGCGTACTCCTGACCCACCGCAACCTCGTAAACAACGCGTGGCTGATCGGCAATGCCATGCGCGTATCGGCGGGCGATAAGCTGTGCGCGCCCGTGCCCATGTATCACTGCTTTGGTTGCGTCATGAGCTCGTTATTGTGCCTGGTCTATGGCATCCCGCTGGTGCTGCCGGCCCCCCAGTTCCAGGCTCTGGCAACCTTGCAGGCGGTCCAGGACGAGCGCTGTACCATGCTCTATGGTGTCCCCACCATGTTCATCGCCGAACTGGAACACCCCGAGTTCGCCTCTTTCGATCTACGCTCGCTGCGCACCGGTATCATGGCCGGAGCGCCTTGTCCCATCGAGATCATGAAACGCGTAGTGGATCAGATGCACTGCCGCGAAATGACCATCGCCTACGGGCAAACCGAAAGCTCACCGGTGATCACGATGTCGGCGACTACGGACACTCTGGACCTGCGGGTCTCGACCGTGGGCAGGGCGCTTCCCCATACGCAGGTGAAGATTGTCGATCCGGAAGGAAACACGGTCGAAGCCGGGGTATGCGGCGAACTGCTCACCCGCGGCTATCTCGTCATGCAGGGATACGACGCCGAGCCCGAGGCCACCGCGCGCGCCATCGATCCGGACGGCTGGCTGCACACCGGCGACCTTGCCACCATGCGCTCGGATGGCTGCTTTTATATCTCCGGGCGCTTGAAAGACATGATCATCCGCGGCGGCGAGAATATCTACCCTCGCGAGATCGAAGATTTCCTCCGCTGCCATCCCAAAATCGCCGACGTCTCGGTAATCGGGGTGCCGGATGCCCGGCTGGGTGAAACCGTTGTGGCCTGGGTCCGCACCCGTGCCGGCGAGAGCCTGACAGAAGAAGAAGTGCGGCAGTTCTGCCAGGGAAGGATCGCCCATTTCAAGATCCCCCGCTCGGTCCGCTTTGTCGATGC
>CAZMRK010000239.1:0-12421 GCA_964568355.1 uncultured Solibacteraceae bacterium | reverse complement strand
GAAACAACGCACTCGATCCAGGAGAAAAGGGTCTCAGCCTATGAGTACTTCTCTCGAAGAGCAGTTTCGTTCCCAGGGTTATTGCTATCTCGATGATTTGATTCCACAGAATGAGGTGGCAGCCGTTCACGACAGCGTGCTGCGCGACGTCTACAAGCACACCGTGCTCCCGCTACCCTCCGGGTATGTACCCGGTTTCCTGCGTTTCAACCAGGCGCTTGCCCCCTATCTCGCGTCACCGCGGCTGCTCGCGCTGATCGAATCGCTTCTAGGTCCGCACTGCCGCATCTCCATGTTCACCGGCACCATCAATGCGCCCGGCATCCCACGCGGCGATCTGCACGCCGACTGGCCCTATAACCAGGCCGGAGCAGCCCGCATCCCCGCACCCTATCCGGACTGCCTCATGCACATCGTCACCATGTGGATGCTCAGCGATTTCACCGAGGCCGGCGGCGGCACCATTGTCGTGCCCGGCAGTCATCGCCGCCCCGATCATCCCCGCAAAGACGGGCCTTTCCCGCCCATCGTGCCCTATCCGGGCGAAACCCGCCTGCGCGGCCGCGCCGGCAGCGTTGCGGTCTTCGATGCCCGGCTCTGGCACGCCGTCGCGCCCAATCTCACCGATCGCCCGCGCGTCGCCGTCATCGTCCGCTATGCGCCGTGGTGGCTTAACATCAATCCCCTGCGCCCCGGTACCGTGGATCGCGAGCAGATTGTGGAAGCGCATCACGGCAAGGACTCGCAGGTCCCGTCGCTGCCGCCGGATGTCTTTGAAAAGCTGCCGGTCGAAGTACAACATCTGGTGCGCTACTCGGTGGCCGCTTGACGGGATCTATGGAAATTCGTGAACTGGGCAGGAGCGGCATCCGGGTCCCGCGCCTGGGCTTGGGCTGCGCCACTTTCGGCCGCGAGGTCGACGAGGCGACCTCTTTCGCTCTGATGGATTACGCTGTCGAGCAGGGCATTACCCTCTTCGACACCGCCGAAGCCTATGGCGGCGGCCAGGCACGCGACTACCGCAAGTCGGCCTTCCAGGTGGACGATGTGCGCGAAGTCTCCGGCGAACATCACTCTTCGGAAAAGATCATCGGACGATGGCTGCGACTCACCGGCATGCGCGACCGCATCGTGCTGGTCAGCAAAGTCTCCACCAACTTCACCCGCGCGCATCTGCGCGAGGCCCTGCAAGCCAGTCTCGAACGGCTTCAGACAGACCGCCTGGACTTCTACCTGTTCCATAGCTACGACGCCGGCACGCCGCTTGAAGAAGCGCTCACCGCGATGGAAGAGGTGCGCGCCGCCGGCTTGATCCGCGCCGCCGGCTGCAGCAATTTTTCACCCGGCCAGTTGCGCGACGCGCTCGCCATCAGCCGCCGTCTCGCGATTCCCCGTCTGGAAGGGGTCCAGGCGATTTGCAACCTGGCCGCTCGCGAAGCCGAAACAGGCCTGTTGCCCTTGTGCCGCGAAGAGCAGATCGGCTTTCTGGGCTACAGCCCACTGGGCGCGGGCTTCCTGGCCGGCAAGTATTCCCCCGATCGCAGCGCCCTGCCGCCCGGAACGCGCTTCCACGTGATCCCCGGCCACGTGGACGTCTATTTCAGAGAGCCGAATTTCCGTGTCGTTGAGCAACTGCACCAGACTGCCGCCCAATGGGGAGTCCCGCCCCTACGAATGGCCCTGCGTTGGGTCCTGGACCATCCCGACGTCACTACCGTCCTTTGTGGAGCCCGTACGCACAGTCATCTGGAAAACGCCCTCGCCGCGCTCACCTGGCACCCGCCCGCTCCCTGGCCGCCTGAACTGGCCGTGGAGCCTTCTCTCGGCGGGCCGCATCCAGGCTCTTCCGTACACTCGTCGCCCTGACCCCTTGACATTCTCCTCAGCCTGAGTCAGTCTATGCATAGTTAAACTATGTCTTGGATCGGCCGGGTTGGCCGCAGGCTTGCGGTTCTCTTCTATCGCGACAGTTTCGATCGCGACCTCGCGGAAGAGATGCAAATTCATCTGGAAATGCAGGCGGAGGAAGCCTGCAAAGATGGCGTCGAAGCCGGAGAAGCCGCCCAGGCGGCGCGGCGCCGGTTTGGTAACGTCACCCTGCTGAGAGAGCAGAGCCGGGAGGCATGGGGGTGGGGCGCGGTAGACTGCCTGGCCCAGGACGTGCGCTATGCGTTCCGTACCTTCCGAAACTCCGCGGGATTTGTCCTGGTGGCTATCGTCTCTCTGGCTCTCGGCATCGGTGCCAATACCGCCATGTTCACGGTCGTCAATGCCGTCCTGCTGCGCCACCTGCCGGTGCCGGATCCCCAGCAGCTTGTGATTCTGAACGCATCCGCCGAGTCTCCCTTCGGCGACCTCAAGAAGAAAAACTCTAGCGATCGGCTTGACTCGGCCACCGGTCGGCAAATCTACAATACCTTCCCGCTCGCGGCCATCGGTGCCTTCCGCACGGCCGTGGCCGATGTGGTGGACACTTTTGCCTTTTTCAGCCCTGGAGAGGTTGGCGTGAGCGGATCTGCGGGCGGCCGTCCGGCACGCCTGACTCTGGTATCCGGCAATTTCTTCCAGGTGATCGGCGTGAATCTCGCGCTGGGCCGCGGCTTGCTCGAACATGATGACCAGGCCGGCAGTGCCGCCATTGTGATCACCCATAGTTTCTGGGAGAGTTCGCTCGAGCGGGACCCCGCGATACTCGGTAAAGTTCTCCGGTTGAATGGGGTCCCCATGACCGTTGTAGGCGTGACGGACCCTGCTTTCCGCGGCATCTCGGCTGCGGGATTCGACGGTCCTACCGATATCTTTGCGCCCTTGAGCGCCCTGGACACCGTGGCTCCGGTCGAGTTCCGCCGCGCGGGAAAACCGAAAACGGCGCCCGACTACTGGTGGATTCAACTCATGGGCCGGCGCAAAGCGGGAGTGACCATGCAAACCGCCGCCGCCCGCTTGACCGCTGTATTTCGAGCCTTTCTTGCCGATTCCGGCGTGCCCGCGCTCCAGCAGGCGAAAAATCCGCAAATCCTTCTGATGCCCGGTGACAAGGGCCTGGATGTGCTGCGCACGATGGTACGCCGCCCGCTGTTGATCCTGCTGGCGATTGTGGGCATCGTGCTCCTGCTGGCCTGTGTGAATCTGGCCACCCTCCAACTGGCGCGTTCCGCGGCGAGACAGAGAGAAGTCGCCGTGAGGCTTTCTTTGGGAGCCGGCCGGGGACGCATCATCCGGCAACTCCTCATTGAGAGTCTCGTGCTGTCGGCTCTCGGAGCTGTCGCCGGGGCGCTGTTTGCCGTGTGGGGCACGCCGCTGGTCGCCGGCCTCTTGACCGTGGGTCCGTTTCTGAACGCGGTCTGGTTGGACCTTTCCCTCGACCTCCGGATCCTGGGGTTCACCGTATTGGTAACCATGTGCACCGCCGTGCTGTTCGGTTTGGCGCCGGCCTTGCAATCCACCCGGGTCGATATCGCAGCCAGGCTCAAGGACAATGCCTACAGTGCTGCCCGCCGTAGCGCCTTCTCTCTCGGCAACTGGCTGATCGCCGGCCAGGCTGCGCTCGCCTTGATCCTGCTCACCGGGTCCGGCCTTTTCCTGCGCACGCTCGGAAACCTATACAGCGTCGATACCGGCTTCACTCGCGATCGTTTGCTGCTGTTCCGCCTCGATTTTGCCGGCCAGGGTTTGCGGGCGGAACAGGCCGGCGCGGTGTATGATGCCCTCCTCCCGTCTGTCAAAGCGATTCCCGGAGTTCTTTCGGCCTCGGCTATGTCGCATCCTTTGATCAACGGTTGGCATGTGAGCACCGAGCTTTCTTCCGGCAGAACCGGCTGGAAACCGGTAGATCTGCTGATGAATACCGTCACGCCCGAATTTTTCAAGACGATGGGCATACCAGTTCTCGCGGGCCGGACCTTCTCTCCGGGCGAGGCGGCCTCTGCCCAGGCCGTCATTGTTTTAAACCAGATAGCGGCCCGGCGCTTGTGCGGTGACCGCCCTGCCGTCGGACAGATCCTCCGGCGCCATGCCGGCGGCCGGATCTTCGAAGCGGAAGTAGTCGGAGTCGTGCGGGACTCCAGGTACCAGAGTCTCCGCCACGCGATCGAGCCCACGGTTTTCATGCCCTTCCAGAGTTCCTACGGTTTCACCGGGAGGTCCTTCGCCGTTCGGACCGCGGGCGATCCGCTGGCCCTGGTAGGTTCGATCCGCCAGGTCGTTTCCGCTGCCAGCCAGGACCTGATCATGAAGGACGTCAAGACCCAGACCGGTCTCATCGTGGAGAGCCTCCATCAGGAGAGGTTGTTCGCCACGCTCCTGACGCTGTTTGCCTGTTTTGCCCTGCTTTTGGGCGCGATCGGGTTGCACGGCGTCGCGGCCTATTCGAGTGCCCGGCGGCGAGGAGAGTTCGGCCTGCGGGTGGCGCTCGGTGCTGCAAGGTGGCAGATCCTGCGGCTCGTTATCCTACAGGTGCTGCGGCCGGTGGCGGCCGGGACGCTGGTCGGCTTTGCCGCAAGCTGGGCCGCCACTCGCTGGATCGAATCCCTGCTGTATGGGGTGAAGCGGTTTGATCCGTCCGTTCTGGGCGCGGTCTTTTTGCTGCTCATCGCTGTAGCGCTCGGGGCGGCCTTGCTGCCCGCCTGGCGCGCCGCGCATCTGGACCCCATGCAGTCCCTCCGCGCCGAATGACTCATCGGCCTGGGCCGGCCTGCATCGTAGGTTCTCTTTTCTCCGCTGCCGCCCGGATCCGCAGCGTCAGATACACGGCCGCCAGGGCCATCAGCAATGCCAGGCCGAAACTCGCGCCAAACCCCCAGCGATCCGCCAGGAATCCGAACAGCGCCGGCGAAAAGCTGGAGACCGGCTGTGCCAGGGTCAGCAGCGAAACATTGCGCGCCGTGTTTTCCGCTCGCGAAAGCGAGACTCCATAGTTCGGGATGTATGCGCCCCCCAGTTCGCCACCACCCAGGAATCCGAACGCCAGCAGAAAGGCATAGCCGGGTACGCCCCAGCCCCATACCGTCCCCGCCGCCAGCAGCAGCGATGCGGTCATGACGCTGCTGCGCAGCCCATAGCGTAGGGCGATCGCGCCCAGCAGATAGCCCCCAATCGACTTACATCCGAACCGCACCGCCATGATCAACCCGGAAAGCTCCTTGGGGTCCCGGCCCAGCACCTCCCGCGTATAGAGCGAAAGGTTTGGCGTAATCGAGAGAGCGCAATTCCACAGCACATACACCAGGAACAGCAGCACCAGCGCGCGGGATCGGCTGTAATCGCGGACGCTCTCCGCCAGGTGCTGGAATAGCGGCACCCGAGGCTCATCCGCCAACGGCGCCAGTTGATACATCATGCTGAATCCCGTCACCGCAGTCATGCACACGAATCCGATGGCGTACAGCATCGCAAAATCATTCGGAAAGCGGACCGCCGGGAAGCCTCCGTTCAAAATGTGCTGTGCTCCCAGCGAGCCCCCCACGGCACAGACTGGTGTCAGAAAATAGGTCTTCTGGAACGCCCGGTTGCGCCCGTCAATCGTGGTTCCCCGGGCCAGGCATTGAAACGTGAACACCTGCGCCGTGCTCGCCGTGAACCCTTGCAGCAGTCCCTGCGCGATCAGCACGGTCAGCGGAATCCAGGCCGGCAGCCTGGCTGCGAGCGTCAGGCACACCAGCCCCAGGAAAAAGGCTGTAAGCCCGTTGGCGCACACCACCACCCTTTGCGCCCACCGGTGCGGCACCACCAGCGAAAGCAGGAGCGGGGCAAACCCGCCCAGCAGGTAGGTCGCGGAGGGCAGGTTGGCGATAGTGGCGCTCGCCCCCAGTTTGTCGCACAGCGCCGCCTGCACTACGCCTATATAGGAAACCGGTGCGGCCAGATAGATAAACAGATAGGTCGCCAGGTACAGCAGGCCGTTCCGCCGGTCCATGGCCGGTGTAATGAGTCTCGGGTCCATAAAGCGTCGTCTGGTCGGGATCCGTTTGCTAACCGAACATGCCTTCGAGCTTATACGTCCCCGTGCTTTCTTTGCCTGGCCCTGCTCCGCACCCTCCGCTCGGGGTCCACTCCATTGGATGAACACCAAAAAAGGGGGTCCGCATCACAAATGCGGCCATTCTGCCATTGAAGACGAGAGAAGTCCCGCGATTCGGGCTGCTAGAATTGCGGACTGGGATGCCGACACCGGTTTGGAAGCGATCGGAAACGTGGGGGATTGGGATTGCTCTGGTCACCTTGGTCCTGGTCTTTTTCTTTGCGCGCCAGGATTGGGTGTCTTTCCAATCCTCGCGGCTGCAGGTCGCGCGCCTTCAGGAGACGCTGGCTTCGGTAGCGGACGTTTTGTCTACCGTCAAGGATCTGGAAACCGGACAGCGTGGCTTTATATTAGTGGGCAAGGCTCCCTACCTGTCCACCTACCAGAATGCCAAGGCCGTCCTCCAGACGAAGATGGCCAGGTTGGAGCGGCTCACTGCCTCCGAGCCGGCGCTGCGCGAACGAATCACGCGCATGGGGGAGTTGATCGCGCTCAAGTCCGACGAGCTGCAGAGAACCGTTACCCTCCGCCAGACCCAGGGCTTTGCCGCCGCGCTGGCCGTCGTCGATACCGACGAAGGAAAAGCCCTGATGGACCAGCTTCGCGTGGAAACGTCCCGCTTCCTGAACGCCGGACAAGTCCAGCTCCGGATGATCGAGCAGGCCGAAGATCTCCATCGCCTGCGCGCCGCCGGGATTGCCGCGGGCGGAAGTGCCCTCCTCTTCTTCCTGCTGGTAGCGGCGGCCGTTTTGGTGCGCCGTCAGACCAACGCCCGCGAGCTTGCTCTGGTCGCGGTCGCTTCCGGCAAGCAGGAGGTCGAACACGTGCGCGACCTCCTGCAGACTACCCTCCGTAGCATTGGCGACGCGGTCATCACCACCGACGCCGATGGAATGATTACGTTCCTCAATCCGGTGGCGCAGGATCTCACCGGCTGGGACGACGCCTGCGTGGGCCGGCCGCTCGACCAGGTTTTCCGCATCATCAATGAGTACAGCCGGGAATCCGTGGAAAGCCCGGTGGAGAAAGTCCGCCGCACCGGTCTGGTCGCCGGCCTGGCGAACCATACCTTGTTGCTTGCTCGCGACGGGCGGGAGATCCCCATCGATGACAGCGGCGCCCCCATTCGCGATGGCCAGAACAATACCGTGGGCTTCGTGCTGGTCTTTCGTGATATCAGCGAGCGCCGCGCCGCCGAAAATGCCCTGCGGGAAAGCGAAGACCGCTTCCGGACTCTCGCCAATGCTGCTCCCGTCCTGCTTTGGGTGGCTCGTCCGGATGGCAATGTCACTTTCGTCAACCGTCAATGGTTGGAGTTCACCGGACGGCACTCCGGAGACGATCTGAAGGCGGGATGGAGTGAACAGATCCATCCCGACGATCTGACGCGCGTGCTCGACGCTCGCCAGAGGGCTCTCGCCCGGCACGCTTCTCACTCCTTTGAATGCCGCCTGCGCCGCTCCGACGGTGCCTACCGGTTCGTGATGTGCTCGGAAACACCGCGTTTCGAAGGCGGTGGAGTTCTGGCCGGATACGTGGGTGCCTGGTTCGACATTACCGACCTGAAAGATGCCCAGCGCTCCCTGGAGATCAGTGAGCAGCGCTTCCGGACCCTGGTGGCCGGTACGACGTCGCTGGTCTGGGAAACCGATGCCAAAGGGGCATTCGTAGCGCCTCAGCCGGGCTGGGAGTCCTTCACCGGCCAGACCTATCAGGAATACCGTGGTTTCGGCGGTTATTCTGCTATTCACCCCGACGACAGCCCCTCGGTTGCCGCTCGGTGGAACGCCGCGGTCGAGTCACGCCGCAGCTTCAACGCGGAGTTTCGCCTCTGGCATACTCCCGGTCGCCAGTACCGTCACGTCACCAGCCGCGGCATCCCCATGATGGCCGCCGATGGCGAAGTGGTGCAGTGGATCGGCACCATCACCGATGCCACCGAGCGCCGCCTGCTGGAGGAGCGCCTTCGTCAGGCCGCCAAGCTGGAGAGCCTGGGTGTGCTGGCCGGAGGAATCGCGCACGATTTCAACAACCTGCTCGTCGGGATTCTCGGCAATGCCAGCCTGCTCCAGTCGTTGATCGATGGCCCCGAGCAGCAGGAGATCGCTGACCAGATCCTCAAGGCCGGAGAACGGGCGGCCGTCCTCACCCAACAGATGCTGGCCTATTCGGGCCGTGGCCGCTTTGTCGTGGAACCTACCGACCTCTCCATCGAAACCGGCGAGATTGTGCCCCTGGTCCGGTCCTCTATACCCAGGCACGTCGATCTGGTCCTCCATCTGGCGGAATCGCTGCCGGCCGCGGAGCTCGACCGCGCCCAGTTTCAGCAGTTGGTCATGAATCTGGTGATCAACGGCGCCGAAGCCATCGAGGGCCGGGCCGGCACAGTCACCGTTTCGACCTATTCGCAAACTTTAGGCCTTGAGGAGATCGCCACGCAGTTCCCCGCCGAGCCCATCCAGCCTGGTGTCTACGTGGTGCTGGAGGTGCAGGATACCGGTCACGGCATGGATGCGGAGACCCAGGCCAGAATCTTCGATCCTTTCTTTACCACCAAGTTCACCGGTCGCGGGCTTGGCCTGGCTGCCGTGATGGGTATCGCGAAGGGGCACAAAGGGGCCATCCAGGTGATCAGTTCCCCGGGCTCCGGTTCTACCTTCCGCTTCTTCCTGCCCGCCACTTCCGCTCCGCTGGCCGCGCCTGCTCCGATAGAGTCTCCGCTGGTCCGGGAAGCTGACAAAACGACGATTCTCGTCGTGGATGACGAAGACGTGGTGCGCAAAGTGGCGGAGCATGCGCTCACGCGCCACGGCTTCCAGGTTCTGCTCGCTTCCAACGGCAGAGAGGCCATCCGGGTTCTGGAGGCCAACCGCGATGCGATCGGCGCGATCGTGCTCGACCTGACCATGCCGGTGATGAGCGGCGAAGATGCGCTGGTGCTGCTGCGCCGCATCCGCCCCGACATCCGCATACTCGCTTCCAGCGGATACAGCCAGTCCGAAGCTGCCCGCCGCTTCGGTGGCGCCATCGATGGCTTCATCCAAAAGCCCTATTCAGCCCAAAACCTGCTCACCGCCCTGCGATCCATGCTGCACGGCGGCGCGGCCGGAGCCGGCATGGGTGTCGGCGGCTAACGAGCCGTCCCGTTTCTATCTTTCCGCCGGAGAGGCCTGCTTCGCGGCCCCAGCACCGCGGCGCGGTCCCGCTCGGTCATCTTTTCCGCCGCGATCCGCAGCACCAGCCGGGGAGTCTGGGCCGCCCGCGACTGCAAAAAAGCGACAATCTCTTTCGGCTTCGCCCGGTAAGCGTCCTTCAACATCCACCCGGCCCCCTTCTGGACCATCACTTCCGGATCGGCCCGCAAAGCTTCGGCCACCTGCAAAATTTCGGCCGTGTGCCGACCTTTCCGCCCCTCCCAAACCAGTCCGACCGCCGCCGCCCGCCGCTTCCATAGGTTTCGCGAATCGGTCCACGTCATCAGTTCCGCAATCAATTCCGGCTCATTTTCGATTGCCCCGGCGATCAGAAAACTCGCCACGCCGTCGCAATGCGCCCAGTTGCGCACAAACCGGTCGATCCATTTTTCGAACAAGTGGAACTCGCAATGCCCGCATTGCTTGCGAAACCTCTGGTAGAGCGCCACTGCCAGCACTCCTTCTTCCAACTTCCCGCTTTTCCACAGCTCGCCGCAAAAGCGGTTCCGCTCCGCCGGCGGCCACCCGCGCACCTCCCGATACAGCTCACCGCTCAGTTTCCGCACCGCCGCGGTACGTACGCCATAAGGATCCGCCGTCCCCTGAAAGAACCACCGGACCCCTTCGCGAAAAACGGGATCGGCTAACGCCTGTAACCGGCTGCGCACCGCTTCGAGTTGCGCCGCCACCGGAGCGCTCATCCCCCAATGATCGCATCCTCCCACGCCCCCGGTTCTCGCCCCCCTCCCGATCCGGAAAAAGAAAGGACGGGGCCCCGCCGCGCGGGGTAAAATGGAGGATACGGATTTCCCCCATTTATGAAGCTTGATGCCATTCTGGCAAAGATTTTCGGTACCAAGAACGAGCGCGAGATCAAGGCGTTGCAGCCGATCATCGCCGCCATCAACGACTTGGAACCGGGCTTACAATCCCTTTCCGATATCGATCTCGCTGCCAAAACCATTGAATTCCGAGAGAAATTAGCCCAGGGCGCCTCCCTGGACGACCTCCTGATCGAAGCGTTCGCCGTCGTGCGCGAGGCCGGCCGCCGCGTGCTCAATATGCGTCATTTCGACGTCCAGTTGATCGGCGGTATCGTCCTGCACCGCGGCAAGATCGCCGAAATGAAAACGGGGGAAGGCAAGACTCTGGTGGCCACCCTGCCGGTCTATCTCAATGCTCTGGAGGGCAAGGGTGTTCACGTCGTTACGGTGAATGATTACCTGGCCCGGCGCGACTCGGAATGGATGGGCCGGCTCTATAAATTCCTGGGCATGACCGTGGGCGTCATCGTCCACGACCTGGACGACAACGAGCGGCACGACAGCTATCACTGCGACATCACCTACGGCACCAACAACGAGTTCGGCTTCGACTACCTGCGCGACAATATGAAGTTCCGCCTGGAGGACTGCACCCAGCGCGGCCACCACTTCGCCATCGTCGATGAAGTCGATTCCATCCTGATCGACGAAGCCCGTACTCCGCTCATCATCTCCGGGCCCAGCGAGGAATCGACCGACAAGTACTACAAAGTCAATCGCATCATCCCCAAGTTGGTGCGCGGCGAGGTCATTGAAGGCAAAGAGCCTGGTGAGAAATACACCACTGGCGACTACACCATCGATGAAAAACACCGCACTGCCGCGCTTACCGAGGAGGGCGTTACCAAGGTCGAAAAGCTCCTCGCCATTCCCAATCTCTACGACCCGGCCTATATCGAGTTCAACCACCACGTGCAACAGGCCCTCAAGGCCCACGTGCTGTTCCTCCGCGACCGTGACTATGTCGTCAAGGATGGCGAAGTCATCATCGTCGACGAGTTCACCGGGCGCCTCATGCCCGGACGTCGTTGGAGTGACGGCCTGCACCAGGCGGTCGAGGCCAAGGAAGGCGTCAAAATCGAGCGCGAGAATCAAACCCTCGCCACCATCACCTTCCAGAACTACTTCCGCATGTACAAAAAGCTGGCCGGCATGACCGGCACGGCTGAGACCGAGGCGGCGGAGTTCCAGAAAATCTACAATCTCGATGTCACCGTTATCCCGACCAACCGGCCCATGCGGCGGATCGAGAATCCCGATATCGTCTACCGCACCGAGGAGGAGAAGTTCCGCAATGCGGCTAAGCAGATTAAGGAACTGAACGCCACTGGCCAACCGGTCCTGGTCGGCACGATCTCGGTTGAAAAGTCCGAAAAACTCTCCGGAATTCTGAAGCGCCTGGGCGTGAAGCACGAAGTCCTCAACGCCAAGAATCACGAGCGCGAGGCCTTCATCGTGGCCCAGGCCGGCCGCAAGGGCGCCGTCACCGTCTCCACCAACATGGCCGGACGCGGTACCGACATCCTGCTCGGCGGCAACCCGGAATTCCTGGCCCGCGAGGCCGCGCGCAAGCAGGGCAAGGACCCGGAGTTGATGGCGAAAGAGGAGTGGCACGAACTCCTCGAGCGGTACAAAGCCCAGACGGACGCCGAGCACGACGAAGTGGTCAATGCCGGCGGCTTATTCATTCTCGGCACCGAGCGGCATGAGTCCCGCCGCATCGATACCCAGTTGCGCGGCCGCGCCGGCCGCCAGGGCGACCCCGGGGCTTCCCGCTTCTTCCTCTCCTTGCAGGACGACCTGCTGCGTATCTTCGGCGGCGAGCGCATGCAGCGCCTCATGCTCCGACTCGGCATGGAAGAGGATGTGCCCATCGAGTCCCGGCTCATCACCAAGCGCATCCAGGCTGCCCAGGAAGCCGTGGAGGTTCAGAACTTCGAGTCGCGTAAGCACATCCTCGAATACGACGACGTGATGAACAAGCAGCGCCAGGCCGTCTACGGCATGCGCCGCCAGTTGCTCGAAGGCGCGGACCAGAAAGAGCGCGTCATGGAGATGGTCCGCGGCGCCCTGGAGTACTTCATCGACAACCGCTGCCCCGAGGACGCTCACCCCGATACCTGGGACCTGGCTTCGCTCAAAACCGATATCCTCAGCCAGTTTGGCTACAAGATCGATACCGCGGAACTCGCCCGCATGAATCGGGCCGAGATCGAGGACACCATCCTCGAGCGGCTTGGGCAGAAATATCAGGAAAAAGAAGACCTCGTGGGCGCGGGTAACATGCGCCAGGCAGAGCGGATGATCATGCTCCAGGTGATCGACGATCAGTGGAAAGACCACCTTCTTTCCATGGATCACCTGAAAGAGGGGATTGGCCTCCG
>CAZMRK010000238.1:0-11457 GCA_964568355.1 uncultured Solibacteraceae bacterium | reverse complement strand
GGAGACGGCGCAGCACTCGCGCGGCAACATCGGCGACGTCGGCGGCACGGGCTCGCAGGTAGGGGTCGTCGAGTTTCGCTAAGCGGCCGGCGAATTCTTCCGCGGCCGTATGCCAGGCGTAGGGAGCATTCTGGCGCTCCTGCTCGATCTGCCGCGAGGCACTGGCCAGCAGCTCCGGATCTTCCAGAAAGAGCGCCTGCGCATCGAAGATGGCGGCTTCTTTTTCGCCCGCATGCTGCCAGGCCCACTGGTAGAGCTCCCGGGTCTCCGCCTGCGCGGCGGCGATGGCATCAAGCAGGCGGCGATGTTCGGCTGCCGGATCCTCGACCAGGCCGGGCGCCGCGGTAACCGCGGTTGAGCGCAGGCGTCGCAGCGGTCCCAGGGCGATGCCCGCGGAGGCGGGAATGCCGGCCAGTTGTCCCGGAGCGGCGGCCGCGATTTTCGGGCTGGCTGCCTCTTCGACAAGCGCCGCCGGTTCGCCGCAGCCGGCGGCGAGAAAATCGCCCAGGGCTTTGACCGCCTCGCGAGCCTGCGGGCCATCCGCACGGAGGCGAAGTTGGTGCCCCTGGCGGGCTCCCAACCCGAGAATGGCGTGGATGCTCGCGCTGTCCGCCGGCCCGGTAGAGCGAGTGAGATTTTCGAGCGTGACGCGCGCCGCAAAACTGCGCGCCAGGCGGATCCACTGCGCGGCCGGACGAGCATGCAGCCCGAGCCGGTTCGGCAGCGTGACCGTGCGTTCGGCAGCGGAGGGCCCCGGCTCACCATCGGCCGGCTGCGCCGCCTTGCCGGCCAGAGCGGCTTGCACCTCGTGCAGGATTTCTTCGGGCGTTGCTCCGGCCGCCGCCTGGGTGACCGCCGCGACCGCGCCTTCCACCAATGGGGCGTCGCACAGATGGACGCGGGCGCGCTTCTCCTCATCCAGGAATTCGAGCGCCGTTTCCGCGCTCAATACCGCGCTTCCCAGGTCCATGAAGACCAGCACGCCGTCTTCACTCCAAACCTCCTCGATCGCGGCGAGCACCTTCATGGCGTCGGTGCCTAGCGGGTTTTCGGGGTTCGAAGTGCCGCCGGCGGGCGCCAGACGGACCCGGCCCTGCGCCACCTGCCCCGCCAGTTCGCAGACGCCTTCCGCCAGCCGGGCGCTGTGAGAAACGATGACGAAGCCGATCATGCGCGCCAGGTATCCGCAGCGGCGCGGAGCAGCAGCCAAGCCGAGGTGGCGCCGGGATCCTGGTGTCCGACGCTCCGCGCGCCCAGGTAGCTGGCACGGCCCTTACGCGCCTCCATCGGGATGGTGGCTTTCATGCCGGCTTCGGCGGCCGCCACGCCTTGCGCCAGTACCTGATCGATACCGCCGCCGGATTGGGCTGCCGCACGCATGGCGGCGAGAGCCGGCAGCAGGGCATCCAGCATGGTTTTTTCACCCGCCTCGGCTTTGCCGCGCTGCTCGATGCCCTGAACGCCGGCTTGAAAAAGATCCACCATGCAGCCGGCATCGAGATCCACCTTCCCGGCGCAGGCTACGGCGCCCCGCAAAAAGAACGTGCCGTATAGCGGTCCGGAAGCTCCGCCCACATTCCGGATCAGGATGGTTGCCGCATCCTGGAGCAGGCACCGGATATCGGCGGGTTCTTTGGCGGCCAGCCCCGCCGCCACGGCCGCGAAACCGCGCTCCATATTGCTGCCGTGGTCGGCATCGCCGATGGCGGCGTCCAGGTCGGTGAGATATGCCGAATTCTCGGCATAGACGCGCGCCAGGGCATTGAACCAGGCGATCAGATCTTCTTTTCGAAGTACCTCTCTTGCCAGCGCCATCCGCTTAGACCCCCCAGCGCAATCCCGGCGTCAGCACGGGATCGTCCCAAAGCGACAGCAATTCGTCATCGGCGCGCAGCAAGGTGATCGAGCAGCCGGCCATTTCGAGGCTGGTGATGTAGTTGCCAATCAGGGACCGGGCTGCGGTGATGCTGCGAGCCCGCAGGATGCGCTCCAGTTCGGCATAGACGAGGTAAAGCTCCAGCAGTGGCGTGGCGCCCATGCCGTTCACCATGGCGATCACGCGGTCGCCGGCGCGAAACGGCAGGTCGCCCAGGATGGTCTCCGCCAGCCGCTCGGTGATCTCGCGCGCAGTGGCGAGCGGCATGCGCTGGCGCCCCGGTTCACCGTGGATGCCGATGCCCATTTCCATTTCGTCTTCGGCCAGCGTGAAGGTCGGCTTGCCGGCCGCGGGAACCGTGCAGGAGGTCAGCGCCACGCCCATCGAGCGGGCGTTGTCGTTCACCTGGCGGCAGAGCGATTCCACGCGCGCCAGGTCGTAGCCGCGCTCCGCGGCGGCGCCGCAGATCTTTTCCGCCAGTACCGTGGCGCCCACGCCGCGCCGTCCCGCCGTGTAAAGGCTGTCCTGGACCGCGACATCGTCATGAATCACCACCGCGCGCACTTCCATACCGCGCATCTGGCACATCTCGGCAGCCATTTCGAAGTTCATGATGTCGCCGGTGTAGTTCTTGACGATGTGCAGAACCCCGGCTCCGCCATCCACGGCGCGGGTGGCGGCTTCGATCTGGTCCGGCGTGGGAGAGGTGAAGACCTGGCCGGGACATGCGGCATCGAGCATTCCGCGGCCGACATAGCCGCCATGCATGGGCTCGTGGCCGCTGCCGCCGCCCGAGATTACGCCCACCTTGCCGGCAACCGGCGCGTCTGCGCGCACGACGTATGTGGGATCGAAAAGAACCTGGAGAATTCCGGAGTGGGCGAGGGCCAAGCCCTCCAGCGACTCGCGCACCACCTGGCGCGGATCGTTGATCAGCTTTTTCATCTCGCCTTCCAGCGTATCCTACCGATGGCGGACCGTCGACACGAGTGCGCTACGAAGTGCCCAGAGCGGATCGGGGGATAAAGAAATCCTGCCAGCCGAGCTTACACTCCTCCACCATCTGCAACCCGTACTCCGGACGCCGCAGATCGTCCGGACCTCCGTTGTTGCTGCCGAAGCTGAACTTGCAGCCGGCCTGTTTGGCCGCGCGCAGAACGCGGATTCCCGGCAGCCGGTAACGGTTGTTGATTTCGATGGCGACGTGATGGCGGGCGGCTGCTTCCACTACCTTAGCGATGCGCTCGTCGGTCCACAGGCGGTCGTAATCTTTGGCTAACACATCCGGTAGGAAAGTCGGGTTCGCGTAGATCTGGATCGGCTCGTTTTCCAGAATGCCGACCGCGCGCTCCACTAGCGTTTCCATGAACTCCTGCGGGTCGGCGATCGTACCGACCTCCTCGGGAATCCAGAGGCGCATGCGGCGGCTCTGCCGGTCGGTCCAGGTCATGGAATCGGTGAAAAGATAGTCGAACAGGTCGATGGATTTGTGGGTGAACATGCGGACCCACTCGCGCCCCTCGCACTGCATGGCGATGAAGACCGGCTGGCCTTGCAGGCTCTCCACGAAACGGCGCGCCCCGTCGTCGTCCTGCACCGGAAAACCCTTGCCGCAATTGACGGCAAGGCCGTATTGGATACCGTCGCGGCGTGAACGGGCCAGCACCTGCTCCAGGGTCAAGCCGCCCTTCAGGTGAACGTGGTAGTCGACCATCGGGATATTGCGGGCGCCCAGGGTAATGATCCGGCGAAAGGTTTCATCCGCGGCCGGAGCATCGCCGCCCGGGGTGGCGACACCATCGGGGAGCGGGCGTACGCGGACGCTGCGGAAACGCACCTTCGAACCGGCATCGTGGCCTTGCAGCGCGAAAGTGCCGTGATCGAGGAAACGGCCGCGCTCATGCCCCGGGGGAATGAAAGCCGGAGCCGGTTCGGTATAGTCCACCAGCAGAGTCTGGTTCAGCCTCACCTGGATATTCTTGCCGCGCACGGCAATTTGCAGCTTGAACCAGGTGTCATCGGGGACAAGCTGTTTATAGATATTGCGCAGCCCATAGAGCGAACCGGTCTTCTTGCGCTCGCGGTAGCTGCCCTCCCCGGTGGCGGTGTTGTTGATCTGGACTTCAAAGCCTTTTTCCGGAAATCCGTTCGGCTGCCAGGCTGTATGGAAATATACACCGGAGTTGCATCCAGGGCGCGCCAGTGCTTCAACTTCCAGCTCGAAATTCCGGAAATCGGCTCCGTGAACCGGTCCTGTGTAGAACAGGTGAGAGCGAGGCCCTTCGGAGGCAAGCTGGCCCTCCACAACCTTCCAGGTCGCCTGGTTTTCGCTCGGACGCCAGCCGTCCAGGCTGCGCCCGTCGAACAGTTGCACCCACCCGCCGGTCTCCGCGGCAGGGAGTCCCGCTGCCGCCATCGAGCCGACGAAGGCGCGCCGCGTAATTTCCGATTTTGCTACCACAAATACCTCTACGCCTAGTATAGAGGCCGGACAGCGCCGGCGCGGGCATTTGTACAGGAGTTGTGAACATTCTGTAAAAGTCGTAATTCCTGGGATTTTCTCAGGAATTCTTCGAGTACACTGTCTTCCACCGGAGGATAACGGGGAATGCGACGCGCATTACTACCAGCACTTTTGTGGATACTCGGAATATTGCCGATGGCGGTCTACGGGCGCAGCGCGGGGCCGCCGGTAGGGCATACCGGCGCCCCGGTTGACGGCGGGCAGAACTGTACGATGTGTCATCGGACATTTCCGGTAAATTCGGGGGCGGGGAGAATCACCATCAGCACGACTCCCTATACGCCGGGGGTGAAACAGAATATCACCGTGACAGTGGAGGATCCCGATGCCCGGCGATGGGGCTTTCAGCTCACCGCGCGGCTGCACAGCGATGAGAGCAAACAGGCGGGCACCTTCACCGTAACCGACAGTGTCCGGGTCAAATGCCTGCCGGACGATCGGGACGCGCCCTGCAATGGGGACCGGGAGTTCGCCAGCCATACCAGTGCTTCCACGCGGCCGGGAACGCCCGGACCGGCCGTCTGGACCGTGGAGTGGGCACCGCCGGCGACCGATGTAGGCGAGGTGATCTTCTATATGGCCGGCAATGCGGCCAATAACAACAACACCAACACGGGCGACCATATTTATACCAACGTCGCGATCGTGAGGCCGGTGTGCAGTCTGACCGCGAAACCTACAATCAGCGGAATTTCCGATGCGGCCAGCTACCGGACTTCGATCTCTCCGAATGCGCTGATTTCGATCTTCGGCTCCGGCTTCGCGCCTCCCAACAATCTGTATCGCGCCATTTCGAGCGACCTGGTCTCCGGCAGGCTGCCGACCCAGTTCGGCTGCATCGCCGTGGAGATCGACGGCCAGCGATCACCGGTCTTTTTCGTCGGCCAGAACCAGATCAACGCGCAGGCGCCTATCATCAATCGCTCCGGGGAGATGGGCGTGCGAGTGATTCTGAATCCCGGGACCTCCGGCGAGGTCGCGACCGATGAGGCGAAGGTGCAATGGAACTTCTACTCGCCGGCGCTGTTTCAAATCGATGCCACGAGTGTGCTGATCATCGACGCGTCGCAGAACAACAGCATCGTCACCTTCACCGCTCCGGCGAAACCCGGCGACATCGTGGTGCTCTACGGTACCGGGTTCGGATACTCGAATCCCGTGTGGCAGCCGGGTGAGTTCTCCAACGGGCTCTCGCCTGTGCGCGATCCGTACGTGGTGATGGTGGGCGGCGCGGAACTGCCTGCGGCCAACATTCTCTACGCGGGGCTTTCTTCAGCGGCACCCGGACTCTACCAGTTCAATCTGAAATTGCCGGACGGACTGGCTGATGGCGATGCGCCGCTCTCGATCCGAATCGGCGGATACCAGACCCAGGCGGGTCTGGTAATCCCGGTCAAGCGTTAGCCTCGCAAGAGAGAGATCTCGTCCGCTTGCTCTTACGCGCGGTTCCGTTCCGCCACCGGACCGCGCGCGCCACCAGGCGGGCTCACGGATGTGGCGCTGCCATCCTTCCACAAGCGGTAGCCCCCGCGGAAGGCGTTCAGATTGTTTCCCAGCCTCACCCCTTCGGGCAGCGTTTTGAGAAATTTTGCGTTGCCGCCCCCCAGTACCACGTAGTCGGCGCGCATCGCGGCCCTCAGCTTTTCGACAACGTCCGCGACGCTGCGCCGCCACTTCTTCTTCCCCTGGCGGGTCAGCCCGGCCGTACCCACGTACTCTTCGTAGGTGCGTCCTTTCTTGTACGGCAAGTGGGCGAGTTCCATGGGCTCCAGCATCCCATCCACGATCATGGCCGAGCCCAACCCCGTGCCCAGCCCGAGAAACAGCATGCGCCTGCCGTCGTAGCTCCCCAGAGCCTGCATGGCGGCGTCGTTGATGACACGGACCGGACAGCGAAAGGCGCGGCCGAAATCGAAGCCAACCCAGCCGCCTCCCAGGTTGTGCGGCTCGGCAATAGGCCGCCCGTGCAGCACCGGTCCGGGATAGCCGACCGAGATGGCGTCATACTTCCATTCGGCGGTAGCTTCTTTTACAGCGGCAACCATGCGGGTGGGAGTGAGATTGGGGCCGGATTCCAGTTTGAGGGGAATTCTGCGGCCAGTTACCAGCAGCTTGATATGGGTGCCGCCGATGTCGATTACCAGGATCTTTGCGGGCGTCTTCTGCACGTCGATGGAAGCCTCCTCTGAACGTTAGCTTTCCTGCAACAGGCGCGCCACTCGGCGTACCATGGCGCGCGGAGAGATTCGAAGCACCTGCACCCCCAGGCGGTTCAGCAGCCCGGGAATCACAACGACCCGGCCGTTCATCATGGCCTGGTATCCCATCTCCGCCACCTCCCGCGCGGACATCAAGCCCAGTAGTTTATCGCGAAACAGGCGCGTACCTTCCATGCGCGCCCGCTTCACGAATTCGGTGGCGGTCGGGCCGGGGCATAGGACCGTAACCGTAATACCCGAGCCGCGCAGTTCTTCGGCGATGGCTTCGCTGAATGACAGTACGAAGGCTTTGCTCGCGTAGTAGACCGCCATCAGCGGCCCCGGCTGGAAAGCGGCCGTGGAAGCCACGTTCAGGATTCGTCCGCCGCCGCGCTCCCGCATCCCCTTCAGGAACAACTTCGTCAGGTGCACCAGCGACGTCGCATTGACCTGAATCATTTCCAGCTCCTGCCTCAGGTTGGAATCGGTGAACGGCCCCAGCACGCCGAAGCCGGCATTGTTCACCAGGCAGTCGACTGTCTTCACCTGCTCGAAGATGGTCCACGCGGAGTCGGGACGCGCCAGATCGGCGGAAATCACGCGGACAGGGCTGCGCGAGATTGTTCCCATCTCGCGGGCCACCTCTTCCAGGCGCGCGGCATCGCGGGCGACCAGGACAAGCTCATAGCCATCGGCGGCGAAACAACGGGCGAGCTCGTAGCCGATACCGGTAGTGGCTCCGGTGATGAGCGCGATCTTGGCCATAGACCTCCTCGTGACAGGCCCAACTCCTGTCCGAGTGTAACAAGCCCGATCAGCCGCTCATCGAGCTGAGGAATTCGGCGTTGGTGCGAGTCTTCCCCAGTTTATCGAGCAGCAGTTCCATAGTCTCGACCGGGGAAAGCGGGGTCACGACCTTGCGCAAAATCCAGACGCGGTTCAGTTCCTCTTTGGGAAGCAGCAACTCTTCCTTACGAGTACCGCTCTTGTTGATGTCGATAGCCGGGAAGACGCGCTTATCCACCAGCTTGCGGTCCAGGTGGACCTCCATGTTGCCGGTGCCCTTGAACTCTTCGAAGATTACATCGTCCATGCGGCTGCCGGTATCGATCAGCGCCGTGGCAATGATGGTCAGCGAGCCGCCCTCTTCGATATTGCGCGCGGCGCCGAAAAAGCGCTTCGGCCGCTGTAAGGCGTTGGAATCCACGCCGCCGGAGAGGATCTTGCCGGAGGCCGGGACGATGGTGTTGTAGGCGCGGGCCAGCCGGGTGATCGAGTCGAGAAGGATCACGACATCCTTCTTGTGCTCCACCAGCCGCTTCGCCTTTTCAATCACCATCTCGGCGACCTGCACGTGGCGCGAGGCGGGCTCGTCGAACGTCGAGCTGATTACCTCCCCCTGCACCGAGCGCTGCATATCGGTGACCTCTTCGGGACGCTCATCAATCAGCAGGACGATCAGCACGATCTCCGGATGGTTGGCGGTGATCGAGTGAGCGATCGATTGCAGCAGCATGGTCTTGCCGGTGCGCGGCGGCGAGACGATCAGGCCGCGCTGGCCTTTGCCGAGCGGTGTCAGCAGATCCATGACCCGCCCGGAGAAATTCTCACGCGTCGTCTCCAGCCGTACGCGCTCGTCCGGATAGAGCGGCGTGAGATTGTCGAAGAAAATCTTGTTGCGGGCTTCCTCGGGCGGCTCAAAGTTGATGGCATCCACCTTGAGCAGGGCGAAATAGCGCTCGCCTTCCTGCGGCGGCCGGATCTGGCCGGAAACCGTATCGCCGGTGCGCAGGTCAAAGCGGCGGATCTGGGAGGGGGAGACATAGACGTCGTCCGGCCCCGGAAGGTAGTTGTACTCCGGGGAACGAAGGAAGCCGTAGCCTTCCGGAAGGCACTCCAGAACGCCCTGGGAGAAGATCAGGCCGCTTTTCTCCGCCTGGGCCTCCAGAATTTTGAAGATCAGTTCCTGCCGGCGCATACCACCGACGCCGGCCAGGTCGAGTTCCCGGGCCACCTCGTTGAGCCTCTGAATGCTGAGATCCTTCAGAGCTCCCAAATTGAGAGTTTGCCGCTGTTGCGGCGGCGCAGCGTGAGGACTTGTGGGGGGTGTAACATTACTGGACATGCTAGTCTCCTGGGAATCTGTCGCGGCGGGTGCCGGCTTCGGATTCTGCGTGTTGCCTGCCGTCTCGGCAGTGCGTTCGGCTTTATTGGGATTTTTCTTCACGGGATCCTTTCTCAGACAACGTGGGACTGAGCTCTTAATACTAAGGAAGGACTGGGGATGGCGGCCAGGGACTCGGTTCGCCCAGCAACAGTATATCAGTCCTTGTCCCGGGCGGCAATTTGATTTCTGATTCTTGCGATACTTTCCGCGAGGCCGTGCATCCTACTAGAATTGGAATGGCCAAAGAAATGATGTTGACTAAGGGCGCATGTCATCTGAGTCACCGGGTAAAGGGCGAGTGCGATCGTTGTGGCATGATTCCGCAGGTGTTGCACATGCCGGAATTCGTACACGGCTGGTACTGCTCGCGCTGCTGCCCGGTCTGCAATGAGGTGCAGACACACCAGGAATCCTCGGAAACCGAACCGTTCCTGCCGCCGCCCGAAGAGCCCTCGCTCCAGCACGTTGGGGTTCGATAGTGCGCGCAGGACAGGCCGGGCTGCCGGCAACGATCCTTCTCATCCCGCTGCTGGCCGCCCCGGCAGGCGCGCAGAGTTCCTTTTCCGGGTCGTTTACTCTGCCGCTGGGGGATGACGCGATCCGCTACGAGTCCTCCACACCCGACGACCCGGTTGCCCGTCTGGCGAAACGCGTGGATGCCGGCGAGATCCGGCTGGAGTACCGCGAGCCGAACGGTTTTCTTCTTTCTCTGCTGGCCAACCTGGGGATTCCTCTCTCCTCGCAGGGACTGGTGTTCTCCAAGACCAGCTTGCAGCAAACCCTGATCTCCCCGGCCGCGCCACGTGCGCTTTATTTCAACGACGACGTCTATGTCGGATGGGTGCAGGGTGGCGAGCATCTCGAAATCGCTTCGGTCGATCCGAACCTTGGTTCGATCTTCTACACCCTGGAGCAAAGAAAGTCCGCCCGGCCGAAGTTCACGCGCCAGCCCGAGTGCCTTCAGTGCCACGCATCGCCGAACACGCTCGGGATACCGGGGCTGCTGATTCGCTCGGTCTTCCCGGATAGCGAGGGTATTCCGCAACTGCAAGCCGGGTCTTTTGTGACCGACCAGGAAAGTCCATTCCAGGAACGCTGGGGCGGATGGTATGTGACCGGTACCCACGGATCCCAGCGCCACATGGGCAATGTGTGGGTGAAGGATAAAGAACACGCCGACAAACTGGATCTGGATGCCGGCGCCAACGTCGTCTCGCTCAAGGGTCGCTTCGATCTCACCCCGTATCCCCGGCCGGATAGCGACCTGGTGGCTCTGCTGGTGCTGGCGCACCAGGTACGGTTGCATTCCCTGATGACCCGGGTGAACTGGGAGACACGAATCGCGCTGTACCAGCAGCGCGGCATGAACGAAGCACTCAAGGAACCCCTCGACCACTGGTCGGACTCCACCCGGCGAAGAATTCACGGCGCTATGGAAACGCTGCTGCGCTACATGCTCTTTACATCCGAGCCGCCGCTCCAGGCGCCGGTCCACGGAACTTCGAGCTTTGAACGGGAGTTCGCCAAGGCTGGTCCGCGAGACCACCAGGGAAGATCGCTGCGCGACCTCGACTTGCAACACCGGCTCTTTCGCTACCCGTGCAGCTACCTGATCTACAGCGATGCCTTCCGCGCCCTGCCCAAACCGGCGCTGGACTATTTCTACTACCGGCTGTGGGAAGTGCTGACCGCCAAGGAACAGGGCAAGGATTTCGCTTCCCTCAGCGCCTCCAACCGGACGGATATCCTGCAGATCCTGCGCGAGACAGAGCCGGACCTTCCCGCCTACTGGAAGGACGGAGGACGCTAGTAGCGGGGCTTGGGGACCGGCTGGGGGTGCTTCGCCGCAGCCGGAAATACCAGCAGAATCAAGCTGATCGCGAGCGTCAGGGGCCACAGGGCACGGGCCAGCTCGACGTGCTGAAAACGCTCGAAGCAGGAAAGACGGGAGGCCCCCATCATCAGGTATCCACACAGGGCGCCAATACCGCCGAAGAGTCCGAGCGGTGTGAACACCTCGACGGTCATTCCGGTTGCCAGGGAGCTCAGAAAGAGCCATCCGAGGCGAGAATTCCCACGGCCTGGGGAGGGAGTATCGCTCGCCATAAGGCTTTCAATACCCGATAGCATATCAGGTATCTACCGGAATCGATCAAGCGTAAGACGAGTTTTTTTGGTCAGGGTTCAAACCAGCACTTCTTTGCTGATCTTTTCGGCCTGCTCCGCCCGGTAGCGCCGGATCTTCTCCCGCAGTTCCGGCCGGCCGGCATTGGCCAGGATCGCAATCGCCAACAGCGCGGCGTTCCTGGCCCCGGCCGATCCGATGGCCAGGGTCCCCACCGGAATTCCGCCGGGCATCTGCACCGTAGACAGCAGCGAATCCAGGCCGCCCAGGGATTTGGTTTCCATAGGCACGCCCAGGACCGGCAGCAGCGTGTGAGCTGCTACCACCCCCGCCAGGTGGGCGGCTCCGCCCGCGGCCGCGATCACCACTTCGATTCCAGCCGCTTCGGCTCCAGCGGCAAGCTGCGTGGTGGCTTCCGGCGTACGGTGCGCGGAGCTGACGCGGCATTCGTGGGGAACGCCGAATTGGTCGAGCATCTCGTGGGCATGTCGCATGGTTTCCCAGTCCGACTTGCTGCCCATAAGGATCAGAACAAGAGGTTTCGTTTCAGCACTCATGAGAAGTCTG